>JAFGOW010000190.1 GCA_016926265.1 Deltaproteobacteria bacterium | reverse complement strand
TTCGGCCCGGTCCGCAACCCCTGGGACCGGACCAGGGTGGCGGGGGGCTCTTCGGGGGGCTCGGCCGCCGCCGTCGCCGCCCGGATGGCCGCCGGCGCCCTGGGCACCGACACCGGCGGTTCCATCCGCCAGCCCGCCTCTCACTGCGGTGTGGTCGGTCTCAAGCCGACCTACGGGCGCGTCTCCCGCTACGGAGTGATCGCCTTCGCCTCCTCTCTGGATCAGGTCGGGCCGCTGGCGCGGGATGTGGAAGACTGCGCCCTGCTGCTCCAGGCCATCGCCGGCCACGACCGCAGGGATTCCACCTCCGTCGATCTGCCGGTCCCCGATTACCGAGCCCAGCTCAAAAACGGCGTCCGGGGCTTGCGCATCGGCTGCCCGCGGGAGTATTTCACCGCCGGCCTCGATCCCGATGTCGATTCCTCTTTGCGGCGCGCCATAAAGAGCTACCGGAATCTGGGGGCCGAAATCGTCGAGGTATCCCTTCCCCACACGGATTACGCCGTCGCCTGCTACTACCTGATCGCCACCGCCGAGGCCTCCAGCAACCTGGCCCGCTACGAGGGGGTCCGGTTCGGGCACCGCGCCGCCAGCGGCGGCGGCCTCACGGAGATGTTCAAAAACAGCCGCGCCGAAGGGTTCGGCGCCGAGGTCAAACGCCGCATCATGCTCGGCACCTTCGCCCTCTCCTCGGGCTACTACGACGCCTACTACCTCCAGGCGCAGAAGGTGCGGACCCTGATCCGGGACGATTTCAGCCGCGCCTTTGAGCAGGCCGACGCGATCCTGACGCCGGTGGCTCCGACTCCGGCCTTCCCCCTCGGCGAAAAAACCTCCGATCCCCTGCAGATGTACCTTTCGGACATCTTCACCATCTCCGTCAATCTGGCCGGCACCTGCGCCTTGAGCCTCCCCTGCGGATTCTCCGGAACCGGGCTGCCGATCGGGATGCAGTTGATCGGGAAACCTTTCGCCGAGGAGACCATCCTTCGCGCCGCCTGGGCCTTGGAACAATCTGCCGGGCTCAGGAACCAAGCCCCGCAATGAACCGTTCATCCTTTTGCGATTCGCTTTCGGGAGCAACCTCACTGCCATGAAATCCCGCTATGAAGCCGTCATCGGGCTCGAAGTCCATACCCAGCTCGCCACCGCCTCCAAGATCTTCTGCCCCTGCGCCACCACCTTCGGCGCCGCCCCCAATTCCCAGACCTGCCCGGTCTGCCTTGGGCTCCCCGGCGCGCTGCCGGTCCTCAACCGCAAAGTGGTCGAGTTCGCGATCCGCGCCGGCCTCGCCACCCATTGCGCCATCGCGCCCCGCTCCATCTTCGCCCGCAAGAACTATTTCTATCCCGACCTCCCCAAGGGCTACCAGATCTCCCAGTTCGAACTGCCGATCTGCGTCGGCGGCTTTCTGGAGATCGAAACCGAAGGCGGAGAGCGGAAATCCATCGGCATCGCCCGCATCCATATGGAGGAGGACGCCGGCAAGCTGCTGCATCCGGCCGACGGCTCCGGCTGTTCCCTGGTCGATCTCAACCGGGCCGGCACGCCGCTTTTGGAAATCGTCTCGGAACCGGACCTGCGGAGCGCGGACGAGGCCGTCGCCTACCTGCGCAAGCTCCATCAGACGGTGGTCTACCTCGGCATCTGCGACGGCAACATGGAGGAGGGGTCGTTCCGCTGCGACGCCAACGTCTCGGTCCGGTTGCGGGGGGAAACGAAGCTGGGAACCCGCGCCGAGCTGAAAAACATCAACTCCTTCCGCTTCGTCAAACAGGCCATCGAATACGAGATCGAACGTCAGATCGACCTCATCGAGGGGGGCGGCGCCGTGGTCCAGGAAACCCGCCTCTTCGACAGCGCCGCCGGCCTCACCCGCTCCATGCGCGGCAAGGAGGAGGCCCACGACTACCGCTACTTCCCCGACCCCGACCTGGTGCCGGTGCTGGTTTCGGAGGCATGGATCGATACGGTCCGCGCCGAACTCCCCGAACTCCCCGACGCCAAGATCGAGCGCTTCACCCGTTCCTTTCTGCTCTCCCGCCAGGACGCCGAGGTGCTGGCGGCCGAGGCCGCGCTGGCCGGCTACTTCGAGGCCACGGTCAGCGCCGGCGCCGGCCCCAAGGCGGCGGCCAACTGGATCATGGGGGATTTCATCCGGGCCCTCAACGATTCGGGCCTGCCCGTTTCGGAAGCACCGCTGCCGCCGCAACACCTGGCCGAGATGATCCGCCGCATCGAGGATGGCACCATCTCGGGCAAAATCGCCAAAACCGTCTTCCAGGAGATGTGGGAAAGCGGCGAGGAAGCCGACCGGATCATTGAGGCCAAGGGGCTGCGGCAGGTCACCGACACCGGCGCCATCGAACAGGCCATCGATGCCATTATCGCCGCCAACCCCGAGCAGGCGGCCCAGTACCGGGCCGGCAAGGAGAAGGTGTTCGGCTTCTTCGTCGGCCAGGTGATGAAGGCCACCAAAGGCAAGGCCAACCCCCAGGCCGTCAACGATCTTCTGAAACAGAAGCTGTCGAGGGATTGAGTTTTTACAGCCGCCTCACGGTCCTTTTTTAAAAGAATGTCCATCAAACCGATCCTCTACCAGAACGGCCACTGCCTGATGATCGACCAGCGCCTCCTTCCCGGAAAGGAGGAGTGGCGCAGTTACGACGATTACCGGGGCATCGCCGAGGCCATCCGCACCATGGTGATCCGCGGCGCGCCGGCCATCGGCGTTGCCGCCACCTTCGGGGCGGCCTTCGGGGCGCGCAGCCTGGAGGTCGACGATTTCGGCCGCTTCAGAGATCGGATGGAGGCGATCTGCGCGGAACTGGCCGCCACCCGCCCCACCGCCGTCAACCTGTTCTGGGCGCTGGAAAAGGTTCGCCGTTTCATCCTGGATCACCGCGACGCCCCCATCCCCCGCCTCAAGGAGGGCTTGCTGGAGCTGGCCATCGGCATGGCTGAGGAGGATGAGCGGATCAACCGCGCCCTGGGCCGGTTCGGCAACGCCCTGATCCCCGACCGCGCCCGCATTCTGACCCACTGCAACGCCGGTGCGCTGGCCACCGCCGGTTACGGCACCGCGCTCGGGGTAATCCGCGCCGCTTTCGAGGCCGGCAAGAAGATTTCCGTTTTTGCCGATGAAACCCGCCCCTGGCTGCAGGGGGCGCGGCTCACCGCCTGGGAGCTCCAGCAGGACGGCATCCCCGTCACCCTGATCTGCGACAACATGGCGGGGCACCTGATGGCCCGTGGCGAAATCGACTGCGTGGTGGTCGGCGCCGACCGCATCGCCGCCAACGGCGACACCGCCAACAAAATCGGCACCTACACCCTGGCCGTGCTGTGTCGGGCGCACGCCCTCCCCTTCTACATCGCCGCCCCGCTCTCCACCGTGGACGCCTCCCTTTCCGACGGCGCCCTGATCCCCATCGAGGAACGGGGCCGGGAGGAGGTGGTCCGCCACGGCGGGGTCGAACTGGCCCCGGCCGGCATCCCGGTCCGCAACCCGGTCTTCGACGTCACCCCGGCCCCCCTCATCACCGCCATCATCACCGAGGCCGGCGTCGTCCGCGGCGATCTCGGCGCCGGCCTCAAATCCCTTCTGGAACAGCGGCCCCCCGATGCCCATTGAGCCGTCTTCGGAGACCCTCCAAGCCGTCCTGCGTGACGGCAGCCGGCAGCGCCTGGCGCCTGTGCTGCGGGAACTCGGCTGCCGCAACGCCGAAAAATCGGCGGCCAACCTGCTGGCCGTCACGGCGCGGCTGGGGACAACCCTGGCGCCGGTTGTGATGGTGGCGGCCCGCGCCGCTCCCGACCCCGATCTGGCCCTCAACGGCCTGGAACGGCTTTCGGAGGCGGCGGCGCCAAAACCACTCCACGACATCGTGGCCGGCCCCCGCGCCGCTGAACTTCTGACCGTGCTCGGAACCTCCCCTTTCCTCACCTCCATCCTCGTCACCCAAATGCACCTGCTGTCGGAGCTGTTCGACTCCGATCGGTTGGAAGCCGCCAGGAGCGAACCCGATATGCTGCGGGAACTGGAGCGGCGGATCCCGCCCGGCGCCGACCTGCCGCTGCTGCAGAAGGAATTGCGGCTCTTCAAAAAGCAGGAGGTGCTGCGGATCGGCGCCCGTGACCTCAACGGCAAGGCCCCGCTGCCGATCCTGACCGCCGAAATCGCGGCTTTGGCCGGGGCCTGCCTGCAGATGGCCTGGAAGGGCTGCGACATCCTCCTGCGCCGCCAGTACGGCGCCCCCCGCGAGGAGGGCGGCGAAGGGGGCGAGGCGCAATTCACCATCCTCGGCATGGGCAAACTGGGGGGCCGCGAGCTCAATTTCTCATCGGATATCGACCTGATGTTTTTCTATTCCAGCGCCCAGGGGGCAACCACCGGGGTGCCCGATCCGTCGGGGAAGAACCAGGGGGCGATCCCCTTGCCAGTCTATTTCGTCAAACTCGCCAACCTGATCGTCAAAGCCTTGAGCCAACCGACCGCCGACGGCTTCGTGTTCCGGGTCGATCTCGATCTGCGCCCCGAGGGGAAGAGCGGCGATACCGCCCAGTCGCTCAGCTACGCGGAGACCTACTACGAGAGCTGGGGCCAGAGCTGGGAGCGTTCGGCCCTGATCAAGGCGCGCCCGGTGGCCGGCTCCCTTCCCCTGGGGGAAAAGCTGCTGAAAGACCTCCAGCCCTTCATCTTCCGCCGTTACCTCGATTTCGGCATGATCGAGGATCTCAAGGTGATGAAACAGAAGATCGACGGCGGCCTGGAGCGGCGCCGGGAAGGGGATGGCAACATCAAGCTGGGAAGGGGGGGAATCCGCGAGATCGAGTTTTTCGTCCAGGCGCTGCAACTGATCCACGCCGGCAAACATCCGTTTCTGAGGGTCGCCAACACCCTGGAGGCCCTCGACCGCCTGGCCGGGGGCGGATTCATCCCGGCTCCCGACCACGCCGCCATGAAGGAGGCTTACCTCTTTCTCCGCACCGTGGAAAACCACATCCAGATCTTCCAGGAACGGCAGACCCATTCCCTGCCTTCCCAACCGGAGAGCTTCCTGACCCTGGCCAGAAGCTGCGGCTTCCCCGACGGAGAAAGTTTCCGCGCCCGGCTGGAGCAGCACCGCGGCCATGTCGAGGCCATCTACCACAGTCTCTTCTTCGGCGGCCGGGAGGAAGCGGCCCCGAACCTGAACGACGACTGCCTGCTACTGCTCGACCGGAACACCGGCCAGCGGGAGGCGGAAACGATCCTGTCCCGCCGCGGCTTCCCGACCCCGGCGGCGGCGCTGAAAAGGCTGCTGGTGCTGCGCGACGGCCCTCCCCACGTCTGGCTCACGCCCAAGGCCCGCCGCCTGTTGACCCGTATCGCGCCCCTCTTCGTCCAGGACATCCTTGACGCCCCCGACCCGGAGACGGCGCTCCGCAACAGCGAGGAGTTTTTTGCGGCGCTCCGTTCCCAGACCTCGGTTTTCGCCCTGCTGGCGGAAAACCCCCGTCTGATCCACCTGCTGGTGTCGCTTTTTTCAACCAGCGCCCTGCTTTCACGCTTCTTTATCGAAGACCCCGGCGCCCTCGACGCCCTGGCCGCCAGCGCCTTCGCCTCTTTTTGGAAAAAACGGGAAACGCTGGCCCTGGAGTTGGTTGGGGTGATCGGCAACTGCGCCAGCTACGAGGAGAAGCTCGACGCCCTGCGGCGTTTCCGCCATGAGGAATTCCTCCGCATCGCCCTCAACGACATCCAGGGCCAGGCCCCCCAAGAGCAGGTCGCTTCCCAGCTCTCGGATCTGGCCGATGCCTGTCTGGAACAGGCGGTGGTTATCGCCCGCCAGGAGCTGATGGGGCGCTATGGTCTCCCCGGCGCCCGCTCACCCGATGGCGAGTCATTCCGGGAAGCCTCTCTGGCCGTGGTGGCGCTCGGCAAACTGGGCGGCCGGGAACTCAGCTATCATTCGGAACTCGATCTTTTTTTCCTCTTCGACGAGGAGGGAGAAACGGCCCCATCCCCCGAGCATGGCGCCGGAAAATTCCGCCTTCTCAACAACCGGGAATATTTCTCCCGGCTGGCGCAGAGGGTGATCTCCATCCTGACCCTCCGCACCGCCGTGGGGCAGGTTTTTCAGGTGGACAGCGGCATCCGCCCTTCGGGCCGCCAGGGGCCGCTGGTTTCCAGCCTCGCCTCCTTCGCCGGTTACCACCGCGAGGGGACCCGGACCTGGGAGCGCCGCGCCCTGGCCAAGGCCCGCGTCGTCAGTGCCCCGCCGGCCCTGAAGGCCGCCATCGAGGCCGAAATCGGCCGCATCGTCTACGAAGCCCCCTTGCCCCCGGACTTCCCTGGCGAACTGCGGGCGCTTCGGGAGCGGACCGAATCGGAACAGACAACCGGCCCGAAGAACGGCTTCGACCTCAGATCCGGCCCCGGCGGACTGCTCGATGTCGAGTTTCTGGTCCAATACCTCCAGATCCGCCATGGGCGTCGGCGTTTCGCTCTCCGCGGCACCAACACCCTGGAACTGCTGACCGCCCTCCATTCGGAAGGGATCTTAAACGCCGAAGATCACCAACGGCTGGCGGCCGGCTGCCGGTTCCTGCTGCGGCTCGAAAACCGCCTGCGGCTGCTCCAGGATCGAGCCACCGACGCCCTCTGCCGCGACCCCGAGTACCTCTGCCGGCTAGCCCTGCGCCTCGGTTATCCACCTTCCCCTCAAGCCCCCGGAGCGGCCCTTTTGAGCGACTACCGCCAGACCGCCGAAACTATCCGGGAAATTTATGGCCGCCTGTTGGATGACCGGGTTCCGGAGCGGGCCTGAAGGCACGCCAGGGAAGGAAAAACGGGGCTCGAGGTTTTTTTAATTGACGGTTAACCATTTCGGGATAGAATAGCCAATAACGTTTTTCACCGTATTCCGTAAATCTGGAGAATCACGATGAAAACATGCAGGTATGCGGTCATTGCCCTGATCCTCCTGGCACTCCCGGCCCCCCCTCCGGCGCACGCCGACGATCCGCTGGATCTGTACACCGGCGACATCGTCTCCATCAACGCCGACCAGATCATCCTCGATGACAGCTACAAAAAAAAGACCTTCGTCATCACACCGGAAACCCGGATCTGCATCGACGGCTTCGTCGGCGAATCATGGCAGGAGCTGACCACGGCCAAAACCGCGACCGTCTCGACCCAGCCCGGAAGCAACACCGCGATACGGATCGACAACATCCCGGTAGTGATCGACATGGGGGGCATTCAGTTCCAGCCGGTGTTGCCGGAATGCATGGCCAGGGCCACCACCGTTCAAGTGACCGGCTGGACGATCCAGGTGCGGGAGGTTCAGGAACTGCTGGTGCGGGCGGGGATCCAAACGGGCCCTCTGGACGGCAGGCTGGGCCCCCTTACGGCGGCCGCCATCCGGGCCTTCCAGAAAGACCAGGGGCTGGAGGAAACCGGCCAGATCACCAAGGATCTGGTGGAGCGCCTGCGGGCCGCGAAGCCTCAACCCCTAACCGCCACCCCATCCGCTCCGCAAATACGCCCGGCGGCGCCCTGAAAAAACGCGCCCGGCGACAGAAGGGCTTGCTGGCGCAGGGATCAATTTTTTTCAGCTCTTGCGGCTGGTCTTGGCGAAAAACGTAGAAAATTTCTGGGTGACGCGGTGGCTTCCGCAACCGGGGCAGACCACCTGCTCCCGGTCATGCTGGGCCATACTCAAAACCAGGGAAAATTCCTTGTCGCAGTCCTGACAACGGTATTCGTAAGTCGGCATATCCATCCCCTTCCCAAAAACAGGTTGTCCCTCTCACCCCGACTCCCCGGCCCCTTCGCCGGCTTTTTTCCAGGTGCGGTGAAAATCGATGGCAATGGCCGTGCAGTCATCCTTCTGAGCGCCTTGGCGCCCAAACCGCTCAATCTCGGTGAAGAGGCGATCGAGAAAAGCGACATGGCTTTCATTGCTGCCGAGGAGAACCTTTTTGAGCCGTTCTATGCCGAACAGCTCCCCCCGGCCGCCGACCGACTCCACGATGCCGTCGGTGTAGACCAGCAGCCGATCCCCAATGTGTAGTTGAAAGGTTTTCATCAGGATTTCGGGTTCCCGGAAAAAACCGAGGGGTGGAGAGGTCGGTTTCAATTCGAAAACCTGTTCTTGCCGGCGCACCAGAGGAAGCGGCTGACCGGCGTTGACATAGCGCATCGCTAAGGTTGCGGGGTCGATGACACAGCAAAAGAGGGTGGTGGAGAAGAAGTGATCCAGGTCCTGCGACCGAACCGCAAAGTTCTCCAGAAAGGCGTTGACGTCCCTGGCTACCTTCAGCGGATCGCACCGGTTGAGACTGGCCCGGTACACGAAACCGTACAGAAGGGACATCACCACCGAGGCATGAAGGCCGTGCCCGGTCACATCCCCGATCATAACGAACTGGCAGCCATCGGGGAGGGCGATGAAATCGAAATAATCCCCGCCGAGCCCGCAGGCCATGTGGTACTTGACGCCGATGCAGCACCAGTCGCAGACGGGGGAACCCTTGGGGAACAGGAGTTCCTGGACGCGGGAGGCGAGATCGACATCGAGATCATAAGGGGGTAGAGTCATGGCTCGTTCCTCCACAGCCTTCCATCGGCCAGGTGGCGGGGCTGGACATTTTGCAGGGCATGGAGGAGGCTCTCCTTGAGATAGGGAATCTCCGCACGCAGTTCCTCTATCAGCTTTTTGATCCGCAGCCGTTTCTGGTCCTCGACCCTGGCCGGGCAGGGATTTTCAAAAACCGGCACTCCCTCCTCCTGGACCAGCCGGGAGACCTCCTGCTCTTCGACGGTGAAGAAAGGCCGAATCACCGTCTGGCGGCCGTTGTCGGCCAGCATCCTGGGACTCATGGCGGCCAGGGTTCCGGAAAAAAACTGATTGAGGAGCAGGGTTTCGATGAAGTCGTCGAGATGGTGGCCAAGGGCCACCTTGTTGCACCCCAGTCGCTCGGCCGTCGTATAGAGAATACCACGGCGGAGCCGGGCGCAAAAGGAACAGGGGGAGGAGCCGGGGCGCAGTTTCGCTTCCAGGACGGCGGCGATATCGGTTTTTTCGATATAGAAAGCCAGGCCGCGCAAGGCCAGAAAGGCGCCGATGGCGGCGGCGGGAAAACCGGGGAAAGCGGGATCGATGGTGACGCCGATCAGTTCATAGCGGATCGGCGCCCGTTTCCTCAACTCCTCCAGCACCAGCATCAGGGCCAGGGAATCCTTGCCGCCGGAAACCCCGACGGCGATCCGGTCCCCCGCCTCGATCAGGTTGAAATCCCCGATCGCCTTGCCGGCCGCCCTCCGTATCCGCTCCAAAGCCGATTTCGCCATCCGTTCCCGCCCTTTCGCACCGACTTATTCTAACCGTAAAGGACGCCAAGAGCGCAAAGAAAAGCGAAACTTCGGGCGGGAAACAACCAGCCTCTGCCGCAAAGGTCGCAAAAAAACTCCTTCTCCGGGGTTAATGCCTAGCCAGGTGGGGTTTTCTTTGCGTACTTTGCGATCTCCGCGGTGAAAAAAGGTCTAAAAACGAAAAGCGGCCCAGGGGACCGCCTTTCCGGAATCGGGAAAAGATCCCCGCAACCCGCCTGAATGCCGTCTACACCACCGCCTCCATGCTCCAGATGCCACAGGGGCAGATGCCGGCGCAGATGCCGCAGCCGATGCAGTGACGGTCTTCGGAAACGTATTCGAAGCCGCCGTCGGCCTTTTCCTCCCTGGTAATCGCGCCTTCGGGGCAGGCTTCGAGGCACATGGAGCAGTCCCGGCAGACGCCGCACGAAAGGCACCGATTGGTTTCCAGCTGGACGACATCGTCGACCTTGAAATGCCCTCGCTTGAGCGGTCGGTAATATTCCTTGCGGAGGCAGCTCTGGGGGATCATCTCCCGCTTCCGGATCGGAACCAGTTCCCGGCCGTTGAGCAGGTTGTCGATCTGCTCGGCGACCTCGCGGCCGCCGCCGATGGCGTGGGTGAGCAGTCCCGGAGCGGTGGCGTCGCCGACGGCGAACACCCCCGGCGCCAAAAGGAACTGCCCGCAGCCGTCGATTTCGGCCATCCCCCGCGCATCGAGCCAGGCGCGGGGAAGAAAGGAGAGATCGGGGCGTTCCCCGATGGCAAAAAAGATCTCATCGGCGCCGATCAGGCGGCCGTCCTTGCCATGCAGCCCTTCCCCCTCGACCTTGGCGGTCTCGAAGGGCCACAGAATTCGCCCCCCCAGCTTTTCGAAATGAGCGATTTCGTGAGGATAGGCGGCGGGACGGCGGATATCGACGGCGGTCACCTCCGCGGCCCCCATGGCGAAGGCGCCGAGCCCGACGTCCATGCCGGCGTTGCCGGCCCCGATCACCACCACCCTGTTCCCCACCTTCGGGCGTTCGCCGCGGTTGATGGCCTTGAGGAATTCGATCCCCGCCCGCACCCGCTGATGCCCCGGAAAGGGGATCGCCACCGGGTTGTGGGCGCCGCTGGCGACCACCAGCGCATCGCATTCGCCCCTGATTTTGGCGAAAGCCCGGTCGTCCACCCGGACGCCGGTCCGGATCTCGATACCCAGTTCCCGGATGCGGCGGATTTCGGCCTCCAGCACCTGGCGGGAAAGGCGTTCCTCGGGGATCACCTGGCGCAGTTTCCCCCCCACCTCCTGATCGGCCTCGTAGACCGTCACCTGGTGCCCCTTTAGGGCCAGTTGCCAGGCGGCGCTCAAACCGCCGGGGCCGCCGCCGACGACGGCGATCTTTTTGCCGGTGGCGGGAAGCCGTTGGGGCGGCGCAGTCTCCAGTGAAAGTTTACCGAGATCCTTCATGAACACGGGATGATCCAGAAACGCTCGGGTGCAGGCGTCCATGCAGAGATTGGGGCAGACCTCGCCGCAGACGCTCCCCGGAAAGGGCGAATAGCGCAGCACCAGCTCCAGGGCCTCTTTCACCTTCCCCTCCCGAAGCAGCTTGATGCGTTCCTGGGTGGGAATGGCCGAGGGGCAGGAGGCCTGGCAGGGAGCGCTGTAGTGCCGGTCAAGCCAGTGGGGGATCCGCAGCCGCTGTTCGCCGGTGTTGACCAGGCCGGCGGTGAAGGAATAATCGTCTGCCACCACGTCCCCGAAGATCCCGCCGGAGATCCATTGCCGCTCCAGAAATTCGTGGATGGAGGGACGCTGCCGTTTTTTTCGCTCCTCGTAGCTTTTGGCCACGATCTTGTGCCACCGGCTCAGATCAGAGAGCTTGCGCAACACCTCGAGACGCCCGACCTTGGAGAGAAAAAGCGGCAGATTGTCGGACAGGAAACGGCGGTCGCCGTCATCGAGGTCGATCAGCCAGACATCGTCGGAGAGCCCCTGAACCGGACCGCGCACATAAACAACGCCGCCGACCATGCCGACGCAGGCGCGGTCGCCGAGAACCGAATCCATCCCTTCGCACTGATAGCCGCAAACGACCCCGATGCCGCCCCCCATGAACTCGAAGGGGAAGGAGCCGGTGTTCTTGAGCACCCAGAGTTGCGGCGGCTCGTAATCGGGATCGTGTTTCATCAAAGAGCCGGAACGGGCGCCGACCCTGCCCCGCACATAGATGGCGCCGGCCGCCGCGCAATGGCCGGTGGTGTCGCCGCCGTCACCCTTGATGACGAGGGTGGCGCCGGCGTTGAGCCAGCCGGCATCGGCGGGGGTGGAGCCCTCGACCACGATCTCGGTTCCCTGGAGCCCCATGGAGCCGACCCGCTGGCCGGGGTTTTTGACGTAAAAACGCAACGGCGAGCCGTCCGGATTCCAAAGCGGGCCGCCGATATCGTGATGGCCCGATCCGACCACCTCGAAGGAGCTTTCCCCCTGTTCCATCCCCTCGTAAATGGATTGCAGCAGCTCCCTGCTGGAAATCCGTTGTCCTTCTTTAAATCCGTTTATTTTCATGGCCATAGACCATCCTCCTTAAACCATTTATTTAACAGGCGTAAGCGATTTTGAGGCGTTCCGCCACATCCTGATCGATGGAGATCAGGGCGTCGGAGCGCCCCACCGGCAGCGAGGAGTTGCCGATGGGCGCCATCAGTTTGCGCAGTTCCTTGTCCACCGCCAGGAAGTAGTTGACGATGTTCTGGGCCACCAGTTCGGGGTTGAGGCGTTCCACCAGAACCCGTTCCTGGGTGGTGATGCCGACCGGGCAGAGGCCGGTGTTGCAGGCGTTGCAGCGGCCGTTTTCGTTGCCCACACAGCCCGCCATCTGCAGCACCAGCTTGCCGGTGAAGATGCCGTTGGCGCCGAGGCAGATCGCCTTGAAGGCGTCGGCGGCCAGGTCGCCGGTCTTGCCGAAGCCCCCGCCGGCCCAGAGCGGGATCTGCCCCTGCCGCCCCTGCCCCACCGCCGCCAGGTAACAGTCCCGGAGTTTGCTGAGGATCGGGTGGCCGGTATGGTCGAGGGAGACCTCGTGGGCGGCGCCGGTGCCGCCGTCGATGCCGTCCAGGAAAAACCCGCCGACGATGTTGTAGGGGTCGCGTACCAGATTGTTGAAGACCGACACCGAAGTGGAGCTGGCCGCCACCTTGATCGCCACCGGCACCTTGAACTTGAAGGCGGCGTTCATGGAGAGGAACATCTTCTGGACGCTCTCCTCGATGGAATAGAGCCCCTGATGGTTGGGCGGCGACAGCAGATCGGCCTTGGGGACGCCGCGGATGGTCTGGATGTGG
>JAFGOW010000189.1 GCA_016926265.1 Deltaproteobacteria bacterium | reverse complement strand
GAACAGCCCATAGGGCTTGACCATCAGCACCAGCACCATGATCACGAACGGGAACAGCTCTTTGGCGCCGCCCCCGACCAGCGGATCGAGGTAGCCCCCGGCCAGGTTCTCCAGGATGCCGATCAAAAGCCCGCCGACGATGGCGCCGACGATGCTGTCGAGCCCCCCCAGGATCACCACCGGGAAGACTTTCAGCCCGAAGTGGGAGAGGGAGGTGTTGATGCCGTTGATGTTGCCGAGGAAGATCCCCCCCACCGAGGAGACCACGGCCGCGATCGCCCAGGAGAGGGCGAAGATCCGCTTGACGTCGATTCCCATGGAGAGCGCCGCCTGCTGGTCGCAGGCCACCGCCCGCATCGCCACCCCGATCTTCGACTTCTTGAAAAAGAGGGTGAAGAGCCCGAGAAAGATCGCCACGGCGAAGATCGAGTAGAGATAGACCCGGCTGATGCTGAGGCCGAAGATCACCACCGGCACCTGGGAGAAGACCTCGGGGAAGGTGCGGGTGTCGGTTCCCCAGACGATGATGACCAGTGAGCGCATCACCGAGGAGAGGCCGATGGTCAGCATGATGATGGAGATGATCGGCTCGCCGATCATGCGCCGCAAAAAGACCTTTTCGATGAAAAAGCCCATCAAAAAGGTGAAGACCAGGGTCAGGGCGAAAGAGGCGAAGAACGGGACGTTGTAGGTCACGGTGGTGTGGAGGCAGATGTAGGCGCCGACCAGCAGCAGCTCTCCCTGGGCGAAGTTGACCACGTCGGTGGCCTTGTAGATCAGGGTGAAGCCCAGCGCCAGCAGGGCGTAGATGCTGCCGATGACGATGCCGGTGACCAAGAGCTGCAGAAAGAGGTTCATAGCGCTGTCTGCCCGTTTTCTTATAGGTGGTAGAGCCGCATCGTGGTATTCAGGGTCCTCTCCCGGCCGTCCTGGAGCCGGATCGTGGCCTGGACGCTGACTTGCTTGAGATCGCCGTAGAGCGCCTCCACGATCTCGCGGTATTTCTCCTCGATGAAGCCGCGCCGCACCTTGCGGGTCCGGGTCAGCTCGCCGTCGTCGGCGTCCAGCTCCTTGTAGAGGAGCATGAACTTGCGGACCGGGGTCTCTTTGGCCAGCTCGGCGTTGACCCGAAACACCTCGGCCGCCACCAGCTCGTAGACCTCGTCTTTCGCCGCCAGGTCGGTGAAGGTGGTGTAGGCGATCCGGTTGTTCTCGGCCCATTTGCCGACGATCCCCATGTCGATGTTGAGGATCAGGGTGATGTAGTCGCGTTGGTCGCCGAGCGCCACCGCCTCCTTGATGTAGGGGCTGAACTTGATCTTGTTCTCGATGAACTGGGGGGAGAAGCGGGTGCCGTCGTTGAGATGCATCAGGTCCTTGAGGCGGTCGATGACCACCAGCTTGCCGGAATCGTCCAAGTAGCCGGCGTCGCCGGAGTGGAGCCAGCCGTCGCGGACGGTTTCGGCCGTGGCTTCGGGGTTGCCGTAGTAGCCGGAAAAGACGGCGCCGCTTTGGGAGACGATCTCGCCCTCTGCGGTGATGCGGATCTCGGTGCCGCGGATCGGCCTTCCCACCGAGGTGAAGTCGATGTCGTCGTCGCGGTGGATGCAGGAGATCCCCGAGATCTCGGTCTGGCCGTAGATCTGCTTGAGGTTGACGCCGAGGGCGTGAAAAAACTTGAAGGTGTCGGGGCCGAGGGCCGCGCCGCCGCTCATGGCGCTGCGCAGATGGGAGAAGCCGAGCCGCTCCTTGAGCTTGCGGAATAGCAGCAGGCAGGCCAGGCGGTAGGCGAGCCGCAGCCCGATTCCCGGGGCGGCCTTGGCGAATTTGCACTCGGCGTATTGGTAGCCGATCGGCAGCAGCCGGTGGTAGACGAAGCGTTTCAGGGGGGAGGCGTCCATGATCTTCATTTGCACCGTGGAGGCCATGTTCTCCCAGACCCGCGGCGGCGAGAAGATGAAGTGCGGCCCGATCTCCTTCATGTCGGCCTGCATGGTCTCGGCGCTCTCCGGGAAATTGACGGTGAAGCCGAAGCGCAGGGCGCTGACCACCCCCATCATCTGCTCCCCGATCCAGGGGAGCGGCAGGAAGGAGACGAACTCGTCCTCGGCGAATTTGGGGTCGGCCTCGGCCAGGCTCTCGGCCATGAACAGCAGGTTGCGGTGGCTGAGCATGGCGAGCTTCGGCTTGGCCGTGGTGCCGGAGGTGGTGCACATGATCGCCGTGTCGTCGGCGGACAGCGCCGCGATCTTCTCCTCCAGGTAGAGGGCCACCTCCTCCCGGGAAACCGGATGGGCCGCCAGGGCCTGGTCGAAATCGATCAGGATGTCGTGCTGGTACTGGTACATGCCGCGGTCGTCGTAGTAGAGGATCTTGCGGATCCGGGGGAGGCGGTCGAGGACGTCGAGGGCCTTGTCGACCTGCTCTTGGTCCTCGGCCACGACGATGGCGGAATCCGAGGCCTCCAGCAGGTACTGGACCTCGGCGGTGACCGAATCCTGGTAGATCCCCACCGGGATCGCGCCCAACAGCTGCGCCGCCAACTCGGCGATCACCCATTCCGGCTTGTTGTCGCCGATGATGGCGATGTTTTCCCCCCGTTGCAGGCCGACCGCCTCGAAGTAGCGCGCCAGACGGATGATCTTCTCGGCGAAGCGCTCCCAGCTGGTCTCCTGCCAGATGCCGTGGTCCTTCTCCCGCAGCGCCGCCTTGCGCGGGTTGCGGCGCAGGTTCTCCAGGATGTAGTGGGGGAGGGTCGGGTTCACAGCCACTTCTCCTCGCCGAGATAGGCCGAAAGGACCTTGGGATTGACCGCCACCTCCTTGGGCAGCCCCTCGCAGATCTTCTCGCCGAAATCGATGGCCACCACCCGGCTGGAGAGGTCCATCACCACCTTCATGTCGTGCTCGATGAGGATCACGGTGATCCCCATCTCCTCGTTGAGGTCGATGACGTAGCGGGCCATGTCCTCGGTCTCCTCGCTGTTCATCCCGGCCATCGGCTCGTCCAGCAGCAGCAGCTTCGGCTCCAGGCACATGGCCCGGGCCAGCTCCACCCGCTTCTGGAGGCCGTAGGAGAGCTCGAAGACGTGTTTCTTGCGGATGTGGGTCAGCTCCAGAAAGTCGATCACTTCCTCGACCCGCTTGCGGTGGGCGACTTCTTCGCGCTGCGCCTTGCCGAACCAGAGGATCGAGGAAAACAGGCCGTATTTCATGTAGACGTGGCGGGAGAGCATCAGGTTGTCGAGGACCGTCATCCCCTTGAAAAGTTCCAGGTTCTGGAAGGTCCGCACCACCCCTTTCAACGGGCGTTTGTGGACCGCCAGCCGGGTGATTTCCTCCCCGTCGTAGTGGATCGAGCCCTTGTCCGGAAGGTAGATGCCGGAGATGGTGTTGAGGATGCTGGTCTTGCCGGCGCCGTTGGGGCCGATGATGGAGAAGATCTCCCCCTTGTTGACGTGGAAGCTCACCCCGGCGATGGCCATGATGCCGCCGAAGCTGAGATAGATGTTCTTCACGTCCAGAAAAGGGGCTTCCGCCATAAAACAAACCTCGTTTTATTTTTGATCGAGTATAAAGAAACGCCGGGGAATGTCAATGAAAGATTCGCCTTAGATAAATAACCATTTTATAAAAATCGACTTTAAACAGGGTTTTGGGAGCAGCGCAAGCAGGGGTTATCGAGACCCGGCCTTGAGGCCGAGGCAGAGGAAA
This sequence comes from Deltaproteobacteria bacterium, assembly GCA_016926265.1. Lineage (GTDB taxonomy): Bacteria > Desulfobacterota > Desulfuromonadia > Desulfuromonadales > JAAYDE01 > JAAYDE01. The sequence continues at coordinate 10,525 of JAFGOW010000189.1, read as the reverse complement.
CAGGGCCGGAAATTCTGGGCATCTCCGGCCATCAGCCCAAGAAGATCCCTTCGCCCACCTGGCGGGAGTGCATCAAAAAGGTGTGGGAGGTCGAACCACTGGAATGCCCCAAGTGCGGGGCTGAGATGAAGATCGCCAGCTTCATCATTGAAGCGCCGGTGATCGAGAAAATATTGCGCCATCTGGGATTGTGGATCACCGAAAATCCTGCCAGGCCGCCGCCGGAGATAGTACGGGAGGACGAAACAGACAGCCAGCCTTTTGACGACGGCTGGCCGGGCTACGAAGAGCCGAGCATCACCCTCAATTGAGCAGAGGCGGCGCGGTGAAAGGGCAGGGCGCGGCCAAAATCAGGCGAAAAACCATAAAAAAATCGGGCGAAAAAGAAATCCCCGCTGTTCGGTGGGATTTTTTATTGATAAAGGGGCGAAGGCGGCTTAAGAGACCTCCTTATTTGATGTGCAGCGTCGGTTTGTGGACGGTGGTGCTGGGCGATAACTGCTTCGGCGCCGTCTTTTTCAGCCCTGAATCGCCGGGCTGGCTGGCGATCTCGGCCAGGGTGAAACTGACATCATCAATCATCTGCCGGTTTGCGGCCACCTTGACCGCGGCCTTGAGACGCCATTGTCCGCTCTTTGGAAAGGCCGAGCGGGGGATGACGATGCGCGTGGTGCCGTTGAGGCTTTTGACCACCGTCATCCGCTGCGGCGCGGCCGGCCATTGCCCGGCCGGGGTCGGCGGGTTCCACCACCAGGAGAGGTCGACGGGCGGGATTCCCTGCCAGCCGCTGAGTTGGACCTCCACCACCACAGGGCCGAGTATCCCCTGGCCGGACTGCGGGGACAAAATCTTTATACGGGGCGTGGCGCCGGGGATTAGGTGTGCCATCTGGCTGACCGGGGTCGGCGTCGCGGCTTGGGAGAGGTTCCGGGCCTGGGTTTTCGCCTTGGCCAGTTCCAGGGTTTGGCTGGAAAAATGGATGGAGGGCAGCACCAGGTCGGTCAGCTCCGGACCCTGATAGGTGATGGACTTCATTCCGATATCCGCCAGGGTCGGTCCCTGGTAGGTTATGGACTTCATTCCGATATCCGCCAGGGTCGGCCCATGGTAGGTAATGGGAGCAACAACGATGTCTGGCAGGTTGACAAACGGGTAGGCCGGCGTGGTGCCGGCCGGGGAGTTTGGGCCGCTCCAGGAAGGGATGGGCGTCAGGAAGATAAGCAGCGCCAAAAGGGTGAGCCCCTGGCAAAGATGTCGCATAAAAGCCCCCTGTCAGAAAATATGGGTGGCAAAAAATCTCGATCTGGCCGTTATCAGGGGAGGATGGTGCCGGGGGCTAAGGATGGGCACATGTTGCCGCAGGGCCCGGAATTGGGGGCGGTCCCTCCGGTGGAGGCGCCGATGAACATGGTCTGGTTCCCCATCTGCGCGATGATCATGGCCACGCTGCAATTTTTCCCTGAAATGGTTCCCACGGATTGTTGGATCGGGAAGACCACGGTGCCGTTGTAATTCCCGTTGTTGAGTACGACATCCAGCGGCACCCAATCCTCCCCGTTCTCGCTCAGACCGGCGCCGATCGCCTCTCCCGAACCATCCAGGAAATAGACCATGGCAATGCCCTTGAGTTTGGCGTTTTTCCAGGGACCGGGCATCTTCGAGATATTCAGCGGCACCTTCACGTTGAAAAGGGTCTGATCCAACGTCACCATGGAGCCGAGATTCTTTTTCAGCGTCAACCCCAACTTGTGGATCGTGTCGGCCTCGGCCGGTCCCGAAAAATAGCCGGACAACGCCAGGCCGAGGGCCAGCACCGCCGTGAGCAGCAGGTTCTTGCCAGAGTTAAACGGATGGTTCATGTTCGCCTCCCAAGGGTTAGGTTCAAGATGCCGGGCCTGTGACCGATTAAGTACGGCGGCCGTTTCGAAAGATTTAACCCATTGTAACTATTCACCATACTTCGCATTCAGAAGCGATTTTTAAGCGGCGCTACAGTTCAAGATAGTTGCGCAAACCCTGGATTCCCGATAAAGGCCTTCGGGAATGACCCCCCCCAGGACCTTCCATCTGTCATCCCCGAATGGTTCTGTCGGGGATCCAGGGTGTTGGGTTTTGATCTACGGCCATATACATGGTGGAAATCCGGCTTTTTAGTAAGCTGAACAGTTACAACCCATTTTTTGAAGGGAGCATAGCCGGGCCGCGGTCGGTCGTCAATCCATAGCGAGGAAATGGGTGAAACATCCGGTCCTGCTGACGTCAAAATTTTGGGAGCCCGGGCGCCAGCCGGCACGATGCGGCACCCCTTTTGCTTTTTGGTATTTGATCCGGCTATGGCTTCGAGCTGAGCCGTGGTGATCCAAAAATAGGTTAAAAAATATAATAAGAAATCCTCTTCGGATCGGCGATGACTCTATTCGCGGCAGAAAACCGTGAAGGGCTTTCATTCAGGGGATGGGATGGAGGAAAGATCTCCGGAAAATACCGGGCATGGAGAGCTAAAAATTAAAAAATTCGTTTTTCAGCGGGGATCTCTGCTTCGGCCATGAGCGGTTGTTAGAATTCAAAGGGAAAACCAAGAAAAAAATTGTCCGGGAGCGGGCGGATTTTGGGTGCTCCCGGCGCCGAAAAGCGGCAACTTCGCATCAACGATTTTTTTCACCCTGAGACCGATTTTTCTTCCTCTCACTCCGGAGCTCCGGCGACGCATCCCGGAGCGCTCGCTACCAGGAATGGCTGCGAAATGGATGCTGCCTGCATTCTGATCGTGGAGGATGATGCCGGTATCCGCGATACGACCCATGCCTTTATCGGCATGTCGGGTTTTGAAGCGGTGGCCGCCGGCAGTGGCGAGGAAGCCCTTGAAATCCTCGAAGGCCGAGCCGTGGATGTGGTCATCGCGGACATCTCTTTGCCGGGGATGGACGGCTTCGAGCTGACCGATCGCATCAAAAGAGATTCCAACGCAGATGTCATCCTCATCACCGGACACAGCGCCCACTATTCCTATGAGGATGCCATCAGCCAGGGCGCCAGCGATTTTCTGTTCAAACCGGTCCATTTCACCGAACTGCTGCTGCGCCTGAAGCGGGTCCTGAAGGAACGGAATCTGGCCCGGGAACGGGGCAGAATGCTGGAACAGCTCCAGACCCTGGCCACCACCGACGGCCTGACCAAGCTCTTCAACGCCCGGCATTTCTACAACCAGCTGAGTCTGGAAGTCGACCGCGCGTTCCGCTACCAGCGCCCCCTTTCCCTGCTGCTGCTCGATATCGATCATTTCAAGGTCTACAACGACACCTTCGGCCACCTGGAGGGGGACAAGGTTCTCGTCCGCCTGGCCCGGATCATCGAGGGGTGCCTGCGCAAGCTCGATTCGGCCTACCGTTACGGCGGGGAGGAATTTACCGTGATCCTCCCCGAGACTTGCGGAGAAGAGGCGGAAACGGTGGCTCACCGCATCAAGCAACGGATTGCCGAGGAACCTTTCTGCCCCCTGGAAAACAGCAAGGTTATGGTAACGGTGAGCATCGGCGTGACCCAATATCTCGCCACGGAAGAGATCACGGAACTGGTCAGGCGCGCCGATAACGCCATGTACCAGTCCAAGCAGGATGGCCGCAACCGCGTGACGGCCTTGTTGTCCTTCTCGGAATTTCCTTCCTGAATCTCCGGAAACAGCGGCGGGCGTCGACCTCTGGATTTTCATTCGGTGCCGGCAAGGCCCTATTGCCCAATTCCCTGCCGTTGAAATATCCTATAACGTCTTGCTGGCGTACCGATGCCGGGGCGTGGCGGGAATTGTTGGGGGACGTCATGGGGCGGTCGCGTCAAGGCTTCCGGAGTGCGATCCGGGCCGGTTTCCGGCCCGGAAAGAAGCTGACCCGCTGCCTGGGCGGGTCTTCAGGCCGCTGATGCGGGCCATCTCCCAAGGTAATAACTTGCCGGTTCCGCTCATCGTTACAGCGCAACAAACGGCCGGGGTCCGATCAGAAAACTCGGCTCGAAAAGCCATTGCCTGGCGCTGGGGCGGCTGTCTTTTCCCGGCTTTTAACCGGAGGTCTTCGCTTGAACCGAACCTGTGCTGCCATCGTAGGCCCCATGCGGCCCAACTTCCTGCTCTTGCCCCCCGCCTGTCTGGTTCTCGGCCTGGCGGTGGTCCACTGGCGCGGTTTTGTCCTCGACTGGGTCCGGTTTTTCCTGGTTCTGGCAGGCGCGGTGGCTGCCCACGTCGCGGTCAACGCCCTCAACGAATATGCCGATTTCCGGAGCGGTCTCGACCTCGTCACCACCAAGACCCCCTTTTCGGGCGGTACCGGCACCCTTCCCAAGTATCCGGACAAGGCCCATTGGGCGCTGATCGTCGGCCTGGCGGCGCTGGGCGTGACCGCCGCGGTCGGCCTCTATTTCGTCTTCCTGCGCGGCTGGCTGCTGCTCCCGCTGGGCCTCGCCGGCCTGCTGTGCATCGTGGCCTACACCCCGTTTCTGACCCGCCACTGGCTGCTCTGCCTGCTCGCGCCGGGGATCGGTTTCGGACCGCTGATGGTGCTGGGCACCGAATTCTGCCTTTCCGGCAGCTACTCCTGGGCCGGCTTCGCCGCCTCGCTGACCCCCTTTTTTCTGGTCAGCGACCTGCTGCTCCTGAACCAGTTCCCGGACCGGGAGCCGGATCGGGAGTTCGGCCGCAATCACCTGATCATCCGGACCAGCCCCAAACATGGCGTGGCGGTTTACGGGCTGTTTTTGCTCGGTGCTTTCCTGGCGCCTGTGGGGGGATGGCTTGGGGGGGTGCTGCCTGCGGGCGCTCTGCTCGGCTTGGCGGCGGCGCCGCTGGCGCTGTGGACGTTCCGCGGCGTGCGGCGGGGTTTCGAGGAACTCCCCCGGCTGCTGCCGAGCATGGCGCGGAACGTGGTTCTGAACCTGGCGACGCCGGTGCTGATGGCGGCGGGACTGTTTCTGGCCTGATGGAAACCGATTCCGGCGCCGGTCCTTTGGTGGAGCTTTGTGACCATTCAGTAAAAAAACCGAGACAACTGAAGACATCGGATCAACAGGGATGAAGGGGATGAAAGGGATCACGGGTAAAGCCAAAATCTAAAGCTGTCATCACAGAACGTCTGAGGATCGGTAGAACGACCTTGAAGCGGGTTGATTTTGCTCTTGACCAAAAAGATTTTCCGCTGGCATCTCCATGGCCTTCGGTGGTTGGGGGCCGGGAAGTACCCCCTCCCTTTGATCCCTGTTGCGCCAGGTTTTAGGTTTTTTGATGAAGCTGAACCGTAGCGGGGCGTTTAGCTGTTGACAACACCGCTTCGGCAAATACACAATTCCCCCCGTCCTTTTTCGCGCCGGTCCCGAATCTTTGGGAAACCGTTTTCCCGAACTTTCACGATCCCACGCCCTTTTTCATTCCGAAACCGCTATGCGTAACGCCCTGGTTTTTCCCCCCGCCGCCAGCCCCACCTACGTGCCGTTGGGCCTGGCCACCCTGGCCGCGACGCTCCAGCCCCATGGCGATCTGAAGCTGGTGGATGCCAATCTGCTGGTGTGGCGGCACCTGGCCGCGGAACATCCCGACGGCGACCGGCTGATCCGGTTTGTGCATGATGAATCGGGCCTCTTTTACAATCAGGAGGCCTACCGCTCTCATAACCGGATCTGGGACCAGCTCCGGGTCCGGATGAATGGTTTGGGCCGGCAAGCCCAACGGTATCTCGAAAAAAACGAACTGGAGAGCGGCCTGGAGAGCTGCCTGCGGCCGACGGTCGAGCGGATCCTGGAAACCGATCCGGAGCTGATCGGGTTTTCGGTGATGTTTTTGGACCAGCTGAACCTGACCTTGGCTCTGGCCAAATATATCCGGGGGGAGGAAGGAACCCGATCTTCGCGAAGTAAAATCATACTGGGCGGAGCGGCCCTGCACGCCCTGAACGCGACCGGACTGCTGGCGGCCTGTCCGGAGATCGACGGCTTGGTGCTGGGGGAGGGCGCCGCCGGATACCAAGCCCTGCTCCGGGATGAACCCCCCGAAAGGGTTCCGGGCCTGCTCTGGCGCGTGGCATCTGGGATCCAACTCAACGGTCCGCTCCCCGAGGTGGCCACTCCGGAGCCGGGATGGGCGGATTTCCGCGGCTTGCCGATCGGGGACTATTTCAACCCGAGCCCGGTCCTCCCGGTGGTTTTCTCCAAGGACTGCGCCTGGAAAAGATGCCGCTTCTGCGCTCACAACGTTTCCTTCTCCGGCTATCGCAAGAAGACGGTGGCCTCCTTTGTCGATGAACTGCAACAACTTCAGCAGCGCCACCAGGTCGATCATTTCTATTTTGCCGACCAGTACATCGGAGCCGCGGACCTGTCCGAAATCGCCTCAGCCCTGATCCAGCGCGGCCTGAAGATTTTCTATCAGGTGATGTGCCGGCCCGTGAAGGACTACACGCCGGAGAGATTGGGACTGATCGCCCAATCCGGCTGTCGCTGGATCAGCTGGGGCATTGAATCCGGATCCCAGCGGCTTTTGAACCTGATCCAGAAAGGCACCCTGGTCCAGGACATCCGGACCGTAGTTCACGACGCCCACGCGGCGGGGATCTCGAATCTGGCCATGATGATCTTCGGCCTCCCCACCAGTTCCGACATCGACCTCTGGCAGACCTTCAGCTTGCTCGACGATCTGCAATGCTCGCTGGATGCCATTTGCGCCAGCAGTTTTGTGCTGTTCCAGCCGACCTGGTTTTCCAAACACCGCCACCGGGTTGGCCTGGAGGTTTCCGGGGCGGAGCGACTCCTGGAGATCGGGACCGCCGCCGTGCATTCCACCCGTTTGAATTTCAGAGAGGTTTCCCGAAACGGCTGCTCCCGGCCGCCGCGAGGCGTTTATGAGATCATCGAATGGGAAAAGCGCCGCCCCTGGATGAAGGAAACCGCTTTCATGGAAAACCTGCCCTGCGAACACTATCTGCTCTATTCCCGCCAGGCGTATCAGGACCATCTGACCCCGCGCCACCCTTCTTCCCGCCCCGCCTAGTCACGATCCGAAACCCGGCTGGACTCCGGCGCCGCTTCCGATCCCGAGACCTGCCCTTGCTTCAGCCATCGAACCCGATTCCCCGCCACCTCGCCGTTTTCGTCTCCAAACGCTGGTTGCCTCCCGGCCGCGAACCGGCGGTCCGTTTTGATATAGTTTTCATATGGCGGTCCCGCAAGCCGTAGAGAGGTCGGTTGGGGGGAAATCCGGAATGATAAGTCCTCAGAAAGGAGTTTTGCCATGAATCGCATTTTCTTGTCCCTGGCGATGGTTTTTGTCTTTTTCACTCTAGCGTCGGCCTCAGGCCGGACCGTGCTTTATCAGGTCGATGGCCGCGACTACGAGGGGTATTTCGTCGCTCCCAAAGCCAGGGCGCCGCTGGTGCTGCTGATCCATGACTGGGACGGCCTGACGGGCTATGAAATCAAGCGGGCCGAAATGCTGGCCCAACTCGGCTACGCGGTTTTCGCCGCCGACCTGTTCGGGAAGGGGGTGCGCCCCACCGCCGTGACGGACAAGCGCCAGCACACCGGCGAACTGTACCAGGACCGGGAGAAGATGCGCCGGCTGATGAAGGGCGCCTTGGCCACGGCCAAGGCCCGGGGGGGCGAAGTCGGCAATGCGGTGGCCGCCGGCTACTGCTTCGGAGGGGCGGCGGTGCTGGAGCTGGCCCGTTCCGGTATCGACCTCAAGGGTTTCGTCTCCTTCCACGGTGGCCTGAAGACCCCACCGGGACAGGATTATTCCAACGCCAAAGGGGAGATTCTGATCCTGCACGGTTCCGCCGATGCCGCTATCCCGCTGAAGGAGTTCGCCGCCCTCGGCCGGGAGCTGGAAACGGCGGGGGTCGCCCATGAAATGATCACCTACGGCGGCGCCGAACATGCCTTCACGGTTTTTGGCGAGGGGCGTTATCAGGAAGCGGCGGACCGGAAATCGTGGCGGCGCTTCAAAGAATTTCTCGCCGAGAAGCTCCGCTGAAAAAGGACGGGGCGTTTCCGACCTGAGGGCTCGGCGCGGAAGCAAGGACCGCGGTTTTTCTGGCCGCGGTGGGGGGGGGGACCATGGGCGTGGCGTATCGGGGAAAGCCCGGAGACGGGGGCAGTCCATCGGGCGGCGGCATCGGGCTGGCGGTGCTGGCTGTCGTGGCCTTGGCAGTCGGGCTGCTGATCTGGTGGCTGCGTGGCGGCCAGGCGACCGGGACCCTCGGCGCCGTGGCGGCCGCGGTCACGATCATTCTGCTGGCGGCTATTCTGCTGGTCGGGTCCAGCGCAGCCTGCTTCTGGCTGCTGACCTGCCCCTGGCGGGCGGAAAGGGAAAAGGTCGGTGGCGATATCTCGGCGAGAAATCGGATCCTCCGGTGGGGTGGGCCGCGCCGCCGCGCCTGGCCGTTCATCAAGCCGATCGAGCAGGTGGTGCGCAACGAAGGGCGATACCTGCGCAGCCGCCGCCGATTGGCCGGGCTGTGGTCGGCCGAGGACCTGGCGCGGCGGCCGGTGGGGGTGAGCCTTTCGGGGGGCGGCATCCGCTCCGCCATGGTTGGGCTCGGGGTGCTCCAGACGCTGATGCACCGTGGGGTTCTGCGGCAGGTGGACTATCTGAGCACGGTATCGGGCGGCGGCTACATCGGCAGTGCGCTTTCGAGCCTGTTGTCGGCGCGCCGGCTGGAGCAGGGGCCGGCCCCCGAGGGGAGCGGCCAGTTCGCTTTCGGCCCCGGCGACAGACCTCATTTCGATCTCGATCCCGACGGGGTCCGGGCCCCGTTTGCCGAGGCAACCCCGGCGGGCGGCGGCAACCGGAAGCCGTGCGCCTGGCTGGATGGGAAGATGGTGGTGACCCATCTGCGCGCTTTCGGGGACTATCTGGTGCGACGGCGCCGCCTCCTCGACCGGGATCTGCTGCGGGCGGTGGGCAGTATCGGCGCCGGGATCGGCGCCTCGCTTTCGCTGTTCGCCTATATGATGCTGCTGGTCGCCAGCGGTTTGCTGGCCCTGATCCATTTCAACCAGGCGGATGCATTCGCCGCGGTGCCCTTGGCCTTCGGCGACTATCTGTCGGGATTGTGGCGGGGCGTCGGGGGGGTGCGTTTTGCACTGGTCACGTTCCTCAGCGCCGTGCTGCTTCTGGCGACGGGAGCCGGGGTCTGGCAGGTGCAGAGGTATTGCCCGCCGCTGTGGTTCAAGCGCGATGGGGATACCGCCGTGGAGGCGGCCCAGTACCGGCTGCTGTGGGTCGTCGGGGGCCTCGCCTTGGTGAGCGGCCTGCTGCTCTGCGGACTGCTGGCGCGGTGGCTGCCGGGGGTGCGTCCCAACCTGCTGTTTCCGGTCGCGTTCTTTTTCGGCGGGGCGATCGCCGCCGGTTTTTTCTTTGTCCTGGTGGAAGTACCGGGCTGGGAACTCCCCCTGCTGCGCCCCAACATCCGGCGGCGTTCCTTCCTGGCGGCTTCCCTGGCGCTCTGCTGGTATCTGATGATCCTGGCCGGCGGCCTGGCGCTTTTGCCCTGGGTCGTGAGCCGGGTTGACCGACTCTTTCATTTGACCGCGACAGCCTCCCTTTCAGGCGCCGCCGCGACCGGCTTCTATGCCTGGTGGAATGCCCGGCGGGCACAACGGGAGAAAGTCAAGGAAGTGATCGAGAAAGGAGCCGCCTGGCTGAAACGCACTTCCGAAAAGCTCCGCCGCCTGGCCCTGGGCTGTGTGGTTGCGGTGTTCCTCGTTTCCACGCTGATCCTGGCCCTGGTTTTCGTCCATCGCGGCGTTGCTTCCCTGAACCTGCCGCCTGATCGGCTGGGCGCGGCCCACGGAGCGTTGGTGGCGGGCCTGAGCCTGATTTTCTGGATCATCGGGGTTCTGATCGACTTCAACAACCTCTCCCTGCACTACTTTTACCGGGATCGGCTGGTCGAGGCTTTCCTGCGCACCGAAGCGCGCCCCGACAAGGCCTACGGCCGCAACCTGGAGCTCAAACGCGACCATCAGGAAATGCGCTTGACGGAACTCCATGGCGTGGCGGCCGGCAAGCACCCGCCCCGGCTGGCGGGGCGGGATTCCTTTGTCCAGTACCAGGTTGGGGGCAAACGGCGCGGCGCCGGGTGCCCGTTTTGGGGCGCATCGCTTCCGGAGCTGCGGCCGTTCCGTTTTAGCGGGGCCGCGACGGCCGCCCCCTACCATCTCTACGTGACCTGCGTGAACCTGGCCACCGAGCGGGACATGCGTTTCCGCAGCCGCAAATCCGACATCTTCCTCTTCTCGAAGCTCTACTGCGGTTCGTCCGTCACCGGCTACGTGGATACCGGGGTCTACCGTTCCGGCCAAACCAAGGTGGCGCGGGTGATGACGATCTCGGGCGCGGCGGCGGATTCGGCGCTGGGCCGGGAGACCTTCTTCGCCCAGTCTTTTGCGGCGACCCTGTTCAACGTCCGCCTCGGTCAGTGGATGGAGAACCCGGCGTTCCGGGCCGGGCGTTATGTTCATCTGCGGGAAAACGGCGTTTTCTGGCCCT
>JAFGOW010000188.1 GCA_016926265.1 Deltaproteobacteria bacterium | reverse complement strand
TCGTTGGAAAAGATCGTCTCTTCGAGGGCCTGGGTGATGGTGCTGCTCTTGCCGCTCCCCGAGGGCCCGATGACCAGCATCAGGGGGGCCCGGGGGACGGTGGGGTCCTGGGTGTATTCCTTGAGGATGTGGGTGTGATAGATCTGATCGAAAAAATCGCGCAGCGCCTGGGGAACGAAAATATCCGCGGTTTCCCGCTCCAGCAGATAGGTCAGATAGTGGTATTCGTGCCAGTTGAGTTCCCGGTCGAGGATTTTGTTCCAGGCGGCGCCGGCGCTGGAAGAACCGGAAATCTCGAACCGCCGGTGCCAGTCCGACAGCGCCTCCGGATTGCGGAGCAATTGGAAACGCCTTTCGGTGGGCCACAGCAGGCTTTTGAAAAGGGTTCGGAAAAAGCGCCACGGGGTCCGCTTGGGATGGAACTGGTGGAGACGCTGCAGCACGAAGGTCCGGCTTTCGACATTCCAGCTGTCGACCAGGCTCTGGATCTGGCGCAGGCGTTTTTCGGAGATGCGCACATTGATGGGGGTTTTGGTTTTGCGCTGGGCCGACATGGTGTCCCTAGATCTCTCCCGTTGCGATCATCAATTATTTGGGCGCCGGCAGGGGGTAGGAATAGCCCCTCAGCGCCTCCCTCAGAGTCGGTTCCGCCCCTTTGCCCGCCTCCGGGGCTGCGCCGCCCTTGTCGCCGGGTTTGAGACCCGGTCCCGGAGAAAAGGACGGCAGCACCACGGGAGGGGTGCCGGCGGAGTTGTTGAGGACGAAGGTGTTCTGACCGTGGAGATTCTTCTCGTAGGCCATGGCCCATTTCTGCTGGTTGAGGAACTCGAACAGCACCCGGTCGCTGCGGGCATCGAGACTCAGCGCCTCACGGAAATCGCGGATCGAATCGCGGTAGGCGGTGTAGAGCTTGCGGGTGCGGCTCGCTTCCTGATCGGCGGCGTAGTTTTCCGCTTCGGCGATCATCTCGCGCCGTTTCTTCTCCTCGCTCGCCTCGACCAGCTTATCCCCGAAGCGGGTGTCGCGGAGCACGAAAGAGACGATCTCCACGCCGTATTTCTTTTCCAGGGAGGGGCCGCCGACATTGATCGGCTGTTCCTTGAGAACCTGGTAGATCGTCTCCTTGATCTGGGCGCGGTTGGAAACCAGTTCATCCACGGTTTTCCCCTGCATCACGTCCTTGACCATGCCGTCGAAATCGGCCTGCAGCAGCTCCTTGGGGACGCGGTTCTCGATCCCCCATCGCTCCAGGTCGAGAATGCGGTAGGTCATCATGGCGCTGACGAACAGGGCCACGTTGCCGCTGGAGATGATGCGCTGCTCCTGGGGGTCCCCTCCCAGGTAGAGTTCCTGGTTCATGAGCGGCACCTCCAGCTCCAGACGGGAGAAGAAGGGGGGACGGATATGCCAGCCGATCTCGTCCACCACCCGCCGGTTGCCGGCCAGGTCCTCGAGAATCACCGCATAGTTGCGGCGCACCTTGTAGATGGTCTTGGTGGCGTAGACCAGGGCGACGGCATAATAGAGCAAAATGGCGCAAAGCAGAAAGATACCCCCTTTTTTCAGGAAGTTTTTCACTCTGGCCCGCTGCAGAAGTTGAAAACGCTGTTTTTCTTGCGGCTCCACACCGTCCTCCTTTTAAAAAAGTCTTTAGAATATGATAACATTTTTCCTTCGGATTCCTATCGCGGGCGGGACCGCCCTCGCGGCGGCAGGTCCCGGAAAGGTTGTTTCAACTTTTTGCCGAAGGGGAGACATGGCTATGAAATCCACGGTTTTTTTCGCCGACACACAATCCGGCCCCAACGAAAACCTCCATGACAAGGTGGTGCGGCTGATGGAGGAGGCCCAAATCGGCGCCCTGGTCCGCCCCGGCGACCTCACGGCGGTCAAAACCCATTTCGGAGAAAAAGGGGGGCATGCCTACGTGCGCCCCACCTTCCTGCGGTGCATCGTCGACCGCCTCAAACGGTGCGGCGCCGCTCCCTTCATCACCGATTCCTGCACCCTCTATCCGGGGGAACGCAAGGAGGCGGTTTCGGCGCTGCGGTGCGGCATTGAAAACGGCCTCGCCTTCGCCGTGGTCGGGGCGCCGCTGATCCTGTGCGACGGGCTGCGGGGACATTCGGGGCGCAAGGTGGCGGTGCGGGGGGAAATCCTCTCCGAGGTCGAGATCGGCGAGGCGATTCTCGACGCCGATTCGATGGTTGTCGTCTCCCATTTCAAAGGGCACGAACTGACCGGATTCGGCGGGGCGGTGAAGAATCTCGGCATGGGGTGCAGCAGCCGGCTCGGCAAAATGGACCAACACTCCAGCGTCGCGCCCAGGGTCAGCGAGGAGGCCTGCACCGCCTGCCGGCGCTGCCTTAAGGCCTGCGCCCACGGCGCCATCCTGATGGAGGGAAAGGCCCGCATCGATCCGGCGCGGTGCGTCGGCTGCGCCCGCTGCATCGGCGTCTGCCCGGAGAAGGCGATCCGCATCCAGTGGAACGAAAGCTCCGATCTGGCGATGAAAAAGATGGCCGAATACGCCCTGGGGGCGATGGACGGCAAACAGGGAAAGGCCCTCTTTATCAATTTCATCATGCAGGTCTCCCCGGAATGCGACTGCTACGGATTCTCCGACGCCCCCATCGTCCCCGACATCGGCATCGTCGCCGGCGCCGATCCGGTCGCCGTCGATCAGGCCGCGGCCGATCTGGTCAACGCCAGTCCCGGCCTGCCGGGGACGGCGCTCAAGAGCGGCCGCGAACCGGGTGGGGACAAGTTCCGGGGCGTCCATCCCGCCATCGACTGGGAGACGACCCTGGCGCACGGAGAGAAGATCGGGCTCGGCAGCCGCCGCTACGAACTGGTGCGGCTCGCCTCCCCGGAGCCGGGACCTTAGCCGCCGGAGCTTGGCATTGCGCCGCGCTGTGCTATAAAAGGTGGTGAGTCGGAGGGAAAGAAGGGCGGGAGCCAGCTACAGGGGACGGTAATCGTCGGGGCGGGGAATTTCGGTCAGGCCGATTTCCGGTTCCAGCGCCCCGAGCAGATCCTCGGCGTCGCGCCGCCGCAGCAGCGGATAGCCGATTTCCACCAGGCCGCGGCCCGGATCGAGGGTGCGCATGAAGGCCAGGCCGTCGTAACCCTCCAGGATGAAACGGAGATAGGCGATCCGCGCCGTGGGCAACTGGAAACAGCGGCTGACAAAGCGGGTGTGTGGCACATCCTCTCCTTCGGCGGCTTTCTTGAAAAACCTTTTTTGGGGGCGTTAAACCATGATGATCGGCGTACCCAAGGAAACCAAGATCAGGGAATACCGGGTCGGCATGACCCCCGCCGGCGTCAACCTGCTGGTGGAGGACGGTCATGCGGTGCTGATCCAGAAAGGGGCCGGAGAGGCGAGCGGCATCAGCGACCTCGACTATCTCCAGGCCGGCGCCGCCATCATCGACACGGCGGCGCCGCTCTACGCGGGCAGCGACCTGATCGTCAAGGTCAAGGAGCCGCTCCCGGAGGAGTTTTCTCTCTACCGCGACGGGCAGCTGCTCTTCACCTATCTGCATCTGGCGCCCAATCCCGATCTCACCCGTTTCCTGCTGGAGCGCCGCATCGCCGGTCTCGGCTACGAAACGGTACAGATGGAAGACGGCTCGCTGCCGCTGCTCTTTCCCATGAGCCTCATCGCGGGACGGATGGCGGTGCAGATCGGCGCCCATTTTCTGGAGAAGGAAAACGGCGGCAAGGGCTTGCTCCTTTCGGGAGCGCCCGGGGTGCCGCCGGCCCGGATGGTCGTGCTCGGCGGCGGGGCGGTGGGAGAAAACGCCGCCCGCCTGGCTATCGGCGCCAACGCCGACGTGACCCTGATCGACATCAACCCCAGGAAACTGGCGATGCTGGATGAGCGCTACCAGGGACGGCTCAGAACCCTCTACTCCACCCCCTACGCCATCCGGGACGCCGTGGTCGGCGCCGACCTGGTGATCGGCGCCGTGCTCGTCCCCGGCGGCCGCGCTCCGCACCTGGTGACCAGGGCAATGGTCGCGGCGATGGCGCCGGGGAGCGTCATTGTCGATGTCGCCATCGATCAGGGAGGATGCGTGGAAACCATCCGCCCCACCACCCATGAACAGCCGGTCTACGAGGTCGACGGCGTGCTGCACTACGGGGTCACCAATATCCCCGGTGCGGTCTGCCGAACCAGCACCTTCGCCCTCACCAACGCCACCCTCCCCTATGTGCGGCTGCTGGCCGCCCATGGCCTGGAGGCGGTGTTCCGGGACCGTGCCCTGCTATCCGGCGTCAACACCCAGGGCGGCCTGGTCCGGCATCCGGCGGTGGCGGCGGCACTCGATTTGCCCTATGAGCCGCTAACTCATTAAGCTTTAAACGTTTTGGCGGTTCCGGGCATGGAGCAGCAGCGCCAATTGGGTCTTGGCGTCAGAGATCTCTCCGCGGGCCATCAGGTCCAGGGCTTCGGGGAGCGTAAGTTTCACCACTTCGAGGTACTCGTCCTCCTCCAAGGCCTGATTCCCGGTCTCCGTTACCTCGGCTTCAAAAAGATGCAGGCACAGGTCGGAAAAACCGACGGCCGTGTAGACGCTTCCCAGGGAGCTGAGCCGCTCCACGCGGCAGCCGATTTCCTCCCGGAGTTCGCGACGGACGCATTGCTCGGGAACTTCTCCCTCGTCCATCCTCCCCGCCGGGATCTCCAGAATCATACCGTCAATGGACGGCCGGTATTGCCGGATCAGGATGATCCGTCCGTCCGCCAGCAGCGGCAGCGCCGCCGCCGCACCCGGATGGCGCACGATTGCGAAACGGGACCGGCGCCCGTTGGGCAGCTGGTGTTCCTCCACGGCCAGAGAAAAAACCCGGCCCCGGAACAGCTCTTTTTTTTCGGGCATCAGGGGCTCTCCGTCACCCGGCGGCGCCGTCGAAGGTGTTGAGGCGGCGGATGAAGGCGTGGAGCAGGCCGTAGTAGCGGCGGTCGAAATCGAAGATCAGCCGCGGCAGAGAGGCCAGGTCGGGTTCATCGTTTTCCACGGCCAGCGGCTTGCCCATCCTCAGGCGACTGCCGGGCATGACGATGTCGCTGAACTCCTGCTCGAGGGTCTCGACCTGCTGCGGCGTCAGGGGTTTGTTGAGACGCACCACCAGGGTCCGGCCGCTGAACCGGATGGAATGGTAGACCCGGTAGAAATCGTCGATGATCCGCACCGCCTCGCGGAGATCGCGGGTGATGGAAAAGAGCCCGAAGTCTTGGCCCGAAATCAGCCCCTTGGTGAGCAGGGTGTTTTTCATGAACAACAGCACGCTCTCCCAGTAGTCGCTGTTGTCGTCTTCGATGAAAATCAGCGGGATGGGCGGATTCTTGCCGGTCTGAACCAGGGTGAGGGTTTCCATGGCCTCATCCAGAGTGCCGAAACCGCCGGGAAACAGCGCCACGGCATGGGCTTCCTTGAGGAAGGCCAGTTTGCGGCTGAAGAAATACTTGTAGGTGAGCGAATGCAGGCTCTCTTTCATGACCGGGTTGGTCTCCTGCTCGAAGGGGAGCCGGATGTTGACGGCGAAGGAATTTTCCTCGCCGGCCCCTTCGTTGCCGGCCTGCATGATGCCGCCGCCGCCGCCGGTGATGACCATGTAGCCATGAGCCACCAGGGTGCGGGCGAAATCCCGGCATTTTTGGTAGATCGACTCGTCGGGCGTGGTGCGCGCCGAGCCGAAGATGGTAACCTTCTTCCGCTTCCGGTAGCGGCCGAAGATCTTGTTGGTGTAGCGCAGCTCCTTCATGGTGGTGCGCATCAGCTTGAGATCGGCGAGGTAGTCGTTTTCGTGGCCGGCCTTGAGGGCGGTGATGATCATCTCGCGGATGATGGCGGGATGGTTCACCTCGGCCTTGGCGTTCAGCTCGTCGATGAGACGGTCGATGTCGTCGTTGGAGCGTTCGAAGGAGAGGTCCATGGGATTTTTTAACCTTTGAGGTGAAATAGCGCTCGGGGAAGGCCCCGGCCGAAGTTGGAAATCATCTTGCCTGGATGGGATTGGCCCGGAGCCAGGACAACCCCCGTTTTTCAATTCCCGCTGTCGGGGGGGCATGGTATGATCCCCAGACAATGGGTTTTGCCGACAGGAGGGCAAGGATGGCGGACGGCACGGTACTCCCCAAGGGGGAAGATCTGCGGCGGGCGGTACTCTGGATTTCGGAGCAGGGCAAGGCGGAACGGGGGTGGAGCTACGCCCTGATCGAAGAGGCCAGCCGCCGTTTTAACCTCTCCCCCAAAGACGAGGAGTTCCTCATCCATTTCCTGCGCGAACAGAAAAGCGGGAACGACGGCTGATCCTGCCCAGGACTTTCCCATCCCCGCCGCCACGGCATCCTGTTACAACTTTTTCTTTTCACACCAGACGAAAAAGACCATCGCGGCGAAGAAAAACCCTCCGATGACCACCCAGTGGTTGACCTGCAGCAGCCCCGGCAGCGTCACCTTGCCGAAAACCCCCCATTTCAGAAGCGTTTCCCTCAATTCCGGATAAACCTCGGCGTACAGGGCGGCGCCGGCCAACATGCCGAGGATTCCCCACAGGGCATGGATGCGCCCCTCGCCCAGAGCGCCCGCGGCGGTGCCGGGGCAAAATCCCAAAATCGCCCAGCCGACCCCGAAAATCAGGCCGCCGATAATCTGGGCGCCGAGCACCGTACTCTTGACATCGAGCTGGATCATGCCCAGATCGACAAGCAGATAAATCCCCACCATGCCGACCAGGATGCTGGAAAGCATGAATTTGAGAATGGTCATGTCGAGCAGGCGCAGAAAACCGATCTGCTTCTCGAAGCGAAGCACCCGCCCTTTCTGGAGCAGAAACCCGAACAGGATTCCCGTGATCAGGCCGAATACTAGGTCCATGGATAGTTCCTCCCCCCGTAAATGGCGCGGGCCGTGAATATCCCCGCCACCATGAAGCAGACCAGAGCCACCAGGCCGCTGAGGGAGAGCTGCATCACCCCGCTCAGGCCGTGGCCGCTCGGACATCCTCCAGCCAGGCGGGCTCCGAAGATGGCGATCACCCCGCCGCCGAAGGCGCCGGCGGCGCGGCACCAGGCGCCATAGGGAAAACGCTCCCGCCACATGGGGGGAACATACTCCTTGCGGAAACTGCCGTCCCCCGCGGAGGCCAGCAAGGCCCCGAAAAAGATCCCGACCACCAACATCATCTGCCAGTCGACCTTGACCTTTTCCTTCACGAAGTAGTCGTTCTGGGCGACACGCTCCGGCGCCAACTGCCTTTCGACCAGCCCGGCCCCCCGCACGAAAGTGGTCGAAGCGCCCAGGTATTGGCCCTTACCCAGAACCTGGGTCGTCACCAGCACCGACACCACCGCCAGGACTCCCGTCAAGGCTCCGGCCAGATAGGGGTTCCACCCTCCTTTGGACGACATATTTAAACCTCCTTTGTCTGAGATTTTCTTTCAATCCCGCCGATTCCGGTCCGGCGCCAGCTTTTCCAGGGTCATGGCCACCAGGAAATGGATCCCCCGCTCCAGAGCGGCGTCGTTGAAATTATAATAGGGGCTGTGCAGAAGAGGAGAATTTTCTCCCATCCCGAGGCGAAACATCGCTCCCGGCCCCCAGCGCAGAAAATAGGAGAAGTCCTCGCTGCCCATGGAAGGCTTGGCTATGTCGAACCAGCCCTCGGCGCCGAAGAGCTCCGTCACCAGCTTTTTGGCCGCCCCCACCAAGGCCGCATCGTTGTGGGTCGGGGGGTAGTCGCGGACATATTCCAGATCGAACTCGGCCCCCATCGCCAGGCAGGTTCCTTTGACCAGGTTTTCCAGATGCCGCGCCACCTGGCCGCCGATTTCCCGCTCCAGATAGCGGACCGTACCTTCCACGGTGGCGGTCTCGGGAATGACGTTGACCTCGCTCCCGCCCTGGAAGCGCCCCACCGACACCACCACCGGCTCGACGGCGGCGATGCGGTGGCCGGGGATGCATTGCAGCGCCTCGACGATCCGGGCTCCGGTGAGAATCGGGTCGATGGACTTTTCCGGCATCGAGCCGTGCGCCCCTTTGCCCTTGACCGTGATCCGGAACATGTCCGAAGCGGCCATCATGGCGCCGGGGCGCGAAGCCACCACGCCGGGTGCAATTCCCGGCCAGCCGTGGAGGGCCAGGATGGCGTCGGGCGCCGGGTCGTCCAGAATCCCCTGGGCGATCAGGTCGCGGGCGCCGGCGACGATCTCCTCGCCGGGCTGGAACACGAAGCGCACCGTGCCCCGGAAGGAGTCGCGAAGCCGGCTGAGAACCTGGGCGGCGCCGATCAGCATGGCGGTGTGGCCGTCGTGGCCGCAGGCGTGGCTGACCCCCGGCACCTGGGAGCGGTAGGGGAGATCGCTCTTTTCGGCGACGGAGAGGGCGTCCATATCGGCCCGCAGGGTGACGTTGGGGCCGGCGGAGTTTCCTTCCAGCAGCGCGACGACATCGGTCTTCAGGAAGGGGTCGAAAACCCGCAGCCCCAGCCCGGCCAGCTGCTCCCGGACCCGCGCCGCGGTCTCAAATTCCCGGTGCGCCAGTTCCGGCTGCCGATGGAGCGCCTGCCGGACGGCGGTCAGGCCGGGGAGCCGCTCCCGGATGAGATCGGAAAGGTGTTGATGGTTCATGGCCTATCCTCGATTATCCCAGCCCCACATCCAGAGCCATCATGACCGCGAAACCGACCATGGTGGCCAGAGTCACGGCATCGATATGCTCGGGGCGGGACTGGGACTCCGGAATCAGTTCCTCCACCACCACGAAAATCATGGCGCCGGCGGCAAAACAGAGGGCAAAAGGAAGAATGCTCCGCATATGGATGACCACGGCGGCGCCGAGCACCCCTGCCACCGGTTCCACCATGCCCGAAAGCTGGCCGAGAAAGAAGCTTTTTCCAGGACCCAACCCCTCGCGGCGCAGCGGCAGAGCGACCGCCGTCCCTTCGGGAAAATTCTGGAGGCCGATGCCGAGGGCCAAAGCCACCGCCCCTCCGAGGGTGGCCTCAGGCAACCCGGCCGCGGCAGCGCCAAAGGCCACCCCCACCGCCAGTCCCTCCGGGATGTTGTGGAGCGTGATCGCCAGCACCAGCAGCGTGCTGCGCCGCCAGGAGGTCTTGATCCCCTCGCTCTGGCTCATCGCCAGTCCCGGATGGAGATGGGGGAGCAGCCGATCGGCAAGGCGCATGAAGACGCCGCCGCTCAGAAATCCGATCACCGCCGTCAGCCAGGGTGACATCCCCATGGTTTCAGCCATCTGGATGCCGGGGGCCAGCAGCGACCAGAAGCTGGCTGCGATCATCACCCCGGCGGCAAAGCCGAGCATCGAATCCAGCAGCTTGCCCTTGACGCTGCTGGTGAAAAAAACCAGCGCCGCGCCCGCCGCCGTGAGCAGCCAGGTGAAGAGGGTGGCGGCAAAAGCCTGGCCCACCGGATCGAGGTTCGGAAACAAATCCACCATGGTCACCGTGTCAACGCGACTTGGCCTGATCGTGATGAACCGCTATCGTAAAACCCGCCGAAACCATTTTCAACAGTTCATTTCCGGCGGTTTTTCTCCCGAACCAACCTCCGTTATGGTAACAGAAAAAAACGGAATGAAAAATGAGGTTTGACGTGCGGAAGGGATAGCTTGCGGCAGGAACCTGGAGGGGGAAAAGGGCCGGGAAGCCTTTGCCTCGGCCTCTTCCGGATCATGCAACGACCGGTGGAGGAAAAAGAAAAAAAAGAAGGGGGGAATTACCCCCCCTTTCAGCCTGAAGTCCATGAATGGTGCCGGTTGTCGCTGTGCGGATTACTTCCTGGCGAAGCGCCGGTAGCCGGCCAGGCCGACCAGGCCGACGCCGAGCAGCAGCATGGTGGCCGGTTCGGGAACAGGGGCGGTTTCAGCCGTGCCGTAGAGACGGGAATGATCCAGCCACGCAGTGGCAGTCCCCAAGGGGTTTGACACCGCGATAACGACATCGAGCAGCCCATTATCATTCAGCCAGTCAACGTTGAGAATCAGGTCATATTGCCCGTTGTCTACCTCTCCGATAGAGATCCAACTTTGTCCATCATAAGCATATGAGGCGTATTCCCGGTTATCGTATCTAAAAATAAATTTGCCGTTGCCGTCAAGTAAATCATTAGTGAAATCTAGTTCGAGCCAAGCTTCTGTGACATAGTCACCAGCGGCAAAATCAACGCTGTCATTGATATCATGGGTATATTCTAAAGGGTTGTTTTGCATAATTGAAACGGCATCAACCTGCCAGGAAGTCCAAGAATCAATCATATCTTCGAAATTATAGGTGGCCGCTGCCGCAAGATGGGACATGGCAAGAACTGCGATCAGGCTTAATAGAACGGTAAACTTTTTCATAACCCTCACCCCCATTTAAGTTCAAAAAATAATTTGCAGTACTGCGATCATGGACCCTCGGAAAGCCATTAAACTGAACCGGTCTTGGCCCAGCTAGACGCACCATTACTGATCCTAGATTGCGCATAGAGGTAAAGCAAACGCTGCGCCAAAAAAATTTACAAATAAAATCAATAGGTTATATAAATGACAAGGCTTCATTCAATAAAGTGTAAATTTTCCCGACAAAAAATAAAAATCGTCTTCAAATTAGAAACCATTTGTACGCCTTTTGGGGCGAAGGGAGGAAAAAGTCGCCGTCCTTCTTCAATTAATCAGTGATTGTGATTTAACATGTTAGATTTAATAGGAAAAAATCAAAATTTTTTAAAAACTTTCTGGGCTTTTTCAAGGAAGAGACCCTAGTCACCTGACGCCAATCCTTTGGGCACACTTGTCCTTTAAAAAATCAAATTAAAAAAACGAGGAAACGGCTGTAAAAATTTCCGATAAGGCTCCTTGTGGGCCGATGCATGATGGAATGGGTGATAGCCGGAAATGGATTTTAGGCGGTGAACGGCTGGAGCTCTTTTGAAAAGGTAAGGGAGGGAAGTCTGTTTTGTGAAGCGAGGCCGGTGCGGGAGGTTACGGTTCC
>JAFGOW010000187.1 GCA_016926265.1 Deltaproteobacteria bacterium | reverse complement strand
TACCTTTCGGATGCTGCACGAAACCGGGGTTTTTTTGGAGAGCAAGCCTTTTGCCATGGGTTTGCGGGTGGAACACCCGGCGGAGCTGATCAACGTCCTTCAGTGGGGGGCGCCCTCGGTTCCAGGCCTGGGGGCCGCTGACTATCGCCTCGCCTACAACAATCCCAAGACCGGGCGGGGAAGCTATTCCTTTTGTATGTGCCCCGGCGGGGAGGTGATCGCCGCCTGTTCCGAAGCGGGGAGGATGGTGGTCAACGGCATGAGCCGCCATAGCCGCGACGGCGCTTTTTCCAACAGCGCCCTGGTGGTGACGGTGAAGCCGGAGGATTTCGGTTCCTCCCATCCCCTGGCCGGGATCGACTTCCAAAGGCATTGGGAGCAGCGGGCGTTCCGCGCCGGGGGGGGCGACTACCGGGCGCCGGCCCAGAATCTGTTATCTTTTCTCGGCACTGGAAGCGGGGCCCTGCGTTCCACGGTGCGGCCCGGTTTTCGCGAGGCGGATCTCAGAGCGGTGTTACCTCCCTTTGCGGCCGAGGAGTTGCAAGGGGCGCTGTCCGCCTTTAATCGCAGGCTGCCCGGTTTTGTGAGCGGGGAGGCGACCCTGATCGGGGTGGAAAGCCGCACCTCGGCCCCGTTCCGGATCGTGCGGGGGGCCGACGGCGCTTCCCTTTCCCACCCGGGCCTCTATCCGGCTGGAGAGGGGGCGGGGTACGCCGGAGGCATTGTCAGTTCGGCGGTGGATGGGCTGAAAACCGCTGATTTAATCCTAAAAAAAAAAGAATGGAGCGTAAGCGAGTGGTGAAGACGCAATTCGTGGCGAACATCCAGGAGCGGGATCTGGTGGAAAGCTCTTTTTTGGTTCGGGAAAAGGTGACGGCCCTGGCCAAGAACGGCAAGCCCTATATGACGGTCCGCCTCATGGATCGCAGTGGAGAGGTGGAAGGACGCATCTGGGATCGGGTGGAGGAGCTGGAAACCCGCTTCCGGAAGGACGATTTTCTCTGGGTGCGGGGGAAGGCTTCCCGCTATCTCGGCAAGATGCAACTGGTGGTGCAGGAGATCAAGACCCTTTCCGAGCAGGAGGTGAACCTGGAGGATTATCTGCCCACGGCGCCGCGGGATCGGGACGAGATGGCGCGGGATTTCGAGGACCGGGTCAAAGAGGTTTCGGATCCTCATTACCGCGCTCTGCTCGAGGCTGTGGTTTCCGACCGCGAGCTGTTCCGGCGTTTTTGTCAGGCGCCGGCCGCCAAGAGCATGCATCACGTCTACGTCGGCGGACTCTTGGAGCATTCCCTGGCGGTGGCTGATCTGGCGGCGGAAATATGCCGCCGCTATTCCGATCTCGACCGCGACCTGCTGGTGACCGCGGCGTTGCTCCACGACCTCGGCAAGACCACGGAGCTCTCCTTCCGGCGCAGCTTCGATTATACCGACGACGGCAAGCTCCTCGGCCACATCACGCTCGGGGTTGAAATGGTGACGGACAAGATCCGGGGTATCGCCGGTTTTCCGGCGGAGAAGGGGATGATTCTCAAGCATCTGCTCCTCTCCCACCACGGCCAGTACGAGTTCGGCTCCCCCAAGCGGCCCAAGACCCTGGAGGCGGTGATTCTGAACATGCTGGATGATCTCGACGCCAAGATCAGCGCCGTCAAGCTGCATCTGGAAAACGACGCCAACGGCGACGGTGCCTGGACCGGCTACCATCGCCTCCTGGAGCGCTATTTTTTCAAAGGTTTCGGCGGCGCCGCGGAGATGAAGCAGGAGGTGGTGGAAGAGGTTCTCACACCGGAACGGAAACAACCGCCGGCCCCGGCCGCCAGGGTGGAAAAAAAACCGGCCGCTCCCCCTTCCAGGGAGTTGCGGGTGACGCTGGCCGAGCAGTTCAAAGGGAAGAATCTGGAGTTGTTCGGCTTCCCCGCCAAAGAAAAGGAGTAGACCATGATTCTCCATTCCCTGGCCGTCGGCCCGCTGGATGTCAATTGCTATGTGGCGGCCTGTCCCCGCAGCCGCGAGGCGCTGGTGATCGATCCCGGCGGCGACGAGGAGCGGATCTGGCAGTTGCTGACGGCGCAGCGGCTGACGCTGCGCTATGTGGTCAACACCCATGGCCACTTTGACCATGTCGGCGGCAACGCCTACCTGGTCAAACAGAGCGGCGCCGGTCTGCTGATCCATGGCCGGGATCTGAAATTGCTGGAAGCGATGAGCTCCCAGGGCGCCATGTTCGGCTGCCGTCTGGAGGCTTCCCCTCCTCCCGCGCGTTTTCTGGAGGACAAGGAGGTTCTGACCGTCGGCGATCTGAGGTTTACCGTCATCCACACCCCTGGGCACACCCAGGGCGGGGTTTCCCTGCTGGCGGAGGGGCATCTTTTTTCCGGCGACACCCTGTTCGCCGGCTCCGTGGGGCGGACCGATCTGCCCGGCGGCGACTACGACCTGCTGATGGCTTCCATCCACGATCGGCTGCTGATTTTGCCCGATGAAACCATCGTTCATCCCGGCCACGGCCCCGAGACCACCATTGGGCGGGAGAAAATCCACAATCCCTTTCTGACTGAAAACCGGGACCGTATATGAGCCGCGAGGACCGGGGACTGCTGGGGGGCAAAAGGATCGTGCTCGGGGTGTGCGGCGGCATCGCCGCCTACAAGGCGGTGGAGCTGCTGCGGCTGCTGACCAAGGCCGGCGCCGAGGTCTCGGTGGTGATGACCGCCAACGCCCGGCGCT
>JAFGOW010000186.1 GCA_016926265.1 Deltaproteobacteria bacterium | reverse complement strand
CGTCTTGCCGGAACCGGTCGGCCCGGTGACCAGAATCATCCCGAACGGCTTGTTGATCTGTTCCTTGAACCATTCCAAGGCCTTCGGCTCATAGCCAAGCTTGGTCATGTCAAGCTGCAGGCTCCCCTTGTCGAGCAGTCGGAGCACGACCTTTTCCCCGAACAGGGTGGGGAGGGAGCTGACCCGGAAATCCATGTCCCGGCCGTTGGGAAGCTTGATCTTGATGCGGCCGTCCTGGGGAAGGCGCCGCTCGGCGATATCCATTTCAGACATGATTTTGACGCGGGAAATGATGGCGGCCCGCAGTTTCACGGGGGGGTTCATGGCCTCGATCAGGGTGCCGTCGATGCGGAAACGGACCCGAAAGGACTTTTCGTAGGTCTCGATATGGATATCGGAGGCCCCTTTTTTGATGGCGTCGGAGAGGATCAGGTTGACCAGCTTGACAACCGGCGCATCCTCGCTGGCATGCTTGAGTTCCTGGACATCGATCTCATCCGTTTCATCCATCAGTTCCAGATCGATGTCGCCGAGACTCCCCATCACCTCGGCAAAGGACGAACTCTGGTCGTAATATTTGTCGAGGGCTCTTTTGATGGCGGATTCATGACTGACGGCAACCTCAATATTGAAGCCGGTCATGAATTTGATGTCGTCGATGGCGAAGAGGTTGGAGGGATCGCTCATGGCGATCTTGAGGTTGTTTCCGGCGCGGGCGATGGGAATGACCTGATATTTCTGGGCGACATCAACAGGGATATGTCGGATGACGGCGGGATCGACAGTCAGACTGTCCAGATCCACGCTGGAAACGCCGTATTGTTTGGCCAGGAAAGCAGTCAGGTTTTTGTCATCGATAAAGCCGAGTTTGATCAGCGCCGGGCCGAGCCGGCCGCCGTTCTTCTTCTGCTCCTCCATGGCTTTTTTGAGCTGCTCATCATTGATGAGCTGACTGCGAACCAGTAATTCCCCAAGCCTGAGGTTTGTCATGAAGCGATTCTCCGAAGAAGTCATCCCCTCCATGGGCAGCAGCGCGCTACCTCTGGAGCAGGTTTTTCAAGCTGTTTTTCATCAATCCCGGCGGCGGCCGTTTCCCGGTCCAGAGGAAAAAGGCCTCTTCCCCCTGGGCGGCCAGCATCCCCAAGCCATCCGCGCCCCGATACCCGAGTTCCCGCAGGGTTTGAACCAAAGGCGTGCCGGCGGTGGAATAAACCAGATCGAAAACCGCTGCGTGGCCGGGCAAAAGGCGCCATTCGTAACCTTGGAACCCCTCCCCTTTCATACCCACCGGGGTGGCGTTCACCAACAGATCCACCGTGGGCAGCAGCGCGGACAAGGTCAGGGGATCGGATTTTATTCCAGCAAATAACGTGCCGTAAAATGTCACCGCAAAATCTTCAATGATCCGCCGCGCCCGTTCGGGCAGCAGATCGGCGATTCCGATCCAGGCCGCTCCCTTCAAGGATAGCCCGGCCACCACGGCACGACAAGCCCCTCCCGCCCCCAGCACCAGAATCCGCTTGCCCTGGGGATCAAAATCGAGTTCCTCCTGGAGCGCCCGCAGAAAACCGGGGGCGTCGGTGTTGTGCCCGGTGAGTTTGCCATCCATGTGAACGAGGGTGTTGACGGCGCCGATCAGACGCGCCTCGGAAGTGACCTCATCCAGCAGGGGGCCAACCCGCTCCTTGTGCGGGATGGTGACGTTCACCCCGCCCAGGTTCAAGGCCCGCAGGCCGGAAACCGCCTCCCCCAGCCGCTCCGGGGGAACCGGGAAGGGGAGGTAAACGGCGTTGATCCCCAACTCCCGGAAAGCCTGGTTCTGCATCAGCGGGGAGAGGGAATGGGCCACGGGAAACCCGAAAATCCCATAGACCCTGGTTTGGCCGTCAATCCCTTTGTTCATCCCAAACACTCCTTTTCCGCGGCAAGAACGCCGTTCAGGTATTCCCGGTATTCGATGACCCTCTGGTCTTTCAGGATTTCCCTGGCTTGGGCCACATCCCCTCCGATCGCGAGCCGGAGTTCCTCCTCCGACCTGAAGAGGACTTCATCCCGCAGCCGCGCCACGAAGAAAAGAACCACCTTCTCCTCGTAGATGGAACCGGCGAAATCGAGGATGTGCACCTCTACCGACAGTTCGTTCTGGGAAAAGGTCGGATTGTAGCCGATGCTGAGCACCCCGTCGTGGATGCGGTCGCGACACCGGACCTTTACGGCATAGACACCGGGGCAGGGAAGAATTTTCGGATCCGGAATGAGGTTGGCGGTGGGATAGCCGATCCTTCGGCCCCGCCCGTAGCCGTGGCGGACCCTCCCTTCCAGTTTGAAGTTCCGTCCCAGGTAGGGGATCACCGCGTCCACCTTCCCTTCGGCAATCAGCTTGCGGATCAGGGTGGAGCTGTAGATCTGATCCCCGCGGGCGATCGGCTTCAGAATCTCGACACCGAAACCGAGCTTTTGCCCTTTTTCCAGCAGGAACGCCGTGTCTCCCTCCCGCCCTTTTCCGAAACGGTAATCATACCCGACAATGAGATGAACGACCCCGAGTTGCGCCGCCAGCACCTCCTCGATAAAGAGGTCGGCCGGCATCCGAGCCGTCTCGGCGGTAAAGGGGAGACAGACCAGAGTGTCGATGCGGGAGGCCTCGATGAGGCGTTCCTTTTCGGCATAGGTATTGAGAAGACGGGGGGCGCGGTGGGGGGCCAGCACCTGCATGGGGTGGGGGATAAAGGTCAGCACTGCGGAGCTGCCGCCCTGATCCCGGGCGGCCTGAACCACGCGGCGAAAGATCTCCCGGTGCCCCAGGTGGACGCCGTCGAAATTGCCGATGGTCACCACCGTCCGGGAGAAAGAAGCCGCGCCTTCAGGCAAATCGTGAAAGACCATCACGCCGGGCCGCCTTTACCAGTT
>JAFGOW010000185.1 GCA_016926265.1 Deltaproteobacteria bacterium | reverse complement strand
CCGCATTCCTCGTTGAGATAGGCCACGGCCATGGCGATGGCTTCCCACATCCGCCACGACAGGGCGCCAATGGACATATCCCCGATCAGAATGGGGTAGAACCAGCGTACCGGCGGCATGAACCCGGTTTTTACCGCCTCCCCGTCCTGGGTTATGGAAAACGGCAGCTTTCCGGGGGGCAGCACGCGCCCGAAAGGGGCCAGGATGTCGAAGGTGTGGCGCTCGGCGTCGAGGCTGGGGTCGGTCATCTGGGAGATGCGGCCGATCCGGATACGGTCGAGAGCGCGCTGAAAACCCCCCAGATTCTTGCGCCCGCCCCGTTTGATGGACTCCCCCATCAGGCAACGGGTGACGACCGGGAAACGGTTGTCGGGGTTGCGTTCCGGGGCGATGGCGTCGTTGGGGCAGACCTTCTGGCAGATGCCGCAGCCGCGGCAGAAATTCGCCACCGACGCGACCTGACGGATGACCGGCACCGCCGAGAAGCGGGTTTTCGGCTCCGGGAGATCCCCTTCCGAGAAAACCATGCGGCGCCGTTCCACCCCGACCTCGATAGCTTTAAAGGAACAGGCCGCCACGCAGGAGCCGCACAGGGTACAGCGCTGGGCGTCGTAGCGGATGCGCCATTGCAGGTCGTTGGCGGTGACGGCTTGGGCTTTCATTGTTTCCATCGCTGAATCTCCAGTTGATTATCGACCACCACGGTTTCGCGCTCGCCAGGGTAGATGTCGTCGGCCCAGTTCCGATCGGGAAGCACCTCGTTGACGCCGCAGACCTCGGAAGAAAAAACCACGATCCCGTCGCCCTTCCCAACCACGATGGGGCGCAGCTTCTTGGCGTCACAGCAGGTGAAGAGAGTGCCGTCGGGTAGCACCCCGATAATGGTGTTGGGGCCGTTGATCTCGAGATGGGCCAGGGACTGGCGGATAGCCAGCAGAAATTCCCGCTCGGGACGCTGCCCGATCTCCTCGAAGGGGAGCGGGGTGATGACCTGTTTGAAGGTTTTCAGCGGCCATTTCAGCTCATGGTGGAGATAGTGCAGGGTGTAGAGAAAGCACTGGGAGTCGGATTCAAACCCGAGATATCCCCTGTGCAGCTTGCGCTGGAATTCGACATTCTTCTGGTAAAAGGTGTTCTCGCCGTTGGCCAGCACCGTGTAGCCCTGTAGGAAAAAGGGATGAGCGGCATAGCGGACGATGTCGTAGTTGGTATTCTGGCGACACTGGGCGGTGATGATGCGGGCGGTGAAACGGATGTCCTCCTTCCAGAGCCCGAAATAGGCCGCGATGTCCCGCGGATTGCCGATCTCCTTGAGGGTGATGACATCGGGCCAGAAGGAGTAGACGAAACCCTGTTCTCCTTCCTCCAGGGTGCGTCGCAGTTTGAGGCGCATATCAACCAGCAGCTCCTCCTTTTCGCCCTGGGTGGCGTTGCGGTACTCCCTGGGGTAGGAAAAGGTCTCGAAGACGTAGAGCGGCATGGTCTGGATGTCGAGACTGGAAGCCCCCTCGGTCTCCGGCACCCATTTGAGAACGGTCTGGAATCCGGCCGCCCGCAAGGTATCCTCCGCAATCTTGAGTCCCTCGTCGGTGCAGGCCAGGGAAAGGGTCGGGAGCTGCTTATAACCCTCGAAGATCCCTCCCAGGTCCTGCATGACCATGGCGAATCCCGAGTTGTCGTGCCCCTTCTGCTGGGACTGCATGAGCAGGAAGATCCTGCTGGGATGGACATAATGCCTGCTTTTGATGGCTCCGATGCGACACATCGCCTGCGACCTCCGTTCAGTGCCGGGCCATGGCGGCCCGGTTCGTTTGATAAACAGTCATTCTCAAGAACCATGCCTTGCAAAGGAACCGGAAAATTAATTTTCGGTCCCCGCAAGCTACTGTTTTTCAAAGTTTTTTGGCCATTATTTAAAAATTCTCGGAAGGACCGGATCCTTCCCGCCAGCATTCTGTGTATATTTATAACTCAATACGGATCCCATTTCAGATACAAAAAACCGGCGCCAGGGGGAGCGCCGGTTTTTCATTCCGACTGAAGGGAGCGGCCCTTACAGGTTGTAGCCCGATTCCGAATGGACGGTCTGATCGAGACCGATCATCTCCTCCTCTTCGGAGACCCGCAGCCCCAGGGTGGTCTTCAGAACCTTCAGAATCAGAAGGGTGACCAGGGCGGCATAGAGGCCGGCCGCGACAACACCGACCAATTGGACCCAGAGCTGATGAAAGTTCCCCATCAGCAGGCCGGTGGCGCCGACGCTGGCGAAAACACCGGTGGCGACGGCCCCGAAAGCGCCGCCGAGACCGTGGACTCCGAAGGCGTCCAGGGAGTCATCGTAGCCGATTTTGTGTTTCATCAGGACCCCGAAGTAACAGACCGCTCCGGCGCAGAGCCCCATGATCAGGGCCGCGGCCGGCGTCACGAAACCGGCCCCCGGGGTGATCACCACCAGCCCGGCGACGATTCCCGAGGCCACTCCCAAAGCGCTCGGTTTCCCGGCGTGGAGCCATTCCACCGCCATCCAGCTCAAGGCCCCGGCGGCCGCGGCGGTCTGGGTGGTGGCGAAGGCCAGTCCCGCGGAGGTCCCGGCGCTCAGGGCGCTGCCGGCGTTGAACCCGAACCAGCCGAACCAGAGCAGGCCGGCGCCAAGCAGCGTCAAAGTCAGGTTGTGAGGCATCATCCGCTCCAGGGGATACCCCTTCCTCTTGCCCAGAACCAGGGCCAGCACCAGCGCCGAAACACCGGAAGAGAGGTGAACGACGGTGCCACCTGCGAAATCGAGCGCCCCCATTTTCAGCAGCCATCCCCCCTCCCCCCACACCCAGTGGCAGATCGGATCGTAAACCAGAGTCGCCCACAGGAAAATAAAGAGGCAGTAGCTGGAGAATTTCATCCTTTCGGCCAGGGCGCCGGATATCAACGCCGGCGTGATGATGGCGAACATCCCCTGAAACATGACGAACACGTAGGTCGGGATGGTGCCGTTCAAAGTCTCCGGAGTGATCCCGAACAGCAGGATATTTTCCAACCCGCCGATGAAATTTCCAGCGCCGCCGAAGGAAAGGGTGTAGCCGAACGCCACCCATTGCACGCCGATGATGGCCAGCGCCGCGAAACTGTGCAGGCAGGAGGAGAGAACGTTTTTGCTCCGCACCATACCGCCATAGAAAAAGGCCAGCCCCGGCAGCATGACGAACACCAGCGCCGTGCTGATCAGCAGCCAGGCCGTATCCCCGCTGTCGGGGCCCTCCGCTGCGAAAACCGCCTCCGGCCACCAGAGTACGACCGCCGTTACCGCTCCCCACCCCATCGTTTTCAAAAAACCTGTCATCTTCCCACCTCCGCGCCATTCCGGGCGGACCGCTCCGCCTTTTTTCAAAGGCCAAGCAACCATCGTACCACGTATTTTTTATATAATTTTCGGGTAGTTGGAATAGAGGAGGGTTTCCAGAGAAAAATTTCTGCCTGTTTCTTGGGCAGCTCTGCACGAAAAAGATACAGGGGCGGTGGGCTAAAAAAAGGCGGTCCGCGCGATGCGGACCGCCTTTTTCGGATCGGAACGGCCATCCCCCTTAAAGGGATGGCGAGTCCAAAGGGTTACAAAATTTCCACCCACTGATGTTTGTCCGCCAGCCGCCCATACTGGATGCCGGTCAGGGTGTCGTAGAGCTTGGCGGTCAGTTCCCCCATCTGGCCGTTCCCGAGCTGGACGGTGCGCCCTTTGTAGGTGAATTGCCCGACGGGGGAAACCACGCAGGCGGTGCCGGTGCCGAAGGCCTCCTGAAGACGCCCGTTGACAGCGCCCTCCATCACCTCGTCCACCGACAGGGCGCGCTCCTCAACGGCGATTTCCATCTCCTGGACCAGGGCCAGGATCGAACGGCGGGTGATGCCATCCAGGATGGTGCCGTGAAGCGGCGAAGTAACAACCTTGCCGTCATAGACGAAGAGCATGTTCATGCTCCCCACCTCTTCCACATAGCGACGGTGGACGGCGTCGAGCCACAGTACCTGGTCGCAACCCGCTTTGGAGGCTTCGACGGAGGCGTAGAGGCTGGCGGCGTAGTTGCCGCCGGTCTTGACTTCGCCGGTGCCGCCCGGGGCGGCGCGGACATACTCGTCGGAAATCCAGATCTTGACCGGTTTAAAACCCCCTTTGTAATAGGCCCCGACCGGGGAGAGGATGATGTAGCAGAGATACTTGGAGGAGGGTTTGACCCCCAGCACCGCCTCGTTGGCAATCATGGTCGGCCGGATGTAGAGGCTGGTGCCCTGGCTTTTCGGCACCCACTCCCCTTCCATCTTCACAAGCGTTTTCAGAGCCTCGAAGAAAAAGCCTTCATCGACCTTCGGCATGCAGAGCCGCTCGGCGCTGCGGTTGAACCGGGCGATGTTGTCCTTGGGGCGGAACAGGGCGATGCGGCCGTCCGGCCGCCGGAAGGCCTTGAGCCCCTCGAAGATCTCCTGGGCGTAGTGGAAGACCAGCGCCGCCGGGTCCATGTTGAATGGGCCGTAGGGGACGATGCGGGCCGAATGCCACCCAAGACCTGCATCATAATCCATGACGAACATATGATCGGTGAACTGACGCCCGAAAACGAGCTGCGATTCGTCCCGGGTGTGGGGCTTTCTTTCCGATTCCGGAACCTTTTGAACCTGGATTTCCATGACGATCTTTTCCTCCGGCTGCTAAGTTGGTGAATTAATGATGGTCTACCATACCACAACGGATTTCGAATGGCGTCAAAAAATTATTTATCCCCTTACGGACCGCCCCTTTTCGCCTCTCGCCAACAGCGCCAGGTGTGCTATCCTCAACCCCGGATTGCCGCAAAGAAACCGGCTTCCCGACTCTTTCCCCACCCTGCCCCGGAAACGACGCCATGCCCGCTCAGGACTACTATCGAACCCTCGACGTCGGCCGCGACGCCGACCCCAAGGCCATCAAGGACGCCTACCGCAAGCTGGCGCTCCAGTATCATCCCGACCGCAATCTCAACAACCCCGAGGCGGCGGCCCGGATGAAGGAGATCAACGAAGCCTACGCGGTCCTTTCGGATCCCCGCAAACGCCAGGAATACGATCTGCTGCGCCGCGCCCACGGCGACGAGGCCTCTTTCCGCTACCGGCAGGCCCACAACGATCAGGATATTTTCAGTGGTTCCGACATCTTCCAAATCTTCGAGGAAATCAGCAAGATGGCCGGCATCCGCGGCTTCGAGGAAATCTTCCGGGAGATGTACGGCCGGGAGTTTCAGACCTTCGTCTTCAAGGCCAACGGCGTTCACGGCAAAGTTTCCCTGGGACGTTTCGGAAAACCCAACGGCCTTTTCGACCGCATCATGGGAAAGGTGTTGCGCAAGGGCATCCAGGAGGTGTTCGGCGTCGAACTGCCGCAGCGCGGCGGCGACCGCGAGGAGACCTTGGTGGTTCCCGACGCCCTGGCCCGGAACGGGGGCAAGATGCGCTATTACTGCGGCGCCCGCGGGAAACATCTGGTGGTGACCATCCAAGCTGGCCTCGTCACCGGCACCCAAATCCGCCTCAAGGGGATGGGAAACCCCGGCAAAGGAGGCGCCGAAGCCGGCGACCTCTTCCTTAAGGTCCAGGTCACCCCCGCCTGGATGTCCAAAGTGGCCCTCGGCATCAAGGGGGTGACTGACCGGGTCCGCTCGCTGCTGGGGAAATAGAAAATCCCGTCACCTCTTCTTGGCCGGAGAGGCCGGACGACGGCGAGGCAGGGAGCGGCGGGATTTATCCGGCCCCGGAGGTTTGGCCGGGAGCGGCCCTTTCTTACGCGGTGCACCGCGTTTGAACTCCCACCGGAAATCCCCCTCCTCGGGAAGGTGGCTGGGAATCTTCTGGCCGATGAATTTTTCGATGTCGGGCAACCGGTAAACCAGTTCCTCATCGGCAAAGCTGATGGCTTTGCCGGCCGCTCCGGCGCGGGCGGTGCGGCCGACGCGGTGTACGTAATCCTCGGCATCCAAGGG
>JAFGOW010000184.1 GCA_016926265.1 Deltaproteobacteria bacterium | reverse complement strand
CCGACAATCTTCCCGCCGAGCCTCGCAATTTTAGGGACTTTGTGGCCGAGGCGCACAAACATGGCAGTGTTTCGAGGTCGGCGGGTTTCTGCTGGCGGAACAATCGAAGTTCGTGGCTTTTCTTGTTGCCGATGGCGTAATTGAGTAACGCCCCGCTTTCCAACGAAAAACAGCCGCAAATGCGGGCCATGGGAAATCCGCACCCCGGTCGCTGGCCGGCCGATTGTGGCCAAACCGCTTGGTTTTCAGGTGTATCCGGCATGCTGACGCCCGTACCGTCGACAACGATAACCCGCCGGTTATTGAGTCGGCCGGTGGCTGGCATGCTTTCCATGTGCCCAGCGGTATGGCTGAAAATATCGGCGAGCGTCTCAATTTCAAGCTTCTTATGAGCCGTGCAGTAGGACGCAGTCGAGGACGAAGGGAATTGAATTCCCTTGATGGATGGGTAGGACTGCAGCTTACGAATGACTTCCTTGCAGCCCCCGTCGGCATCAAGCACCTGACTGAAGAAGGCCCAGAAAGTGTTCTCTTTGGAGAACAGCCTGATGCGACTCCAGCGTCCCTCTTTCTCCGGTTGGAGAAGGGCCTGAGGAATGAACTTTTTAAAGACCTCGCCGATTTGCCTGAAAGACTTTTGTTGCAGCAGGGCCAGCTTCTCGGCAAGTTTTTGTTGAGGTGAGCGGGGCTTCCGACGCAAGGTCTGAAGATGAAATCCGGGCAACAGAAGTGTGGAATTTTTCATGGGGCATTATGCCATTTTTGGCCAACTTTTCCCCGTGTTTTTCCATGCAAAAGGCCCTTAAACTAGCGCCATTCCATGGTGTCCCGAATTTTCCGAATTTTCGCCGGAATCGACCGGCGATGAGAAATCCAGGCGCTGATTGGACGAATTTTTGCTTGCAGGTACAATCCGTCAGCGGCCATTCGCCGGCACAGCAGCAAAGACCGGCCACCAACCATGAGTAATGGGTCATCCATCGGCTTCTGAAAAGGCGGCGTCCGGCCTTTTGAGCCGGCCGTGATCCTTCAGCAGCCAGATAAAGACGAAGGCATCAGATGCTTCGGAAAAACTCCCCTCTTGTTTTTGAACTGCTCAGCGATCTGGGTTCCCCCAAGGCACTGCCCGCCCTGCTGACGGGATCGCTCAACGGGCTTTTGCTGGTCATCATCTCCGTCTCTTTTGCGGCCATGATCTTTTCCGCGGGCATGGATGAATTCGCCACCCGCGCCGCCGGCCTGACCCTGTTCGGGACAGGGTTCATGGGGATTCTGGCCCTCTTTATGAGCGGCATCAAAACCCATGTGGCCATCACCCAGGACGCCCCCACCGCCACCCTGATGGCGGCCGCGCCCGTGGCCGCGGCCCTCCTGACCCGCTCCGGGGAAGAGGCCTTCATGACCCTGACGGCGATCCTGTTCCTGTCGGCCGTGCTGACCGGAGTGGCGTTCCTCCTGATCAGCCGCTACCAGCTGGCCAATTTCTTCCGCTTCGTCCCCTTCCCGGTGGTGGGGGGATTTCTGGCCGGCTCCGGCTGGATGCTGGCCCTCGGGGGGATCGGCGTCATGTGCGGGCAGTCCCCCAGCCCCGGCAACCTCCCTCTGTTCCTCTCCCCGGCCATGCTCTGGAAATGGGGACCAGGGATCGCGATCACCCTGGTCCTGTTCGGCCTCATGCAATGGCGGCCCCATTACCTGATCCTGCCTCTGGCCCTGGTGACCGGGGTGATCGGCTACTATGCGGCCTTTGTCCTGTCGGGCCTGTCCTGGGAACAACTGCGGGCAGACGGCTTTCTGGTCTCCGGCCTTCCGACCGCCGGACTGTGGCCGGCTTTTTCCTTTCACTCTCTGGCCGCCATCCATTGGGACGTCGTCCTCGGCCAAACCCCCCTGGCCCTGACCGTGGCCCTGATCTCGATTTTGGGCATGTTGCTCAACACCAGCGGGATCGAGGTCGCCGCTGCCGAAGACCTCGATCTGAACCGGGAATTCAAGACCCTGGGCGTCGCCAACCTAGTGGCCGGCCTGGGCGGGTCCCTGCCGGGGTACACCACCCTGTCGCTGACCATGCTCGGGATCAAAACCAGGGCGGAAACCCGCTTGGGCGGGGTCGTCTCCACCAGCATCGTCCTGACCGTGCTGTTGGTCGGGGGAAAGATCCTGACCTGGTTCCCTAAACCGTTGCTCGGTTCCCTGCTGGTGCTGCTGGGGATTTTCCTGCTCTGGGACTGGCTGGTCCTGGCCTGGCAGAAGATGCCGCTCGCCGATTACCTCCTGATCCTGGTCATCACCCTGCTCATCGCCTGGAAAGGGTTCCTGATGGGCGTGGCCGCGGGCATGGCCGCCACCCTGGTCCTCTTTGTCATCCGTTTCAGCCAGGTCTCTCCGGTTCAGGCTGTTTTCGATCTGCGCCAGCGCCGCAGCCGCAGGCAACGCTCCGTGCCGGACCAGCACCTGCTGGCCATGGAAGGAGGGGCCGCCCTGGGCTTCGAGCTGGGCGGGTATCTCTTCTTCGGCTCGGCCAGCGCCTTTGTGGAAAAGGTCCGGGGGCAACTCTCCGACTCCGTCCAGCTGCTTCTGCTCGACTTCCGCCAGGTGACCGGTTTCGACAGCTCGGCCGACAGCAACTTCCAACGCCTTTTGCAGTCCACCTCCAGGGCCGGCGTTCACACCTTCCTGTCCCACTGTCCCGGGCCTCTCGAACACACCCTGGGCAAAAAGGGGGACAGCCTGGCCGTGACCCTGACAGCCGATCTGGACAGCGCTCTGGAACAGGGTGAGGAGCTGCTCCTGGCCCGGGCCCATCAACGCCTGGCGCAGGACCCCGGTGACCAGCGCAGCGCCCTGTTCGATGTGGCCGTCGACGCGATGATGCAGCGTCTGGAACGGCTGGAGTGGTGCGAATCCCTGACAGAACGGCTGGCGCCCTACAGCCGGGAGAGGTCTTTCGCCAGGGACGAGGCCGTGGTCCGGATCGGCGAACCCGTGCCGGGCCTGCTGATCCTGGTCAGCGGCCGGGCCAGCGAAACGGACCCCCACGGGGTGCGGCGGGAGTGGGAGAACGCCGCGGTCCTCCATCCGCAGGCCCAGTTTGGACCGCTCCCGGCCGGGACGACCCTGACCGCCGAGGACAGTCTCAAGATCCTCTGCGTGGAGCCGGAAGCGCGCCGCCGGCTCGAAACAGCGGATGCGGCCTTGGCCTTGGAGCTGGATCGGTATATCCTGTTCCCGCCGCCGCCCGTTGACTGACGGGCCGAGAGATCTCCCCCGGGGAGGACACGACCACGCCTGAAATTAGGGAAACGAACCATGGATCTGCAGGAAAAGAGATACGGCACAGAGCTGGCCATCACCGTTTCCGGACGGCTCGACGCCTCGTGGGCGGAATTCTTTCAGGAGCATCTTCTGCGGCGGGTCCGGGCCGGCGAGCACCGCCTCATCCTGGACGTCGCGGACCTCTCCTTTCTCAGCTCCATGGGGATCCGCGCCCTGATGGCGGTCTACAAAGAGCTCAAGGCCATCGGCGGCACCTTCCGGATCATCCGGGCCAGCGGCATGGTCCACGACACCCTGCGGAAATCGGGACTTGGGCAATGGCTGTCGGACGCGCCCCTGGACGCGGTCACGCCCGCTCCGGACGGACCCGCGGCCGTGGCCGCAACGCCGCCCGGCCTGGAGCATTTCCCCCTCGCCGCCGAGGGCGGTCTGAGCCTGGAGAAGGTCGACGCCTGGCGGCCCTGGCAGGCGGTGAATCCGCAAATGAGCCGGGAGATCCGGTTCACGCCCGACGGCTTCGGACTGGGGATCGGCGGCGCTGGCGAGACCCTGGAGGCGGCCGGTGATTATCTGGGGGAGTTCGTAGCCTTCAACGGCCAGGTCGCGGCCCAGCCCCCGGACGAACGCGGCCGGCCCGACTGTCTCCTGAGCGAAGGGGAGTTCGTCCCCTCCCTCCACTGCGTACAGGCCTTGGTCTGCCGCGGCCCTTTGAGCCACCTGCTGCGGTTCCGCGCCGATGACGAGCGCCCCTGTTACCCCCTTTCCCGGCTGCTGGCCGAGATGTTCCGCGTCAGCGGGGCCGAGGCCATCGGTTTCCTGGTCGTGGGCGAGGTGGAGGGGCTGGTCGGCGCCTCCCTGATCACCTCGCCGGGGCGGTTGCGCCCGGGGATGGAGATCCGCTACCCGCAGGTCAGGGAGTGGCTGAGCTTCAGCGGCGAGCGCGCCTTCGCCCGGGAACAGGCGGTGATCGTGGGGGTGGCCCGCCGGACGGGACAGGCCGGCCCGGAAGCCTCCGGCCTGGTTCCTGTGGCAGTGCCGGCCGGAGAGCCGCCCATGGCGGCCCATATGCATGCGGCGGTCTTCCCCTTCCAGATGCTGCCCAACGGCCGCATCGAGGCGGCCAGGGTTGCGGCGCGGCTGTTCAGCGGCCCGCCCCCTCGGGCCGTACTCCATCTGGTCGACGACGACCGGCCCGGAAACGGCCTGGGGGAGAGCGCCCTCTACCAGGGGGCCTGCTGGTTCGGAGCCATCACGGAGGGGGGGGAGCTGTTATGAGCCTGGTGCTCGGGGCCTTTTCCATGGGACTGATCCTGTCCCTGCTGTCGCTGGGGATGCTGATCAGCTTCCGGATGATCCGCTTCACCGATATCTCCGTGGACGGCACCATCACCCTCGGCGCCTCCATTACCGCGGTCTGCCTCTCCGCGGGGGTGAACCCGTGGGGCGCGGTCCTGCTGGCGGTCGCGGCCGGGGCCGCAGCCGGGGCCGTCACCGGGATTCTGCATACCCGCTGCCGGATCCAGGAGCTGCTGTCGGGCATCCTGATGATGACGGCCCTCTACTCCGTCAACCTGCGGATCATGGGGCGCAGCAACATCCCACTGCTGGACGTGCCGACCGTTTCGCGGGGTTTTGAGCATCTGGACGCTGCCTGGGCGGGGGCGGACAACAAGATCAACCTCCTCGGCTGGCCCGTGCCGGTGTCCGATATGGCGGCCCTGGCCAGCAGCGCCGTGATCTGCGTGGCCACGGCCCTGCTGCTGCGCTACTTCCTGCTGACCCATATGGGGACCGGGCTGCGCGCCGCCGGCAACAACCCCCAGATGGCTCGCGCCCAGGGCCTGAACCACCAGGCCGCGATCGTGTCCGGACTGGCCCTGTCCAACGGGCTGGTCGCCCTGTCCGGCTCGCTGCTCGCCCAGTACCAGGGCTTCTCCGATGTGCAGATGGGGATCGGCATGATGGTCTGGGGCCTGGCCAGCATCATCATCGGCGAGGCCCTGGTGCGCCACAACAGCATCGGGCTGGTGATCTGCGGCACCGTCCTGGGGACCATCCTGTTCCGCCTGCTGATCGCCATCGCCCTGCGCTGGGGGCTGAACCCCAACGACCTGAAGCTGGTGACCGCCATTTTCGTCTTCCTCGCCCTGGTCGCGCCGACCCTGGCCGGGAAGCTCAGGAAACGCCTCTGCCAGGGAGTTGTCCATGCTCGAGATTAAAAACATCCACAAGACCTTCTTCCCCGGCACGGTCAACGAGGTCAAGGCGTTGCAGGGGGTCGATTTCACCCTCGAAGACGGGGTCTTCACCGCCATCATCGGCACCAACGGGTCCGGGAAAAGCACGGTGCTGAACGCGGTGGCCGGCACGTTTGAACCGGACGCGGGGACGATCCTTCTGGACGGCCGGGACATCACCCATTGGCCGGAATTCAGGCGCGCCGCCTTCATCGGCCGGGTGTTTCAGAACCCCTTTGCCGGGACCGCGGCGGAGATGAGCATCGCTGAGAATATCGTCATGGCCATGCGGCGGGGGAAACGGCGGGGGCTGGGGCCGGCCCTGGGGCGCAGGACCCTGGACGAGATCGCAGACCGGGTGCGGGAGCTGAAGATGGGGCTCGAAGACCGGCTGCACAACCCCATCGGCACCCTGTCCGGCGGCCAGCGCCAGGCCCTGACCCTGCTCATGGCGACCTGGCTGCGGCCCAAGGTGCTGCTGCTGGACGAGCACACCGCCGCCCTCGACCCCAAAAGCGCGGCCAAGGTGGCTGAGCTGACCAGCGAGATCATCGCCAGGGAGAAGCTGGCCGCCCTGATGGTGACCCACTCCATGCAGCAGGCCGTGACCATGCCGGACCGCATCCTCATGATGCATCGGGGCCGGGTGGTGGAGGATTACCGCGACGAGATGAAGCGCCGGGTGCGCATCCCCGATCTGATCGAGGCCTTCAACCGGGTCACGAAACGGGAACTCTTCACCGAACCGGCCGCCGCCATGCTCGAACGCCAATACCTCTGAATCCCGGTCCCCTCTCCCGCAGAGGGCTCTCCCCTCTGCGCCGTCACCCCTTCTGCTTGATCATGGTCACGACATTCCTGCCGTCGGTGCGGGCGTAGCGGAGTTCATCCAGGCTGGTGCGGATGAAATGGATCCCCAGCCCGCCGATGGGACGGTCCTCGATGGCGGCATCGAGATCCGGCTGCTTCTGGGCCGTGGGGTCGAAGGGAGCCCCATCGTCGCTGACCTCCATCCGCACCCCCGCCTCGTCCTGCCACAGTCTGATCTCGATTTCATGAAGATGGTCATCGGCGAAGGCATAGCTGATGACATTGACCAGCCACTCCTCCAGGATCAGGTTGAGCTGGCTCGTCAGCTCGTAGGACCAGCCGAGGCGCGTCTGCAGATCCTCCAGCCACGCGACCATGCGGGGTAGCTCCGAGGTGTGATTGGTGAGGATCAGCAGGCTGGTCGGCGAGGTATCGTTCGCCTCCAGCGGGTGCTGCAGATCCCGGTAGGAGATGCACAACAGGGTGATGTCGTCCGACTGTTCAGCCCCCTGCGCAAACCCGCGCACCCTTTTCGACAGCATGCTGACACACCCTTCCGCCGTCTGGGGGGGCTGTTCGCGCAGGAAGGCCAGCAGCCGCTCCTCGCCAAAGAGCTCCAGCTGCGGGTTCATGGCCTCGGTCACGCCATCGGTGTAGAGGAGCAGCTTGGCCTCGGCCGGCAGGACCAGACGCTCGTTCCGGAACGGGCTGTCGGGCATGGCGGCCAGGGGGGGCGAAGAGGCCGAATCGAGGAACCGGGCCTGGTGCTGATCGAAGAGGACCGGCGGGTTGTGTCCGGCGTTGGCATAGATCAACTCGTTGGTCCGCAGGTCCAGGATGCCGCAGAACGTGGTGATGAACATGCAGTTCTCATTGCCCTGAGACAGCTCGTTGTTGACGTGGAACAGGGTCTTGGCCGGATCCTGGAGGGTCTGGATGGTCGATTTGAGAAGGGTTTTGCCCACGGCCATGAACAGGGAGGCGGGCACCCCCTTGCCGGAAACGTCGCCGATGCAGAAATAGAGGTGGTCGTCGTCGAGCAGGGTGAAGTCGTAGAGATCCCCCCCCACCTCGCGGGCCGAGGAGAGCGTGGCATAGAGATCGAGGCCGGAACGCTGGGGAAAGGGCGGGAAGATCTTGGGCAGGATGCTGTGCTGGATCTCGCAGGCGATGGAGAGCTCGCTGGCGATCTTCTCCTTCTCGGCCGTGGTCCGGGTCAGTTCGCCGATATAGCTCTTTAGATCGGTGCGCATCCGGTCGAAGGCGGCGATGAGGCGGCCGATCTCGTCGGTGCGGTCAGCGGCCGGCAGGGAGACCCCGAAATCCCCCTGGGCCAGTTGGTCGGCCGCCCCGGACAGGGCCTTCAGCGGACGGGTAATGGTCCGGGCGATGAAAAAGGCCGGAGGCAGCAGGAGCAGGATGCCGCAGACCGCGATCAGCAGGGTTTTGACGCCAAGGCGGACCACCGGCGCCAGGATCTGCTTTTCAGGGATGATGAAGCCGATCTTCCAGCCGGTCAGGGGGATGGAATCGAAATAGAGCCAGGCCTGCTCCTGGCTGACGATCTGGCGGAAGCGGAAGCTGCCCGCGGCCGAGCCCGACAGGCTCCGGGAGATGGACAACAGGGTGTCCCGATCCGCGCCCTTTTTCGCCCCCTCGGCCAGGCTGACAAAGGTCTCTTTGTGCATCCACTCGCTGCGGGGATGGAGGATGAGCTTCCCGAACCGGGAAACCAGCATCGGCTTACCGTGCCGTCCCAGTTCGAGACCGGACAGGCTGGTCTGCAGATCCTTCAGGGCGAGGTCGCAGGTGATCACGGCCACGGTCCGCTCCCCGATCCGGACCGGCGTGCAGTAGGTGATCATCAGGGTGTCGACATCGGCATCGACATAGGGGTCGGTCCAGACCGATTCGCTCAGATAGTAGGGGAGGGAAAACCAGTCGCTCTGGTAGTCCTGTTCCGGCTGCGAGCGTTCCATGGTGCGGATCCGCTCCCCCTCCCGCCAGGCATAGAGGATGCGGAAGCCGGCCTCCTGGTCGTTCTCCAAGGGGGCGAGGGCGATGGCGCTGCCGTAGATGTTGCGGTTCAGGCGCAGACACTTCTTGAGCAGGCTCAGGGCCGTGGCACGGGTTCGGGGCAGGGTGGTGAAGAGGGCGGCGGCCTCGTCCACCACCTTCTGGGTCTCCATCAGCTGGACACTGAACTTGGCGGCGGCCGAAGAGGCCAGGGCCGTGTAGTAGCGCTCCTGATCGGCGAGGATGTTGCGGCGCATCTGGAAATGGTTGAAGGCGACGATGGCCAGCACCACCAGGGAGCCGCCCCCCAGGATCAGCAGTGCCAGCCGGAAGAAAAGGGATCGTTTAATGTAGGCCACGCTGCGCTCCCACGGTTACGAAATCGTTATAGGCCGGCGCCGCAGACCCCAGCCCGAGGATGGAAACGGCCCGGTTGTAGCGTTCTTCCGTCAGCTGTCCGGTGACCCAGTCCGACTCCCGGGCCGGGAAGATCGACTCCAGGATCACGTCGAGCATCCACGCCATATGGGGACGGTTGATAGAGAGCCTGGACCCGTCCACATAGCGCATGACCACGTTCAGGGTCTCCTCGCGATGGTCGCGGGCGTATTGCCACCCTTTCATGGTGGCGCGGACAAAGGCCGCGCAGGTCTGCGGCCGGCTCAGCCAGGTCTTTTTGAGGGCGAAGAGGCCGTCCTCAGGCAGGTCGATGCCGAGATCGTGGAAGTCGAAGACCGTCAACTCTTCGTCCCGCAGGCCATACTGCTTGAGGGAATGGTATTCGTTGTAGCGCATGGCGCAGCAGGCGTCGGCCCCGCGCCGCAGGAACAGGGAAAAGGTGTAGTACTGGGGCAGGATGATCGGCGTGATGTCGAATTTTTTGAAAAAGGCCTGATACGGGGGACGGAACCTCTCCCACAGGGTGATCCATTTGTAGTTGAGGTCGCCAGGGGACGCGATCGGCTCGCTACCGTGGCGCCCCTTCTTCCAGGCCACCAGGGTCAGGTTGGAGCGGTTCAGAATCTGCTGCAGCAGCACAAGCTCGTTGTCGCGCCGCCGGTCATAGCTGCTGAGAACCGGGGCCAGCATGGTGGTGCAGAACTCGGCCCGGCCGTTGCGCACCGTCTCCACCGGATCGACGTGGGCGCCGCCGGGCAGGATGGCCAGATCCAGGTTCTCCTGCCGGTAGAACCCCTTTTCCAGGGCCATGTAATAACCGGCGAACTGGGATTGGTGCTCCCATTGCAGGACCAGCCGCACCGGTTCGGCGGCGGAAACCTGGACGGCGGCCAGGGCCATGGCCGCCAAAAGCATGGAGATGATGACGGACACCCTGATTCTCTTCATGGCTTCGCCCTTCCTGTCGCGGGACGCGATGGCTGTAGAAAATGGCTGCGGACTACCCGCGGATGTTGAGGATGGTATGCATTCCGGCCATCCGGAAGATATCGGCCACGGTTTTAATCATCCCCTCCAGTTCCAGGGTCGCCCCGGCCTGCTTCATCTTTTTGGCCACCACCAGCATCACCCGCAGGCCGGCGCTCGAGATGTATTCCGTGGCGGAAAAGTCACACACCAGCAGATCCGGTTTCTCCATCTGGATCAGACGGACCAGATGGTCTTCGGTCTGCTTGGCATTGGTAGCGTCGAGTCTCTGGGGAATATCGAATTTCAGCATGATGCGCTCCGTTTCTTCCTTCTTTCGTAGCCGGTCATCCCTCTGTTTGCAAAAGGCCACCCCCCTGGATTCCCGCTGAAAACCTTCGGGAATGACCATCCTATGCCCCCTCGTGATCCCCCCGGACGATTCTGTCGGGGCTCCCGCCCTGGCCGCTCTTTTTCCCAACCTGATTCCAGACGGCTGGATAGAGCCCTTTCAGGGCTGAACGCCCCTGGCGCGCAACTCCGGCGAAAGGATGAGGCCATACATCTGCGCCCGCTTCACATCCACCATCAGCTTCTGGGAGCGGACGTTGCTGAAAGGGATCTGGCCGGGATCGGCCCCGCGCAGGACCGCCAGAGCCTTCTCCCCCGCCTCCACCCCGGCCTCGTAGTAATCGGAAGCCAGGCACAACACCGCGCCGTGCCTCATCTGGGAACTTTCGAAAGCATAGACCGGCAGATTGCTGCTCCGGGCCTGGTGAGCGATCTGGGCGAAGCCGGGGCGGGTGGTGTTGTCGCTCACCTGGGCCACGGCCTGGATCTCCTTGCGGCACAGGGTGGCGGCGGCCTGCACCAGGTCCGAGGAAGAGGTCACCGGGACCGCGACCAGCTCGATCCCGTACCCCTGCAGCGCCTTTTCGAACAGCTCCCGATAGATCTCGCTGTTGACCTCCGCCGGGGTGAACAGGGTGCCCACGGCCTTGACCCCGGGCAGGGTTTCCCTGATCAGCCTGGCCATCTTATCGAACGGGGAGCGGGTGGTGATGCCGGTGACCTGGGGGAGATGAGCGGTTTCGCTGGTCCCGGCCCCGGCCCTGACCGCGTCGCCCACACCGGTGAAGACGATGCGGGTGTCGGCCCCGGCCTGGCGCAAGGCCGCCTGCAGCGTGGGGGTGGCCACGACCATGAGCAGATCGACCCGATCCGCCTTCACCGAAGTCATGATATCGGAAAGGGTGGACATGTCCCCCTGGGCGTTCAGTATCCGCAGGTTGAAATCCCGGCCTTCCTTCATGCCGCCCCGGGCCAGGCCGTCCAGCAGCCCCTGGGAACACTCCTCGGCAAAGGGGGTCTGGTTGTACTTCACCAGACGCACCTCCGGAAGTTTCCGCCCCGGCCTGTTCCCGGCCAGGGCATCGCGGGGCGCGGGCACGACCAAAGTGGCGTTGCGGGTCGCCTCCAGCGGAATCTCAGCCACCGGCACGCCCGTGAGGATCTTCACCACCATGGCCGCGGCCTGGCGGCCCCAGTCCCCATAGTCGTCGCCGATACCGCCGTCGGCCCCTTGGGCTATGAGCTGCATGTCCGTGACGAAGATGGGGATCCCGTGCCCCGCCGCCACCGCGTGGACGGCGCTGAAGCCGGTATTGACCAGGTTGTCGGTGGACAGGATCAGGGCGCTGGCCCCGCGGTCCACCAGGGAACGGGTGGCCAGGGGCAGATCCGCCGCGCTCGCGGCCGTGGCCTCCAGGACCTGGACACCGCGCTCCTTCCCGACCCGGCGCAAGGTGGACACGGCAAGCTGCGACTGCTGCTGGGAAGGATCGAACACGATGCCCACCGACCTGAGATCCGGGTTGTGGGCCTGGGCCATCGCCACCAGCCGGTCCAGGTCCGGGTTGTCATG
Source organism: Deltaproteobacteria bacterium (assembly GCA_016926265.1). GTDB lineage: Bacteria > Desulfobacterota > Desulfuromonadia > Desulfuromonadales > JAAYDE01 > JAAYDE01. The sequence continues at coordinate 7,677 of JAFGOW010000184.1, read as the reverse complement.
CACCCCGGTGATGTTGGCGGGCCGGCCCTGTTTGAACAGACCGATCTTGGCGGGGTCGGAAGCCACGCAGAAAACGTAGGGGGTGCCGTGCACCCGGCCGGCCCCGGTCACCAGGGCCGGAGTGGTGAACGAGACGAGAACGTCGGGTCGGGCCTGGAGAGCGGCGTCAAAGATCTGGGGGAGCAGCGCCAGCTCCCCCTGGGCGGAAAGGTAGTCCAGGTGGAAATCGGTTTCCGCCGCCAGACCGTGCGCTTCGAGCCCCTTCTTGAAACCGTCGATGGCCGCGTCCAAGACGGGATTTTCCACCAGATTGACCACGGCCACCCGGGCCGGCCGGCCCTTCAGGCCGGAGAGGTGATGGACATGCGCGAGCCGCTTCTTCATGGCCAGGGGGATGGTCACGCCCAGGCGCCTGGCCGCCGCGAAATCGACCTGCAGGGAGGTGTCCGCGCTCGGTTCAAAGGGCATGGCCGCGGGGTTTTCCCCCTCCAGCACCCGGACGGCCAGGCGCGCCGTGTGGCGGCCCTCCTGGTACGGACTCGGCCCGCAGGAGAGCAGCGCGCCCGAACCCATGAGACTGCCGTCGTCGGCCAGCACCGGGATGCCGTGTTCCCGGCAGATCTTGAGGATGGCGCTGAGCCCGTTGACGCAGGTGTTGTCACCCATGGCAAAGAACAGGTCGATCCCCTTCTGCACCAGCAGCTGGGCTGCCTGCTGGATCTCGTTGCTGTTGGTCACCGTGGCCGCCACCAGTTCGAAACCCAACTCCGGGAAAAAGCTCCGCAGCTTGTCTACCTCATCCAGGGAATTGGCCTCCGAGGGGTTGTACAGGGTACCGATGCGCACCGCCTTGGGAAACAGTGCCCGGCCCCAGGCAAAGACCTCCCTGGTCGGCAGGGTGAAGACCGCACCCGTGACCTGGGGCAGGTGCTCCGCATAGGTGGTTCCGGCCTTGACCTGCAGGGGGGAGGAGACCAGGCCGAAGACGATGGGGGTCTCCTTGACCAGGTTCAGGGCGTTGCCCAGGCAGGGGGTGGACAGGGGGATGAAGAGATCGGGCCGCCGGCCGGCCAGGCTCTGGGTCACCTGCGACAGCATCCCCATGTCCCCATTGGCGTGGCCCGTCACCAGGGTGAGGTTCTGCCCTTCCCGGTACCCGGCCTCGGCCAGGCCATCCCTGACCCCGGCGATGGTCTGTTCGAAGACCTCGGCCGGCACGAAATAGGACAGGGCCACGGTGCGGTGCGGCTTGGCCTTGGCCGGTTGTGCCGACTTCTCCTGGGTTCGCAGGGCCATATCCCGGGCGCAAGGATTGCGCTTGTCCAGATCGGAGAGCAGCAGGATCGCCGAAGCCCCCAGGATCAGGGCGACCGCCAGCCACAGATGTTTGAGCAGCATCTTCATGACACTTTCCGGTAGATTTCGGGACCCACGGAGCGAGCCTTCGGCGATGACAGGAAATCTCGCAAGGGCGAAACAGCCCTTCCGATACACCGCCCGGGATCCGTGGCAAGACGTTTCAGGGAGCCATCGGCTTGCAAAAAGCCGGCCCGTTGCCTTCCCGGACCGGCACATTATAGATAACAGGCGGAAGGAATTGAATCGGAAAAGAAGAGAAAAAAACCCGCAAAATTCCGCTGAGTTTGAGGTGGACGCTGAAGCCGGAGGTGTGGCGCCAGGTCATCAGGGTGCGGATCAACCCGGCGTCGATCTTGCCTTTCTTTTGCAGCATCCGCAGCATGCCGATGCTGGCCTTCGGCCTGTCCCGTGTCCGGGGCTGTCACCGCAATTGACCGCGGGCATGGTGCTCGTCGGCTGCGTCTCAGGCGGCACGGCCTCCAACGTCATCACCTATCTGGCCCGCGGCGACACCGCCCTCTCCATCACCCTTACCTTTTGCTCCACCCTGCTGGCCGTGGCCGCCACGACCCCTCTCGTGGTGTTGGCCGGGATCCTGCATAACCTCGGCGGCCTGGTCTGCGGCTATGCCCTGGCCAGGGCCTTCCGGTGTCCCCCGATCGTCTGCCGCACGCTGGCCATCGAGGTCGGCATGCAGAATTCGGGACTGGCCGTGGCCCTGGGCCTGAAATATTTCAGCGCCGCGGCAGCGCTGCCGGGCGCCCTGGTCAGCATCTGGCACAATCTTTCCGGCGCCATCCTGGCGGCCTGGTGGAACCGGAGACAAAGCGCGGAGAAGGCCGCCTCCAGCCCTCCCGGGGAGAAACCGGAAGAGTGACGCCCCACCCGCCCCGGATCCCTTTTAAAAAAACAGTGGGAAGGACCGGCAGGGAGTGTAAATTGGCGGATGCCATCGGCAGGACGGCCGCTATCCCCGGCAACGCCGGGGATCAAAGAAAGGAAGGATGCGATGAGTCTGATTCTCAACCACGAACAAAGGGCAAACCGGACACTGCTGTCGGTGGCCGGACGGATGGATGCGGTGACCGCTCCAGATTTCGAAAAGGCCTGTACGGGCCTGTTGAATGAAGGGAAACTCGACGTGGTCGCTGAGTTGACCGATCTGCAGTACATCAGTTCCGCCGGTCTGCGCAGCTTCCTGTGCGCCGCCAAGAAGCTCAAGGCCTCCGGCGGGGACCTGCGTTTCTGTGGGCTGTCCGGCATGGTCAAGGAGGTCTTCAAGGTTTCCGGGTTCCAGTCCATGTTCACCATCGCGGACAATTTCGAGGAACTCGCGAAAAAGGGGTGATCCCCATCCAGAGGCGTCATGCAGACGGAAAAACTGAAATACGCTGTCGACGAGTCCACCCCCTGGCACCTTGCCGCGGCCCTGGCCTTCACCCATGTGCTGGTCATCTTCGACGGCATCATCTTCATCCCCAACGTACTGGGCAAAACCCTGCCGGTTCCGCCGGACCAGCTGCAGTTCGTCACCTTCGGGATCATCCTCATCGCCGCGGTCTTCACCTACCTGCAGAGCCGGGGCAACTTCGGCATCGGAGCGGGGTTCATCCTTTTCTCCGGCTCCTACAGCGCCTTTTTGGCCTGCTCCATCGATGCGGTCAGGATGGGCGGCTTCGAAACCCTGGCCGCCATGGCCCTGCTCACCGTGCCGGTGGTCTTCCTCTACACCTTTTTCATCCGTTTTTTCCGGCACATCATCACCCCCGCCGTGGGCGGGGTGGTCGTCCTTCTCATCGCCACCTCCATGGTCCCCATCGCCCTGGGTATCTGGGCGGGATCGGGGCCGGCCTCGGCCAGGATGTCCCTGGCCAAGCTCGGGGTCGGGGGCCTGACCGCCCTGACCCTGACGGTTTTCATGCTCTTCGGCGGCAGGCTGAAGCTGTGGGGGCCGCTGCTCACCCTGGGTACCGGCTATGCGGCCGCCGCACTGACCGGGCAGCTGCATTTCGAGCACACCCTCCAGGCCTCCTGGTTCGGGCTCCCCCCCTGGTCCTGGCCGGGCATCGAGCTCCACCTCACCGCCATGCATCTGCCGCTGATCTTCGCCTTCACCATGGCCATGCTGGCCAGCGTGATCGAAAACACCGGCGACATCATGCTGGTCCAGCAGATCTCCCAGCGGGATTTCCGGCGGGTCTCCTACGATCAGGTCCAGGGCGGCCTCTACTGCGACGGCCTGAGCAAGGTGGCCGGAGGGCTTTTCGGCACCGCCATCCCTTCGGTCTACTGCGACAACCTGCCGCTGATCGAGATCACCGGGGTCGCTTCCCGCCGGGTCGGCGTATGCGGCGCCGGCCTGCTTCTGGTCCTCGCCTTTATGCCGAAGGTCAGTGGCTTCATACTCGACATGCCGCGGCCGGTCATGGGCGGCTTTCTCATCGTCATCGTGGCCCTGCTTTTCCACGCGGGCATCGGCCTGGTGACCATCAACCGCCTCGACAACCAGCACGGCATCATCCTCGGCCTCTCCCTCACCATCGGCCTCGTGGCCGAGAGCGGCACCTACTTTCCCGGCGTCGTTCCCGACGCCCTGGCCCCGGTTCTGCAAAACAGCGTGGCCATCGGCGGCTTCACCGCCTTTATGCTCAGCACCATCGCCTATCTGCTCCCGAAAAAGGCCCTGATCGGCACCTTCCGCGCCACGGTCGAGGATCTGCCCAGGGTGCAGGCCCTGCTCGACGGCGGCCGGAAAAAGCTCGGCCTCCCAGATCAGATCTTCGATCGTCTGTCGCTCTGCTGCGAGGAGGTTTTCTGTTACATGGCGGGAGAGAAAAAGGCCGGGGAGGAGCGTTCCCTCACCTTCCGCATCTCCAAAACCGAGGAGGGCTACTTCACCGAGGTGATATGCGGCTATCAGATGGACGATATCAACAACTTCGCCGTGCCGGAAAGCTTCTTTCATGCCAAACCGGAGGAACTCAAGCAGCTCGGCCTGATCCTGTTCTCCACGTACGCCCGCGACGTGAAGCATCTGGAGATCTCGGGGTATTCCTTCATCTCCTTCGTGGTCTAGCAGGCTGTTGAAAAACTGCGCCTGTGGTTCTTCTTATGCTGCGTTGCCCGGCTTTTGAAAATGCTCACATATTACTGGATATGCTGCGCTTTTCAAAATCCCCCGCCTTGCCTAAGAAACCAAATTCGTAGCTATTCAGCATCGGCGAGATCTCTTACCGCAAGATGCAAAGGACACAAAGAGGGAAGAAACAGGTGTATTTTATGACCGAAGGAGCCTCTTCTCTTGGGTTTTTGGGGGTAGGCGGATGGTTTGGATGAAGAAACCCCCTTTTTCTTTTTGGTCTCCTTTGCGACCTTGGCGACTTGAGTGAGCTTGAGCGAACGGGCGTGAAACCAAAGACCTTGGCTCACGCAAGGACGCGAAGAGAGGCCACCCTAAAACGGCTTGATACGATAAACGCAGGTACCTGCAAAGATTGTGAATAGTTACAGCCGTCCGGGGGTGGGGCGTGGGTGCGCTCGCACGGAGAACCACGGAGGGTCGGATGGGTACGATTATGGTAACGTCCCTTCTGGGCAGGACTGGCGGGACTTCTTTGCCGCGTGACACGGAAGTTCTGGCATTTTCCGGCCAACGCTGACCGCCTTGGCGCGTGAAAAGCGCCGGGCAACGGCAAACGCCCCCGGACACCGACGGAAACAGAACCGCACGCGTAGGAGCATGCCTTGGCAAAGAACGACATCATGTATAAGCAGGAAAAATCGGTGCTGATTATCTTGGTGCTCGCCATGCTGTGGTGCGTCCCCAATCTGCTCCTGGCCCTGTTTTCCCGCTCACTGGTGTTGATGAGTGACGTGCCGGACAACCTCCGCTTCATCCTGGTCAATTTTCTGAGTTGGCGCGTCCTCCGCTCCATTCGTCTCGGCCGCCTGCGTGGTTTTGACTACGGAACGGACAAGCTGCAAGTCCTGACCAGCGCAGTCTGTTCCATGGCCTATATCGCCGCTCTCTTGCTCCTTGCCGGCTTTGCGCTCATCAAGATGGTCAAGCCGAGCGCCCCGAACACCACCTTCACCTTCGTCGGCGCCATGCTGCAGTTCGTGCTGTTCCTGGTCATGGGCTGGTTCTGGTTGAAAAACAAGAGTCTGGCCAGCAAAGAGTACTCGCCGGTCATGGATATGCAGTGGCGGCTGAATCGGGCTGACGCCCTCTCATCATTGACCTGTTGCGTGTCCTTGCTGCTGTGGTTTCTGCTCAGGGATAGAGCCTGGGCCATCTATATGGACCCGCTCCTCGCCTTGATTTTCGTATGCATCGCCATCGCTTCGTTTATCCCCAAGCTGGTGGCGGAAGTCAATGACATGTTGGACAAAACACTGCACGAGGACCTGCAGCTGAAAATCGACCGCAGCCTAGTAGAGCACTTCGATGACTACGAGGATTTCCATGGCGTCAGATCACGGCGTGCAGGCAGCCGGACTTTCATCGAAATCGCTCTCAGCTTCAAACCAACTCAACGAATAGACGACGTGTCGCGCGTTGTCGCCAGTATGCAAAGTGCCATTCAGCGCGATGTGCCCGGCAGCGAGCTACGGGTGGTCTTCGTACCCAGAAACGAAGCACTGCAATCACCCGGGGCAAGTAGCATGAATAACCAGCACGAGCACAGCGCGCCACAGAACGAAAAAACAGCCCCCATGACAAAGCTATTGCCATGAAAAGCCACGACAACGTCAGCCCCTCGGCGGTGCCACGATTGCTCCCCCTCAGCGACGAACAAGACTACTTCTTCAACCTCAATGAAACCCTTGCCGGAAACCTGCTCAAAATCGCCCTCACTATTGAATTTCCGCAGCGAATCCCCCCGGAAACCATCGCCAAAACGGTCGAAAACTGCATGTCCAATGCCGACATCTTCTCGGCTCAAATCGTGGCGTCGAATCGCGGCTGCTTCATGGCGTTCCATCCCTGCCAACCATGCCACATCCCCATCGTCAATTTTGCCAGTCGAGACGATTTCGATCACTTCATCCGGCACGACCCGGCGGTGACCATCAACAACCGTGATAAACTTTTCGGCGGCATTATTTATTCCATCGCCGACTCAATGCACCACATCTATTTCTGCTTCAATCATGTCATTTTCGATGGCTATTCGGCATTGTCGTTGAAGGACAAAATCTGCGCTTCGTTGTCATCTGGTCAGGCCACGGTCAGCTGGTACCCCTTCGCCAGGCATTTAGAGGACATCGCCAGGTATCGTGCAAGTAAAAAGTATCCCCGGGACGCGGCAATTTGGGTAAAGAAATTTGCCGAGCTGGGCCAGGCCGAGCCTCTCTTTCCTGCTCTGCTTGGGCAAAGCGACGCGATCGTGCAGAGATTGTCCCTGCCCGGCGCCCAAGAACTCAAAACGGCCTTGGATGAATATGGCCGGCAGAATAATGTCTCGCCGCACATGGTCATTGTCGCCGCCTTGGCGCGTCATCTCAGGAAAACCACTGGCCGCAAGCGCTTCGTCATCGAAATACCCATAGCCAATCGCGTGGGCATAAATGAAAAGAATAGCCTCGGCGCATATGAAATAACCACGCCGATTATCTTTGATTTCAGCCGCTCGGACGATCTTCCGACCTGCATTGAGGCCGTGAAAAATCAAAGCCGGAACACGTATCGATGCCGGCATTATGATTGGAATAAAAAGGTCTATGCCGACTCCTTCAGCAAGCAATATGGCCAATATGCCCCCCAAGTCTGTTTCTCCTATTACTGCCAGAACAATAGGGAATGTCAGTCGATAGCCACCCTCAACTACCTTTACCCCGAAAGAGAGCCCATGCCGTTGACTATCCACGTGTCGGATTTTCAGGACGCGAAAACCATGGTCTTCTCCTACTTATACTGGGCACATTTCTTCACTGCTGCGGACTTGACTGACCTGCACCGGCAGCTCATTGCCGACATTGCTGCTCTCACGCACAGGTAGGACGGATAGGACGTACAAGCTGCGTTTTCCGGCGGGCGCGGGATGCGATAAGGGGGGATAACAGCGGGTTATGTAAAGTCGCGGGCGGGGCGAGAGGGCGCGGGGCCAGTCCCGAGGGGAGTTTTCCTGAGGGGAGTTTTTCGCCGGGCGTTGACGGCGAGGGGTCATTGGGGTCAGCCCTGTCTCAGGCGAAGGTGATATAGTGACGCCGTTTTCCGACGGGCGTAAATCGGTAGAGTAGAGGACAGGTCAGGACTCCCGTAGGCATGGCTTATCTGTTGCCGCCCCTTTCGTCTGGCGGTGCCTAAATATCCCT
>JAFGOW010000183.1 GCA_016926265.1 Deltaproteobacteria bacterium | reverse complement strand
TGGGCCCATCATGTCAAGAGGATGAATCTGCTGGAGGCGGGGGATCTGGAGGAGGCGCTCAACGCCGCCAGCGCCGTGGGCGACGACCGGATCCAGAAACGGACCCAGGGCTATGTCGTTCCGGACAGTTTCACCCACGGCACTTCCGAGCAGCGCCAACGCTGGTTCGGCAAGGGGTTTGCCAAGGGCGACCTGAGCGCCGGAAATACCTTCCAGGCCAAGGTTCTCTAGTGAGGCTTATTTACGGATTCAGCCCGATCAGGTCCTCGATGCTTTTTGTCACTTGGGGGTTGAGGCCCAGACCTGAGGCCAGTCGATTCAGATAATTCCTTTCCGCCGGCGTATCGACCTCGATTGTCAGCAGGGAGGCCGCGTAAATTTCCGCGGCCAATTCAGGCTGACCTTGAGCGGCCGCTATCAAATCGTCCGTTTCCATCGGTTTTTGCATCTGTTTCATCATATAGCGTTGGGCTTCGGCGTCCGCCCCGAATTCCTGGAGCTTGCCCCCCATGCGCCGGATTTCATGTTCATCGATCCGGTTGTCTGCCTTGGCGGCATTGATCATGGCTCTCAGAACCAGCTCCGATTGGTGTTCCAACTGGCAGGATTCTCGATCCGTTTTCGGTTCCACGAGGCCCAGCGGGGGCTGAGCGTTCTGGCCGCTGTTTTTGAGCGCTTTAAAGGCCATGGCTCCCAGCAGGGCCATGAGACCGCCGCCGAGGGCCCCTCCCATCGATTTGCCGCCTCCTCCGAAGAGCGCGCCGAGAAGAGCCCCCAGTCCGCCCACGGCCAGGTTGTTCCTGCCGCCGACCGCATGGCCCACCTGGCCCAAAACATCCCCCAGGACGCCGCCACCGGGGGGTTGCCTTTCCTGGCCACCCAGCATGGCGGAAAGCAGATCGGTGAGGTCGCCACCACCGGATGGCGGAGAATCGCCGCCAAAGATTTCCGACAGGCCGTCAAGGCCTGTGGCGTTGCGCATCCGGTTTTCGGAGGAGGGAGAAATCCCCGATTTCATCATCGCTTCCAGAAGCAGGCCGATATCCATTTTCATCACCTTCGGTATGGGTGGATCACCACGTTCTGAGGATGTTGAGGCCATCGCTGTCAATCGAGCGGGATGCGGATTTTCTGACCCGGATAGATCAGATTGGCATCCTTGATGACTTCCCTGTTGGCTTCGAAAATGCGGGGATACTCATGGGCTTTGCCGTAGAATTTTTTGGCGATGGCGGAAAGGGTGTCCCCCTTCTTGATGATATAAAATTCGACCTTTTTTTCCGCAGGCGGGGTTTTGAGGCCGTCTATTTTCACCTCGGAAACGCCCTGGACGTTGCCGGCCAGCAGAACGGCCTTTTCCATGGCCTCCTGGCTGGCGGCCTGCCCGGAAAGGGAGACGGTGCCCTGGTCGAACTTCACATCCAGATCCGAGATGCCGGGGTTGTCCTCATCGATATAATTCATCAGCCGTTCCGCGGCTTCCTCGTCGCGGGTGAACAGTTTTTTGCCGATTTCCTTCGCGAAATCCAGAAGTCCCATGGTATTCCTCCCCGGTTAGCTGTTGGTTGTTTGAGGGTGATTTGCTCTCATGATAACAGCTATTTTGGAGCTTTCTAGAAACCCTGGGGCCGGAAAGAGGGAAAAACGGCGGGAACAGAGGCATGAGGATTGAAAGGCGCTCTGGCCTGGAGGGTTGGGGGCGGAATGCCGCGACCCGGATTTCCCCTCCGGGATTTTTTGGTCGGGTCGGTAGGGTTATTTTCCTGGGGGAGGATAAACCTTCCCCTGCTCGGGGATTTCCGGCGCCCCGGGGTTCTTCTCCTGATAGCTTTCCCATTTCTTCAGATCGTAGATGCCAGCCTCGCAACCGGGGAAATAGCAATCCATGGGATATTCTTCAACGGAGGCGAAAGCCCGGAAACAGCGTGAACACCAAAAGTACATGATGGGGATCTCCTGATAAAAAAGCCTGAAGGAACCTCCCGCAGCGGGGGTTCCATCAGGCCGGGGGCTGCAAAAATCAATGACAGGGGGGAGGGCTGTCGCTCAGGCTCCCCGCATCAGCTGGCGCGTGCCTTGATGATTATTCCCCGGGCGAAATCCGCGGCATCCTTCAGATCGGCCTCGTCCGGATGGGTTGCCGCGTTGCTGGCTTCCTCGGCCCAGGCCCGATGTTCCAGTTGCTTGGACAAGGCCTCAACGAGCTGCATTTTGACCCGGCCCCGGCTTCCGAAGGTGCCCAGAACCTTAAGGTCCGAGGAAAGACTCACGGCGTGATGGAAAGCGGTGACGGCGAACTCGCCCCCCCGCTGGGAACCGTGGCTGGCGAAAAAGGCCACTTTCTTCCCCTTGGGAATCGATTTGATGAAATGGGAGGCTTTTTTGGGAACGCTGTGGGCCTGAACCGGAAAGCCGCAGAAAATCAGGTCGTAATCGTCCAGGCCGGTGACTTTTTCCAGGGGCAGAAGCTCTTTTTCTCCGCTGGAAAGGGAGTTGAAAATCGCCTGAGCCAGTTTCTCGGTATTGCCGGTTTCCGACAGATATGCGACCAGTACCTTCATGCTCACCTTCCTCATTAATGGTAAGAGGTTCATTTCAACCGCAGGTTTCATTTTCCCCGTCTTCGTGTTTACCTCAGGCGGTCCGGCATGTCAACCCCCGCGATGGTGCCTCTGCGGGAACGGCGAGCTGTCGCCGTATCCTTCTCTGCGCCCCTTCCCGCCTCGACCCAAATCATTCCCTTGAGATGGAAAAATGGATGTTACGGTGGCGGCCAAAAGGGTCTATAATGTTTCCGGTTTTTTATCCCATTCCATGAGGTTTCCATGCGAGAACACGACGATGAACTGAATGAAGAGAATGAAGAAAATGAACAGAATGACGAGGGTTCGGAGGGAAGTTTCGCCGAATTGTTCGAGGAAAGCCTGAAGACCACCAAGGTTCGTCTGGAGCCGGGGCAGAAGGTGGAGGCGAAGGTGCTGCAGATCGGCGGCGACTGGATTTTTCTCGACGTGGGGCAAAAAGGGGAGGGGGTTCTGGACGCCCGGGAACTGCTCGACGCCGAGGGGAATCAGACCGTGGCGGTCGGGGACAAGGTGCTGGCCTATTTCCTTTCCGGCGCCGGCGGCGAACTTCGTTTCACCACCAAACTTGGCTCCGGCGCCGCCGGAGCCGCCCAGATGGAAGAGGCGTGGCGCAGCGGCATTCCGGTCGAGGGGCGGATCGAGAAGGAAATCAAGGGCGGCTACGAGATCCGCCTGCCGGGCGGGGTGCGGGCCTTCTGCCCCTTCTCCCAGTTGGGTCTGCGGCGTCAGGATGGCGCCGCCGAGGTCATCGGGCAGTCCCGGTCTTTCCGGATCACCCAGTTTGGAGAACGGGGACGCAACGTCGTCGTCTCCCACCGGGTGCTTCTCGAGGAGGAGCAGAAACAACGGCGCGAGGCTCTCAAGGAGACCCTCCAGCCGGGGATGGTGGTCAAAGGGGTGGTGACCAATGTCCTCGATTTCGGCGCCTTCGTCGATATCGGGGGGCTCGAAGGGCTGGTTCCCATTTCCGAGGTCGGCTACGGGCGGGTGGAGGACATCCGCGCCGTGTTGCAGCCGGGGCAGGAACTGGAGGTGGCGGTAAAGAGCTGCGACTGGGAAAAGAACCGCTTTTCCTTCAGCATCCGCGACACCTTGGCGGATCCCTGGAGCCGGGTCGAGGACCTGTTCAGGGAAGGGGGGAGCTATCCCGGCAAGGTGGCGCGGCTCACGCCCTTCGGGGCTTTCGTTTCCCTGGCGGAAGGGATCGACGGCCTGATTCACATTTCGAAATTGGGTTCCGGACGCCAGATCAAACATGCCCAGGAGGTTCTTCAGACAGGCCAACGGATCACCGTGACGGTCGAGAAAATCGACCGGGAGCAGCACCGGATTTCGCTGCTTCTGGCCGGTGCTGACTCCCCCGCGGCGGAAGCGGAAGAGCAGGCCGCCAGTTCCTATTTCGATAAACCCTCCGGGGCCGGAATGGGGACTTTCGCCGATCTGCTGCAAGGGAAAAAACCGAAGAAACGCCGCTGATCACCCCCCCTACCGGACGAAGCCCTGGGGCTGGTTTTCCCAGGGCTTCGTCCTTTTTCCCTCCTCTCTTGCGTGGCTCCGATTTCCGGGGATAATGGAATTCATTCCCATCGGATCACTTGGAGGGCGTATGGATATTTCAACCGTCGGATCCTTGGCCGCATTCGTTCTGATCCTGGTTTTTTTGGTGGTCCTGCGGGCCAAAAACAGCAAATTCGAGGTGCGTGTCACGGATATCGTGGTGGCGGTCCTGCCGGTGGTCCTTTTCTTGTTGATTACCGGCAGAATTCAATCTCTGCAAATCGGGGAACTCAAGGTCGAAACCGCTTTCAAGCAGGCTTCCCAAACACCCATCACCTCCCAGATCGCCCCCTTGAAAGGGTTGCCGACCGAGCCGATCCAGCTTGATCCAAAACGGGGGGTGGAGGAGGTCCCGCGCCTGGTCGAAAAAAAGACCGAAGGACTGCTGTTCCGCCTGGGGCATGGCGGCTATTACGGGCCCGCCGTCCGGGAATATTTTCAGATCCTGGGCCAACACCCCTTCCTCCGTTTTGTGATCATTGAAAACCCGGACCGCACCTTTTTCGGCATGGCCGGAGCCCCCGATCTGGCTGCCTTGTTCAGCGGTTCTTCCGGCGATCAACTGGCCGACCAGTTTGCCCGTTCGCTGAATGCCGGCGACCGGTCTTCTCTCCAGAAGCTGCCCGGTTTCATTCCGGCGGAGAAGGCGCTCTCCGAAACCGCCGTCAAAACGCAGGCGCTCCGCCAGATGGAGGAACAGAACCTGGAACATCTGCCGGTCATCAACCGGGAAAGACGTTTTCTCGGTATCGTCAATCGTTCGCGGTTGACCGCCAGCCTTATCATCGATGTCGCTCAGGGGTTGAAGTAACGATGGGAAGGAACGGGAAGCAAGCGATGCGTTTCCCGAAGAGGTTTGGGAATGCGATGTTTTTTTGAGCCCTTTCGGGCTGGGGAGTTGAAAGAATGGCCGGGAATATTTTTGATGAATTTGCCGAAGATTGGGACCAGGACCCCGCCAAGGTGGAACGCGCCCGCCAGGTTGCCCTTTCCATCCGGGAACGGATACCTCTGGATCGGAACTGGGAGGCCATGGAATTCGGCTGCGGCACCGCGCATCTGAGTTTCTTTCTGCGCTCCGAGTTGGGTCATATCACGCTGGTGGACAATTCGGCCGGGATGCTGGCGGTGGTGAAACGCAAGATCGCCGCCGCAGGCGCTGAAAACATGATCCCCTGGCTGGCTGACCTGACTACGGGAAAGGTTCCGGAGCGCCGTTTCGACCTGATCTATACCCTGATGGTTCTGCACCATCTTCCCGACCCCGGCGCCATCCTCCCGGTGTTCGGTTCTTTGCTCCGAGAGGGGGGGTGGCTCTGTGTCGCCGAATTGGAGAAGGGGGCGGTTTCCTTTCACAGTGAGGATTTTGAAGGGCATGACGGCTTTTCCCGGCCGGAACTGCTGGAACTGGTTTCCAAGGCCGGTTTTGAAGCGCTTCGGATCGACGACTGTTGCCGGATCCGGCGCGAAAGGAGGGGGCGAATCGAAGAGTTCAACATCCTGCTGCTGACCGGCCGCAAGGCTATTGGAGCAGACCCGCTTTGAACGCTCCCCGGCTTTTTAGCAGCAGAGGAATTCGGCCAGCAGGGTGTTGAATGCCGCCGGCTGATCCACGGGGGTGGCGTGGCCCGAATCTCCGATGACCGCCAGCCTCCCTTCCCGAATCCTTTTCGCATAGGCTTGTTTGAAAGCCAGCGGGATGAAATCCCGTTCTCCCGCCACCACCAGGGTCGGCGCCGTCAGCGACGAAAGCCGCTCCAGAACACTCCACCCCTTCAATCCCAGCAAGGTCGCCGTATATACCCGCGGGTCGTTTGCGGCCCAGCGGCGCTCGAACAGTTCCCGCAACCCTTTTTGTCCCTCTTTAGGGAAGAGCCGTTTGGCAAGTACCCTGGCCATCCATCCCATCCCCAAAAGTCGGGTCACCAGCAGCCGCTGCCCCAGTTCCCAATGCTGGCGCAGGCTGCCCGACGGCAAACCGGGGAGGCTGTTGACAATCACCAGGCTGGAGACCAGATGGGGGCAATCGAGCGCCAGTTGGAAGGCCACCATCCCTCCCAGGGAGATGCCCACGACATGGGTCGGCGGCAGGGAAAGCGAGGTCAGGAGGGCGGCGGTATCGGACGCAAAAGAGGGGATGGTGTAGCCGGTGGTCGGGCGGCCGGAGCGGCCATGGCCGCGCAGATCGGCCAGGATCAAATGAAAACGGCCGGACAGGAAGGATCGTTGAAATTCCCAGTCGAGGGTACTCCCCCCCAGGCCGTGGATCAGAAGCAGGGGCTGCCCGGCCCCTTCGCTCCGGTAATGGAGATCGACTCCCTCGGCGGTTTTAAAATACATGTTTTTTCAAGGCCTGAAGCTGGGGGCGTTCAATGGGAGTCGGCCGGGAGGTTGAAAGGGAAGGGGAGAATCCTCTCTTCGAAATCGCGTGCTTCCAGGGCCGGAGAGAAGATGAAGCCCTGGACACTGTCGCACCCTTTCTGCTGCAGGAATTCGAGATCACGGTTTTCCTCGACCCCTTCGGCGGTGCAGGTCATCTCCAGCTGGCGGGCCATGGCGATCACGGTGGAAACCATGCTTTCGGAGCCGTTTCTGTTTTCTGCCAGCATATCGATGAAGGTCTTGGCGATTTTCAGCGTTTGGAAGGGGAGCTCGCTCAGGTAGAAAAGAGAAGAGTGTCCGGTGCCGAAATCGTCCAGGGAGAAGGATATCCCTTTGGCGTTGAGTTTTTCAATGACCTTCCTGGCGTTGGGGAAGTTTTCCATCAAGGTGGTCTCGGTGATTTCGATATTGAGGCAGGAGTGGGGGAGGCCGGTCCGGTGCAGGATGTTTTCGATATCGCCGATCAGATTTCCGCGTTGGAAATGCTGGGCGGAAACGTTCACCGACAGGGTCAGGGCCGGGGAATAGCGGCCGTTCCAGGCGGCAACGGTCCGGCAGGCCGATTCCATGATATGGAGGTCGATGGGGATGATCAGACCGGTGCTTTCGGCGAAGGGGATGAAATCCTTGGGCAGGACGATTTCGCCCTGTCCCTTGCGCCAGCGCGCCAGCGCTTCCACCCCGTACAGGGAGTGGTCGCCGAGGGCGTAGATGGGCTGAAAATGGGGTTCGAACTGCTTCAGCTCCAGGGCGTTCCGGATCTCCTTTTCGAGAGAGAGCCGTTCGCTGATCTGGCAGTCCATTCCGGACAGGTAAAAGGAGTAGTTGTTTTTTCCCTTCTGCTTGGCGTCGTACATGGCCAGGTCGGCGTGGCTGAAAAGCAGCTCCCTGGACTTGCCGTCAGCGGGAAAGAGGGAGATGCCGATGCTGCAGCCGATGTAGATTTCCGTTGATGCGAGCTGGAAGGGGCGTTTCATCGTCGCCAGGATTTTCCCGGCGATGGTGTCGAGGTCCTCTGAATTTTTCAAATCCTGGATCAGGATCGTAAATTCATCGCCCCCCAGCCGGCAGAAGACGTCATGACGGCGGATCACCTCGGAAACGCGCCCCGCCACTTCCTTGAGAAGCTGATCCCCGGTCTGGTGGCCGAGGCTGTCGTTGACTTTTTTGAAATCGTCCAGGTCGATGAGCATGACCGCCAGGGGGATGGATCCCTCCGCCCCTTTTTTCAGGGCCTCGTCGAGGCAGGTATACCAGTAGCTGCGGTTCGGAAGGCCCGTCAGCGGGTCGAAGAAAGCCTGTTTTTCAAGGGACATTTCCGCCTGTTTGCGGCCCGTGACATCGAGGAAGGAGATGATGCTGTGATCCGAATAAGGGAGTTTCGAAATCTTCAGTTCCACGAAGTGGTGACGGCCGTCGGCCCCCATTAAGGTGAACTCCCCGGTGACGTTACGGGGATCGGGATCCTCCTCTTCCCTGACCAGGTTGTGGCGGATCGCGGCGATTTCCTGACTGTCGAAATAGTCGGTCCAAAAGGTAAAATAGCCCTCGTCCTGGCGGTGCCCCGCCAACTCCAGGAATTCACGGTTGGCCAGTTGGATGGCCTCCGTTTCGTCCACGATCAGGGAAGCGGTGCCGGTGTTCATGAAGATGGCGCGGAAACGCTCCTCCGATTTCTGCGTTTCCTGCTGGGCCGCATCGGCTTCCGAGTAATCCATGAAGGTCTCCATGAGGACCTCGCAGCCTTTGTGGACGAACCTCCCCACCGATTTGATGATCGGAATCTTTTTCCCCTCGTGGCCGAGCAGGATGCGGCGGCTGCAATGACAATCGCGCCCCAGATCCAGAAACTGGCAGTGGTAGTGGGCACTGGGGCAGACGAACTGGTGGCAGATATTGCCGACGATGTCCTGGGGAGGCAGGCCGACGAGAGACGAGGCGTAATCGTTGACGTAGAGGATTTTGCGGCTTTCGGCGTCGACCAGCATCAGCCCCATGGGGGAGAGGTTCTGTACCTGCTCCAGATATTGGCGGGTCTCCCGGAGGTTGAGGAAGGCGTCGTTGAACTTCTCGGCCAGGCGGGTCAGCTCGTCGTTGCCGAGGCAGGGAATCGGCGTGAAATCGCCCACCTCCTCCCCCCGTTGTTCAACCTCGCGGCTGAGGCGGGACACCCGGTCGAGAACCTGATTCTTCAGGAAATAGATCGTCAGCCCCATGAACAGGATGCCGAACAGAGCATAGATGAGCAGGCTGGATACTGCGGTTTCCACCCCGGCGCGGAAGATGGCACGGGGTTTGGTGACGGTGAGGCGCCCGACCTCGATGCCGTCCCGGTCGAAGAGGGTTTTTGTCAGAAAGATCCGTTTTTCATCCTGTCGGAACGGGGCCGGGAGCGGCGCCGAGGATTCCGGTCCGGCCGGGTCGAAGGAGAGCTCCAATTTGGTCCGGCCTGCCACCCTGTCCAGATAGGCCTTGTCGAACAGGCGCCCCATCGCCACCCAGCCCTGTTCCGGACCGGAACGATCCGACCGCAGAATGCGGGTGGCCGCCACCAGGCAATACTGGCCCCTTTCCAGCTGAAACAGCCCCTTGAAACCGGTTTCCTGGCTGTAATCCCGCTTCAGGCGTTCCTTGATGAAATCGGTGACGGCGGCCGGGGCGGGGGCCAGAGCCTGGTTGCCGGGGAGATAACCGCCCCAGACCGGAGTCCCCTGCCGATCGGTCAACAGCAGGAAATGGAGCCCGATGTTGCGGAGGCTGTCCCGATTCAGGTTGGCTTTCTGAAATTCCCGGTTGCGGTCCTGGACAAAGCGGTAGGTATCGTCCTTGAACCCCCAGTCGCGGGCCAGCGTGGCCAGGGGAGCCAGATCGCTGTCGATGGCCATTTCGACCCGTTCCAGGTCGCGGGTTATCTCCTGCCGTTCCAGGCGCCCGAATTCCCCCAGGACAAACACCCGCCCGATGACCAGCAGGGTCAAGAGCATTAAAAAAAGAAAGGAGAGATGGATGAGAAGGGCTTTTCCGTTGAGGCTCATGGGGACGAAGCGCAAATCCTGAGAACCGGTAAAATCAATGAAAAATTAAAGTCGATTAAAAATATTGTTTAGTGCAGATTGCAAGCCAAGGCAAGGGAAATTGTCGCCGGTTTGGTACAAAAGCCTGGCAGAGGGAAGAAGGGGATGAAAAAATAACCATTTTTTCAAGGAAAAAAGCCCTCGAGGAGCCTTGAAGTCGGGTTTGAGCGGATGGCCCCCGGGTTTCTTTTTCCTGGCGGAGCAGTCGGCTGACGTTGTGCGGCTTCGTCAGGAACTTTTTTTGGCTGGATTCCTCTTTATCCGGCATGTTATCAAGATAACACCCGCAAACCGGCGATCCTCCCGTCTGGGAAAGGACGCTTTAAAGGAAACAGCTTTATGGTCGATGTCCAGAACCGCCCCGACAATCGCAACATCCCCGTGGACCAGGTCGGCGTCAGCGATCTCCGCTACCCGATCACAGTCCTCGACCGTCACCGCGGCCGCCAGGACACGGTGGCCAACATCACGATGACCGTCAATCTCCCCCACCACTTCAAGGGGACCCACATGAGCCGCTTCATCGAGGTGCTCAATTCCCATCGCGGCGAGGTAACGATGTGGACGGTGCTCCATATCCTCCATGACCTCCAGGAGCGTCTCGACGCCGAGCGGGCGCATGTCGAGGTGGTCTTCCCCTATTTTCTGGAGAAGCTGGCGCCGGTGAGCCGGGCGCCGGGGCTGATGGAGTACGAATGCGCCTTCGTCGGCGAGTCGGGGGCGGGGGGGGATGACTTCGTGCTTAGCGTCAAGGTGCCGGTGACCAGCCTCTGTCCGTGCAGCAAGGCCCTGTCCCGCTATGGCGCTCACAATCAGCGCGGCCACATCACCATCGAGGCGCGCAGTTGTACGGTCGCGGAAAAACCGGAGGAGCTGATCTGGATCGAGGAACTGGTCGAAGTGGCCGAGGCCTCGGCTTCGGCCCCCGTGTACGCCCTGCTCAAGCGCGACGACGAGAAGGAACTCACCGAGCGGGCCTACGACCATCCGGTCTTCGTCGAGGACATTGTCCGCAACGTCGCCCAGAAGATGATGGCTGACCCTCGGGTGGCGTGGTTCCGGGTGACCGCCGTCAACCAGGAGAGCATCCACAACCACAGCGCTTTCGCCAAGATCGAGTGGCGCCGCTAGGGGGCCGGAAAAATGTCTGGAAAACCAGGGGGGTCTGCGTGGCCCCTTATTTTTTTGATTTACCGCCGCCGCTTTCCGCCAGAAAGGATTCCATAGTCACCCCGGCCTGATGGTATCCGAGCCGGATCAGCTCGTCGGCGCGGTGGAAATCGAGGAAGGTGCAGGCGCACTTGGGAACCGGGATGATGACATCGGGGGAGTAGGTGGCGAGCTTGAAGCGGGCGATGGCGTTCTGCATGGTGTCCATCGACTGGGAGACGATATCGAGCAGGCCGATCTCCTCATCCTGCTCTTCGGGGGAGTTCCGGGGGAGCCATTTCTGCTGCAGTTCCTCCACGAACCCGACAATCTCGGCCCGGTATTTTTCCCAGGCGTTTTGCGGCTCCGGTCTCGGCTCCGGTTCCAAAGCCGGAACCTCCCCCTTGGCGCTCAGATTCACCGCGATGGTGAGGTCGGTCATGTCCCGCAGCGTCGGCGCGATGGGGATGGGGTTGAGCAGGCCGCCGTCGAAGAGGGTCTTTCCCTGGTAATTGAAGGGGGTGAAGAAGGTGGGGATGGCGATGGAGGCGCGGATGGCGTCGAACAGCGGGCCCTTGCTGAGCCAGACCTCCTTTTCGGTCTGGATGTCGGTGGCCACCGCCGTGAAGGAGATGGGAAGGTCCTCGATATTGCGGTCTCCGATCAGTTTCTTCAGCGCCCCGATGACCTTTTCCCCCTTGAAAAAACCGAGACCGCCGAGATTGAAATCGAGCAGCATCAGCACGTCCGTGCGTTCCAGGGCGCGCGCCCACCGGGAATAGGAATCGAGTTCCCCGGCCGCGTAGATGCCGCCGACCAAAGCGCCCATGGAGCAGCCGGCGATGGAGCGGATGTCGTAGTCGTGCTCGGTCAGCCACTGGATGATGCCGATGTGGGCGTAGCCGCGGGCGCCGCCGCTGCCGAGTACCAGGGAGACGGTGGTTTTTTTCTTCTTTTTAGCGGACATGGGCGGAATCCTTTGAAAAAATGCTGGAATTCTGGGGGCAGACACCCTCGGAGGCGATGCGGTGCGCCCAGCGGGTGGTCTCCGGCAGCCGGTAGCGGGTCACACACCGCAGCACCACCTCTTTGGCCGTTGCGAGTCCGATCCGGTGGCCGACGGA
Organism: Deltaproteobacteria bacterium; assembly: GCA_016926265.1. GTDB lineage: Bacteria > Desulfobacterota > Desulfuromonadia > Desulfuromonadales > JAAYDE01 > JAAYDE01. The sequence goes on along the minus strand of JAFGOW010000183.1, from coordinate 24,088 downwards.
GACGAACAGCGGCTTGACCCCGGTGCGGCTTCTCAGCACCAACCCGATGATCTCACCCCGGTCCGTCAGCGGCGCCGAACTCCCTTTTCGCTCCGGAAGGTTTCCGAATTGGCCGCAGAGCCTGGACTTGGCGACCCCGATGGCGGGGAGGCCGGTCAGCAGGCCGATGTGGCAGGCCAGTCCGAAGCGGCGCGGGTGCGCCCGCCCCTGGCCGTCGCAGAGCAGAAGGTCGGGGCGGATTTTGAGTTTGGCCAGCGCCTCCAGCGCCGCCGGCACCTCCCGGAAGGAGAGCAGCCCCGGCACGTAAGGGAAAGTGATCTCCCATTCGGCGGCGGCCCAATCGGCCAGCTCCAGCTCCGGATAGGTCAGCACCGCCGCCGCGGCTTTGGCTTTTTCATCCCCTCTTTTCCAGCCGATGTCGATTCCCGCGACGTATCGCAGCTCCCCGAAATCGTCTGTTTCGATGATCCTCCCGGCCAGGGATTTCTGGAGGGCGACGGCCTCCCTGGGAGAGAGGTCCCAGGGGTGGGAAAGAACGGATGAGAAAGAGGTCATGGTTCCTTAATCTATTGAGGGGTGTGTTTCGGTTTAAAAACCTATCACATTCGGCGGTACGTCGGGAATAGGCTCAATGGCTGTTCCATCGACTTTGCAACTCTTTTCTGATACTCTCCGCACGTGGCGCCGCCATTTTTTCAGGTTTTTTCAGGGGAATCGTTAACTGAGACGACGCCTCAAATAAATTCTCCGAGGGGAAAAAACCAGAACCAATCCGTCGATAATGCACTGGTCGCCATGTTTCTTGATATGACGCCGGAGGAACGCCTTAAGGGGAACGACAGGGCGGCCAACGTGATTGCGGGGCTGAGGGATGCCTATCAAAGTCATAGAATCCAGCGGCGCCCAATGCCGGAGATTGGGCTCCAGTGCTACGGTGACGGTGGAAGCCCGCAAGGTCGGTTACCGATTCTTCTCCGGAAACCGGAGCAGGCGCTCGCTCCGCCAGATACGCACAACCCGTATCCGTCCGGGGTCGCGGCGGTAAACGATACGGAAGGGGGGATGAATCAGTTCGCGGAGCAGGGGCTGGCCGAATTCCGGGACGATTCGGCCCTGATCGGAGAAGAGGCCGAGTCCCTCCATGGCGTTGAAAATATCCCTTGTCAGTTTCTCGCCAACTTCCGGGATCTGTTTTTCCAGGTAGTGGCTTCTGATCTCTTCGAGGTCGTTCAAGGCCGAAACAGCCAGGGTGATGGGGAGGTGACCGGCCATCATCCCCGCCCGAGGCGCTCTTTCGCTTCAGCGAGACTGAGTTCCCGGCCTTCTTCGAGATCATTCAACCCGGCAACCACCGCCCGCATGAACTCTTTCTCTTCCTCGTTCTTTTCAAAATCCTCCAGAGCCAGGACTACGGCGACCCCCCGGCCGCGACTGGTCAGGAGAACCGGACGATGGACGTCGGCAACCTGTCGGATCACCTTGCCGGGGTTGATTTTCATTTCGGTGAGGGGTATGACGTCTTCGGAAAATTTGGCATTCATGGGAGCCTCCTGGATAGGTGCCAATTTAGCACCTGTTAAAAGACCTGTCAAAGGTGCTTTTTGCGGCGGCTTAATGACGGTACGTATCGTGGCGTCAAACGTTCTTTGGGATATGTTCCCAAGCAGGAAATCCGTGGATCCCGGTTTGCCATGAAAAAACCGCTCAGCCGGGGCCTCCGGCGCCTTCCCCACGGCCTGGTGATCCTTTACGAGGACCGGGAGCTCATGGTGGTGGACAAGCCCGCCGGGCTTCTGACCGTGGCCACGGTGCACGAGAAATCGCGCACCGTCCACTCCATTCTGACCGAATACTTCCGGGCCGGCTGCGGCAAGAGCCGCAAGCGCCTCTTCATCGTCCATCGGCTGGACCGGGACACCTCCGGTCTGCTGCTTTTTGCCAAGAGCGAGGAGGCGATGTACCGCCTCAAGGCGAACTGGCCCCAGACCGAGAAGAAATATCTGGCCGTGGTCCACGGCGTCTGCGAGCCCAGCGGCACCATCACCTCCCGTCTGGCCGAGGACGAGGACTATTTCGTTTTTTCCACTTCGGAAGATGGCCAGGGTCGCCTGGCCCGGACCGATTACTGCCTGCTGAAGGTGAAAAGAAACCTCTCCCTGCTGGAGGTGGTTCTGCTGACCGGAAGGAAAAACCAGATCCGGGTGCATCTGGCCGAGATCGGGCATCCCATTGTCGGCGACACCAAATACGGGAAAAAGGATGATCTTGAGCCGCGCATGGCGCTGCACGCCCGCTTCCTCTCCTTCCCGCACCCCTTCAGCGGCAGGCGGCTGAGCTTCGAAGCGCCAGCGCCGGAATTTTTCAGCAGATTAATGGGGAGCCTGGAGGGGCCGGAAGGCGACGGGTGACAAGGCTCGGGACCACCCATGGAGGAAGGGATTGAGCGCCAGACAGCTTGGCTTGTTTGATGAGCAGGTGGTTGTCCAGGCCAACGTCCGATTTTTATTTGGCTGGCCGCCGCTTTCCGCCAGAAAGGATTCCATGGTTACCCCGGCCTGATGGTATCCGAGCCGGATCATTTCGTCGGCGCGGTGGAAATCGAGGAAGGTGCAGGCGGCTTTGGAAATGGAAATGGCGACATCCGGGGAGTAGGTGGCCAGTTTCAAACGGGCGATGGTGTTCTGCATGGTGGCCATCGGCTGGGAAACGATATCGAGCAGGACGATGCCCTCCTCTTCCTCCTGATTCTTTTCATCCCCCTTGGGCAGGCGTTTCTGTTGCAACTTCTAGACAAAACAAAACGAGGCTGACCGGGCATTCGTCCTGGCGCAAAAGCTGACCGAAGGGGCCGAGGATGTGCTGGTCAACAGCGACAGTTTCATTCCCGAGGCGCGTTCCCTCGATCCGGTTTTCAAACGCCGCATGTTCAACGGGGAGTAGCGCCCCCCTCCTGACCTCCCCCCGCTGGGGGGAGGAAAATAGTTACCCTCCCCAGAAGGGGGAGGGTCAGGGAGGGGGAGGTAATCTGCGCCGGATTTTTGAGCGCTTGGGGTGAGGCGAGAAAAATTACGACGTGGAGTGATCATTGGTTTGATATGAAGCGATAGATTTTAAAAACTACCGGAGGTTGATCCCTTGTCGAAGCCAGATTCTTTAAATATTGAGGCAACCCAGGTTGGCAAAGCCCAAAAAGATTTTGGAAATACGGCCGTCATCCCTGCCGATTATGAAGCCCTGTTTGCCGAATATCCAGCGATGCTGGAGCTGTTGAAACGTTTAAATTCCGAGACCGGCAAGCTGATCCGGAAAGAGGCCTATCAGGCCTGCGCCAAGCGGCTTCGAATGCTAAAAAAACAGGGAGGAAAAAAGGCCATAATATTTGAAGATGAATACGGAATGGAGCTGTTCCAGGACTATGCGACCTATATGCACCGCCCCCGCGGCATCAATTTTGTCCAGCAGATGCTGAATAGCAATCGCTACCCAGAGGGGTCCATGGAGCGGTCGCTTCTGCAAGGCATGGCTCAGGCTATGTTTTCCATCTTTATGGTCAAGGAGTTGGTTCCTCCAGGGGGGTTCATTGCCTGGGACACCTTTTCGGGAAAGGAATTTTTTGTTCTCGACAGCCGCATATCGAAACAGGATGTCATCAGCGGGTTGTTCGGGCTCAGGATCTTCCCTTTTAAAACGGCCTGGATGCATACGGGGGCCGCCATCCCCCTGACCATGGCGGATATTCCCAATGCGAAGGCTCTCAACAAGGAGCTGAGTCAAAACGATCAGCGGGATTTGAATGAAGGTACGATCTTTATTTGGCGTGGACTGGTGGCCAGGGAAAAAGAAGAAGGCGAGGAGGGATAACCGGCCTTGCCCTCTGATTACTGTTCAATTGCCCAACGGATTTTCCCCCCATGCCCCTTGATTTCACCACCCTTGAGCTGCTGCGCCAGAACCATCCCGCCTGGAAACTGCTGCGCTCCGATCACGCCTCGCTGGTGGCGGGATTCCTGTTCCGGGTTTTTATCGCTCCCAATGTCCGGATTATGTCCCAGGCCGATCTGGCCGAGGCCTTGGAGGATGAGCTCTTCGCCCTGCGCGAGCAGTACGGGGCCGAGGCCTTCCCGCGTTCGGGGCGCTCTTATCTTGACGACTGGGCCGACAATGCCAAGGGCTGGTTGCGGAAGTTTTATCCTGCCGGTTCCGACGAACCCCATTTCGATCTGACCCCGGCCACGGAGAAGGCCCTGACCTGGCTGGCCAGCCTGGGGGAGCGGCGTTTCGTGGGGACCGAGTCGCGGCTGCTGACCCTGTTCGAACTGTTGCGGCAGATGAGCGAAGGGAGCCAGACCGACCCCCGGGTGCGGATCGCCGAGCTGCAGAAACGCCGCGAGGCCATCGACGCCGAGATCGGTCGCATCCGCAACGGCGATCTCCCGCTCCTGGACGAAACCGCGGTCAAGGACCGCTTTCAGCAATTCTTACAAATGGCACGGGAACTGCTGAGCGATTTCCGCGCGGTCGAAAGCAATTTCCGCACCCTCGACCGCCGGGTGCGGGAGCGTATCGCGCTCTGGGAGGGGGGCAAGGGCGCTCTGCTGGAAGAAATTATGGGGGAGCGGGACGCCATCGCCGATTCCGACGAGGGCACGAGCTTCCGGGCCTTTTGGGATTTCCTCATGTCCCCGACCCGGCAAGAAGAACTGACCCGCCTCCTGGAGCAGATCCTGGATCTGAAGCCGGTTCAGGAGCTGCATCCGGAGCCGCGGCTGCAGCGCATTCATTACGACTGGCTGGAAGCGGGCGAGCACACCCAGCGCACCGTGGCCCTGCTCTCCCGGCAGTTGCGGCGCTTTCTCGACGACCAGGCGTGGCTGGAAAACCGCCGCATCATGGATATCCTGCGCGACATCGAGGGCCGCGCCCTGGCGGTGCGCGAGGAACTGCCCGGAGGAAACTTCATGGCGTTGGCCGAAAACGGCGCCGCCATCGAGCTCCCCTTTGAACGCCCCCTGTATTCTCCGCCCCTGAAGCCGCTGATCGCCGATCTGGATCCGGAGGTCGGGGAGGCCGAAATCGATACGGCGGCGCTTTACGCCCAAGTGGTGGTTGATCGCGAGGAGTTGGCCGGTTATATTCGTCGCGAGTTGCAGGCGGCTTCCCGGATCGGCCTCGGCGAGGTCATCGCTCGCCATCCCCTGCGTCACGGCCTGGCCGAGCTGATCGCCTACCTGCAGGTCGCCGGCGACTGGCCCGGCTCGGCCGTGGACGAGGAGCAGCGGGAGCGGGTGGAGTGGCAAACAGCGGAGGGCACGGTTCGCGCGGCCCGGATTCCGCGCATTGTTTTCGTGAGGGAGTGACGATGGCGATCCCGGATAAAGGAACCCCCGGGGTTCCAGGCGATGGTCACGATCTGTCAGCCGTGGTGGTGCCGCTGCTCAAAGGGGTGGTCTACCTGGAGGAGAGCCCCGAACTGTGGAATTCCCTGCTGAATCTGCAGGCGGCGGTGCGCGATTACGTGGCCGTGCTCGGCCTGGAACTGATCCTGGACGAGGCCGAGGGGTATGCTTTTCTGCGCTCCAGGCCGGAGGCCGGTGACGAGGCGGCCAGGGTGCCGCGCCTGGTGGCGCGGCGCCAGCTCTCCTTCCCGGTCAGTCTGCTGCTGGCGCTGCTGCGCAAGAAGCTGGCGGAGTTTGACGCCGCGGGCGGCGGCACGCGGCTGATCCTTTCCCGGGACGAGGTGGCCGAGCTGATTCGGGTCTTCCTTCCCGCCGGGAGCAACGAAACCCGGTTGATCGACCAGGTTGACGCCTATCTCAACAAGGTGGTTGATCTCGGTTTCGCCCGGCGCCTGCGGGGTCAAGAGCAGATGTTCGAAGTGCGTCGCATACTCAAGGCGTTCGTCGATGCCCAGTGGCTCAACGAGCTGGATCAGCGGCTCGCCGCCTATCAGGAGCGGCTGGGGCAGCCTGGAGAGCGGGAAGATGATTGAAAACCTCGAGCTGGAATTCATGGCGGATGACCGGTTGGCCGGGTTCCGTTTGCAACGTCTGGAAGTGCTCAACTGGGGGACCTTTGACCGGCGGGTGTGGGTCCTCCATCTTAACGGCCGTAACGCTCTGCTGACCGGGGATATCGGTTCCGGGAAATCGACCCTGGTGGATGCTCTGACTACCCTGCTGGCGCCAAGCCAGCGCATCGCCTATAACAAGGCGGCCGGGGCCGACGCCAAGGAACGGAGCCTGCGCTCCTACACCCTGGGATACTACAAATCAGAGCGCCAGGAAACCCTCGGCAGCGCCAAGCCGGTGGCGTTGCGCGACCACAACAGCTATTCGGTGCTCCTCGGCGTTTTTCACAACGCCGGCTACGGCAAGACCGTGACCCTGGCCCAGGTCTTCTGGACGAAGGAGGCTCAGGGGCAGCCGGCCCGGTTCTATGCGGCCTGCGAGCGCGACCTGACCATCGGCGCCGACTTCGCCCAATTCGGCGCCGACATCCTCACGTTGCGCAAGCGGCTCAAGGACGCGGGAGTGGCCCTGTTCGACAGTTTCCCCCCCTACGGCTCCTGGTTCCGCCGCCGTTTCGGGATCGATAACGAGCAGGCCCTCGATCTCTTCCTCCAGACCGTGTCCCTCAAATCCGTTGGGAATCTCACCGATTTTGTCCGCACCCACATGCTCGAACCCTTTGATGTGGGGCCGCGCATCGCCGCTCTCATCAAGCATTACGACGACCTTCACCGCGCCTATGAAGCGGTTTTGAAAGCCAAACGCCAGATCGAGATGCTGGGTCCCCTGGTGGCCGACTGCGACCGCCACGGGCAACTTGTCAGCGCCGTCGCGGAACTGCGCGCCTGCCGGGAAGCCCTGAAGCCCTGGTTTTGCGGCTTCAAGCTGGAATTGCTGGAGAAACGTCTCGCCTCTCTGGGCGAGGAACTGGAGCGGCATCAGAATGCCATCCAGCGCCTGGAAGAACAGCGCCAGGCCCGGCGCGAGCAGGAGCTGGAACTGCGCCACACCATCGCGGAACAGGGGGGCGACCGCATCGCCGCCCTGGCCGCGGCGATCCGCCGTCAGGAGGAAGAGCAGGAGCGGCGCCGGCACAAGGCCGGTTACTACGGAGATCTGATCCGGGCTCTGGATCTCCATCCGGCCGAGGATGCAGAGTCCTTCCTGGATCAACGCCGGCATTGGCGGACTCTGCGGGAAGAGGCCGCTGAAAAAGAGGCCGCGGCCCAGAACGAGATGACCGAAGCCGGGGTTTTTCTGGCTCAGAAGCGTTCCGAGCACGGCCGGCTGGCCGCCGAAATCAGCGGCCTCAAACGCCGGGCCAGCAATATCGATGAACAGCAGATCACCCTGCGGCGCGCCCTGTGCCGCGCCCTTGACCTGGCGGAGGAAGAATTCCCCTTTGCCGGCGAGCTGATCCAGGTGCGCGAGGAGGAACGGGAGTGGGAAGGGGCCATCGAGCGGCTGTTGCGGAATTTCGGCCTGTCCTTGCTGGTTGCGGATTCTCACTACTCTCGCGTGGCCGAGTGGGTGGACCGCACCCAGCTGAAAGGGCGGCTGGTCTATTTCCGTGTGCGCGAGGGCGCAAAACCGCAGGAGACGACCCCCATTTCTCCCGATTCGCTGGGCCGCAAGCTGGCCCTGAAACCCGATTCCCCCTATTTCGACTGGCTGGAACGGGAGATCGCCCGGCGTTTTGATCTGGCCTGCTGCGCCACCCAGGAGCAGTTCCGGCGGGAGGCCCGGGGCCTGACCAGGGCCGGGCAGGTCAAGATGCCGGGGGAGCGCCACGAAAAGGATGACCGCCACGACCTCAACGACCGCAGCCGTTACGTTCTCGGCTGGAGCAACGCCGCCAAGCTGGCCGTCCTGGAAAGCCAGCGCCGCCAGCTGGAAAGGCATATGGGGGATCTCGGCGCCCGCATTGCCGCTCTGCAGCAGGAGCGGAGCCTTCTTCAGGAGCGGCTGGCCATCCTCTCCAAGCTGGAAGAGTATCGCGATTTTCGGGAGCTCGACTGGCGCCCTCTGGTTTTGGAGATCGCCGGCCTTGAGGAAGAGAAGAAACGACTCGAAACCGGCTCCAACACCCTCATGGTGCTCGGTGCCCGGCTCGCCGAGGTGGAAACAGCCCTGGCCGAGACCGAACAGCAACTCGACGACCGCAAGGACAGGCGTTCCCGAACCGAAGAGAAGAAAACCTTCGCGGCAGAGCTGCGTGACCAGACCCGCGCCTTGCTGGGGGCCGCGGGGCAGGGCCACGACCGGCATTTCGAACGACTGGCGGTGTTGCGGCAAGCGGCCCTGGGCGAAGCGTCCCTGACGGTCGAATCCTGCGAAAACCGCGAGCGGGAGATGCGGGATTGGCTCCAGACCCAAATCGATGCCGAGGACGGCAAGATCCGCCGCCTGCAGGACAAAATCATCGATGCCATGCGCTCCTTCAGCACCTCCTATCCCCTGGAAACCCAGGAGGTGGATGTGGCCGTGGAAGCGGCCGGGGACTACCAGGCGCTGCTGGAGCAGTTGCAAGGCGACGATCTGCCGCGCTTCGAGGCCCGTTTCAAGGAGCTGCTCCAAGAGAACACGATCCGCGAGGTGGCCAATTTCCAGTCGCAACTGAACCGGGAGCGGGAGACGATCAAGGAACGGATCGGCCATATCAACGATTCCCTGACCCAGATCGATTACAACCCCGGCCGCTACATCGCCCTCGAGGCGCAGGCGGCTCCGGACCCCGAGGTCCGTGAATTTCAGGCGGATTTGCGGGCCTGCACGGAAGACGCCCTGACCGGGTCCGAGGAGTTCCACTATTCCGAGGGGAAGTTCCTCCAGGTACGGCGGATCATTGAGCGTTTCCGGGGCCGGGAAGGGCAGTCGGAGATCGACCGGCGCTGGAGTGCCAAGGTTACGGACGTGCGCCACTGGTTCGTCTTCGCGGCCAGCGAACGCTGGCGCGAGGACGACAGCGAATACGAGCATTATGCCGATTCGGCCGGCAAGTCGGGCGGGCAGAAGGAAAAACTCGCCTACACCGTGCTGGCCGCCAGCCTGGCCTATCAGTTCGGTCTCGAATGGGGGGCGGTCCGGTCGCGCTCCTTCCGCTTCGTGGTCATCGACGAGGCCTTCGGCCGCGGCTCCGACGACTCGGCCCGCTATGGTCTCCAGCTCTTCGCCCAGCTCAACCTGCAACTGCTCATTGTCACACCCCTGCAGAAGATACACATCATCGAACCTTTCGTCTCCGCCGTCGGCTTCGTCCATAACGAGGACGGCCGCGCTTCGGTGCTGCGCAACCTGACCATCGAGGAGTACCGGGTCGAAAAGCAAAGGCAGACGGCATGACCTGGACGACGCCGGCCGAGCTGCGCTCCCAGGTGTTGAAATGGTATGACCGCGGGATCCTGCTGGCGGCCTTGGCCGAAAACGGAGAAGAGTTCCCCCGCCGTCTGACCCTGAAAGGGCCGACTTCCCAGGAACTTTCGGAGCGCTTTTCCGAGGTTCGCGACTGGATCGCGATGCTCCAGGAGGGAGCCAAGTTTTACCGCATCGAGTGGCGCCGCATCCAGCACCGGGTTCTCGGCGCCAATTCGGTGCCCGCGGAAGTCTGGGTCGATTCCCTGGAAGATGCCCTGGCCATGATCGGCCGCCGCCGGCAGGCGGAGCGTTTTTCTGACTTGCTGGCAGCGACCGCGAAACGCCTCCCGGAGCTGCGCCCCTGGCTGGTCAAGAGGCCGCTCCGGGCTTTGGAACTGGCAGACGATTGGACGATCCTTATCACTATCGTGACCTGGCTGCGCCATCATCCGCGGCCCGGAATCTACCTGCGACAGGTGGATCTCCCCGGCGTGGACAGCAAGTTCATTGAAAGGCATCGGGGGGTTCTGGCCGAATTCTTCGATCTGACGCTTCCCACCGCGGCTGTTGCCGCCGATGCCGGCGGGGTCAGCGGCTTTTGCCGCCGCTACGGGTTCCGGGACAAACCGGTACGGGTGCGGTTGCGGCTGCTCGACCCCGACCTGGCCCTGTTTCCCACGGCCACCGATCAGGACATCACGATCACGGCCGACACGTTCGCTGCCCTTGAAACGGCGGCGACCCGGGTCTTTATCACCGAAAACGAGATCAATTTTCTCGCCTTTCCGCCCGTAAAACAGGGCATGGTTCTGTTCGGAGCCGGCTACGGCTTCGAGACCCTGGCCGCGGCGGCCTGGCTGCAAGAGCGGGAACTCCTTTACTGGGGGGATATCGATACCCACGGTTTCGCCATCCTCGACCAGTTCCGGGCTTATTTCCCAAACGCCCGCTCCTTTCTCATGGATCGGGAAACCCTGCTGGCCCATCGCCTATGCTGGGGGAAGGAACCGCAACCTGAAACCCGGGACCTCAAGCGCCTGACGGAGGAGGAGCAAACCCTCTACGACGATCTGCGCGCCGGACGCCTGGGGTGCCGGCTGCGCCTGGAACAGGAGAAGATCGGCTTCTCCTGGCTGCAAAGGGCGCTGGAAAAGCTGTGTTGTCCCGGCTTGGATTAAAAAAGGACGTTACTATTCACCATCGGCATGATCTTTTACCACAAGATCGCAAAGGGGGATGAAAAAGAGGGTGGTCCCTTTGCGTTTTTCGTGACCTTGAGTGAGCGCAGCGAACGGGCGGGGAAAAACAAATCCTTTCCTCACGCGAAGACGCGAAGGCGCGAAGGCGCGAAGAAAGACCAAAGCAAACCAAAACCGAATGGAGTTTGGGGAAAACCCTTTTTTTTAACCATTCTCCATCCCTTTTATCCCTGTTGCATCAGGTTTTATGTTCTTAAATGAAGCTGAATAGTTTCAAAAGGATGCCATTGCCATGGAGATGATCAGAAAAATGTTGCAGGGATTGACTTTGGAGGATATCCGGGAATGGGCCGGGAGGACGATCTACAATCGCGGCCGGGGGTACGTCGGCCAGGTATCGCAACTCTCCTGGACCTCGGACGGGACCCTGGTCGCCTGGGTTTCCGGCAGTGACGACTATGCCGCCTCGGTCCGCCCGGATTCCAAAGGGAGCTTCGACTTTGACTGCACCTGCCCCTATGACCATGGCGGACCGTGCAAGCATGTCGTGGCCGTGCTCCTGGTCGCGGCGGACCATCTGAAAAAGAATCAGGAAATTCCCCTGTTGGATCCGGAGGACGATCTCTATTTGGAGCTGTTCGATGAATCCGAGGATGAAGATGAAGACGAGGAAGAAGAAGATTACGGCGAGGACGAAGATGAGGAGGCGGAGGGCTTGCCGGTTGTCAGGGGAAGATCCTCCCGGATCGAAGCGCTTCTGGCCGGAAAATCCCGCGATGACCTGGAATCCTTGCTCGTCGACCTTGCTTCCCGTTTTCCCGAGGTTGCCCGCCGCATTCAGGATATGGGGCAGTTGGAGAGCGGCCAGGTGGCTAAACTGGTGCGCTCCCTGGGCCAGGAGATCCGCCGCGTGACCGCTGAGGAAGCCTGGTACAACCCCTGGAAACACGAAGGGAATTTGCCCGATTACAGCCATATTGAGGAACAGCTGCGGGCATTGCTTCACAAGGGGCATGCCGATGCCGTTTTTCAGCTGGGCCGCGAGTTGTGGGAGCGGGGCAACCAGCAGGTGGGGCATTCCCACGATGAAGGGGAGACCGCCATGGCGCTCTCTTCCTGTCTGGAGATAGTCATAGAGGCCCTGCCGAAAAGCTCGTTGAAAGCGGCGGAACAGTTGCTGTGGCTGGTGGAGTGTCTGCTGGCGGATGAATTTGACCTTTTGACGGGAGCAGGGGATCTGCTGGAAAGCCCTCGTTTTACCCAAGATCACTGGCGTGCTGTGGCGCCGGCCCTGGAAGCCCGGTTAAAGCGGGAAACCGGCCAAAAGGGAGCGGATTCCTTCGACACCTATCGGCGGCGGGGGATCATGCACTGGCTTTGCCGCGTTTATGTGGAAAGCGGACAGAAGCAAAAGGTCATTCCGCTGCTGGAAGCGGAAGCCGACCGAAATCAGAGTTACGAAACCCTGGTGGAGGCTTTGAGAAAAGCAGAGGACCGGGATCGCGCCCGGCAGTGGTGCCTGCGGGGGTTTGAAAAAACCGCGAAGGAGGCACCCGGCATTGCCCACCGGCTTCGGGGGGCCCTGCGGGAGATGGCGGGGGAAGAGGGCCGCTTCGATCTGGTGGCAGCCTATCGGGCCGAGGATTTTTTCGATCACCCGGCCAAAGACTCCTTTCTGGAATTGCGCCAGGCGGCGGAAAAAATCCAGGCTTGGCACCAGGTTCGGGAAAGGGTTCTCGACTCTCTGCGAACCGGAAAGCGGGCAGGGGATACGAATTGGCCCCTGCCGGAGCCCGAGGTGAAAACACCTGGCGCCGCCCCGAAGACCGGAAGGGGAAAGGCTCCCAATCTGGAGATGCTGATCGAGATCGCGCTTCTGGAAAAACGTCTCGATGACGCCGTCGCCATTTATCGGGATTATCACAAAACCAGGCGCTGGGGATCGGGGATTGACCATCAGGTTGCCGAGGCGGTCGCCCAGAGCCATCCCGATGTCTCCTTGGAAATCTGGAAGTCAACGGTCGACAGCCTGATCGCTCAGGTCAAGCCCAAGGCTTATCAGGAGGCTGCGGCTTATTTGAAGAAGATGCTCAAGGTGTATCAAAAGAGCGGTCGGTCGCCAGAGTGGCAGGCTCTGCTCCTGAACTTGCGCACCGAGCATCGGGCCAAGCGGCGGCTGATGGAGATATTGAATTCCCTGGAAGGCGGAGGTCAGCCGTCTGCCGAGCGGGAAAAAGGGCCTCGGCGGACCTAGGTTTTTTTGAATAACAAATGGCGGAGATCCACATCGCTTTTATGAAAAAGCCGTTCAGCCGGGGCCTCCGGCGTCTTCCCTACGGGCTGGTGATCCTTTATGAGGACCGGGACCTCCTGGTCGTGGACAAGCCTCCGGGCCTGTTGACCGTGGCCACGGTGCACGAGAAATCTCGCACCGTCCACTCCATCCTGACCGAATACTTCCGCGCCGGCTGCGGCAAGAGCCGCAAGCGCCTGTTCATCGTCCATCGCCTGGACCGGGACACCTCGGGGGTGCTGCTTTTCGCCAAGAGCGAGGAGGCGATGTACCGCCTCAAGGCGAACTGGCCCCGGACCGAGAAGAAATACCTGGCCGTGGTTCACGGCGTCTGCGAACCGAGCGGCACCATCACCTCCCATCTGGCCGAGGATGCGGACTATTTCGTCTTTTCCACTTCGGAAGACGGCCAGGGCCGCCTGGCCCGGACCGATTACCGGCTGCTGAAGGTGAAAAGGGGCCTCTCCCTGCTGGAGGTGACCCTGCTGACCGGCAGGAAAAACCAGATCCGGGTCCATATGACCGAGATCGGGCATCCCATCGTGGGCGACACCAAGTACGGGAAAAAGGACGATCTTGCGCCGCGCCTGGCGCTCCACGCCCGCTCCATCTCCTTCCCCCACCCCTTCAGTGGCAAGCGGCTGACCTTCGAAGCGCCAGCGCCGGAATTTTTTAAGAAACTGGTGGGGCCCCTGGAGGGGCCGGAAGGGGCCGAAGGCCGGCCCGGGTGCCAGCAGTCGGCCCTTGACACGAACGGTGGTTCCAGCGACTGACAGCCACGCGCGTCAGGGGCTGGCGGGGTCCGCTGGGAAGCATTCAAATCGGAATTAATATTTCAACCAGGAAACGCCCATGCGCAAGACGAAATCGATCCCGGAGGGGCTTGGGCGCATCTTCCCGCCCATGGCGGAGTATGATTACTTCCTCGGCGCCGACCTGGTTCCCTTCCCCGGCTGCGGAGCGGAATTCTCGCTGGAGGCCTCGTGGTGGCTGTCCGAGGCGGCCCATATCGCCTACGACCGGCCCAATCTGATCCGCAACGTCTTCCGGCTCCTCGGGTTTGCGGGGTTCCGCTTTTTCGGCAACAAGTCCACGGAAGCCTTCGTCGCCCACCGGCCGGGTTTGGCCCTGGTCGTGTTCCGCGGCACCGAGGTCAAGAGCCTGCGCAGCCTCCTCGACCTCTATACCGACGCCCGCTTCACCCGGGAAGCCTTCCAGGGCGGCCACGTCCACAAGGGGTTCCGGGACGGCATTTTTCAGATCTGGGGCGGCGGCTGCGACGACCCCGACCCGGCTGACACCTGGACCCGGAAAAACGGCATGGGCGCCTATCTGGAAAGGCTGGTCGCCGATGACCCGGCCATGCGTTTTTTCTTCACCGGCCATTCCCTGGGCGCGGCCCTGGCCACTCTCGGCGCTTCGCTTTTTCCCAAGGCCACGGCCCTGTACACCTTCGGCAGCCCCAGGGTCGGAGACCGGGCTTTTAACGATTCCGTGGCGGTAAATCACTTTCGCTGGGTCAACAACCGCGACCTGGTTCCCCTGCTGCCGCCGGCCGAGCTGATGGAAAAGCTCGTCAAATATTCCTACACCCATTTCGGAACCGAATATCGCCTCGACGCCGCCGGAGCCCTGGTGCCGCCATTCGCTGGAAGGGAACTCGCCGCAGCCATGACGGGGGATCTCGACCGGTTCGCCGCGGCCTGGCGGGATACGGTCGGTTCCGGGGAAGGGCTCAAGGGGCTGCTCGATGTCGTGATCGGCCGGGAGCGGCCCCAGGAAGCGCCGCTGGTCGAGATGCTGCTCGACCACGCCCCGGTCCAATACTCGGTGAAGATCTGGAATCTCCTCTGCTGAAGTTTTTATAGGGGACGCTCCCCTTTTCCCCTCGCGGTGCAACATTGACAACCAGGGGATATGGGCTTCAGTTATGGCTCTGTGTTAGATGTTTTAATGTCTTGACAAAAGTATCAAATGATACCATAATCCAATCGAAGTCCGGATTCGTGGACCCGGTTTTTTGAAATGAGCTATTGGATGGTGAGGCCGAGCCATAAGGAGTTGAACGCCAAATTACTGGCTGCCCTGGAGGCCGTGCATGGGAATCGCATCCGGGTGGTGGAGCCCGGGGTTATCGCCCTGGATGCCATGGAACTCGGCTACTCGATTCGACACGAATTGCAGATGGTTTTGCTGGAGCTTTTGAATAACACCGGGCCGGATCATTACGTCGGCTGGCGGCCGCCGGAGCAATTCTATGAAAAGCGCATCCGGAATCTGGAGTTATGGGCCTTTTCAGTACACTGTCCACGATTCGAAGCCCCCGTCTATTACAAGTTCTCTCTCAAAAACGGATATTTTTACCTTGTTTCTTTGCATACTTGTCGGAGCGGTGCCAAGCAGGGGAGTTAATTATGGGAAAACAGTTAGCAATTCAAACCTGCCCGGATTGCCATGGCCCTTTGAAATGGGTTGAAACCGAGAAGCAGGCCCGATTCAAAGGAGTGGAGGTCCGATATGTCGCCGGTTTGTACCGTTGCGCCGACTGCGGCCTGGAATTGGCCGATGTCGAAGGAACCGCCGATCTCCAGGAACGCCTGGCCGATGCCTACCGTCAGGCCGAGGGGTTGTTGAGCGGCGCGGAGATCCGCCGTTTGCGGGAACGGAAAGGTTTGACCCAGCAGGCCCTTGCCGAGGCCTTGAATGTTGGGATCGCCAGTATCAAACGGTGGGAGACCGGCGTCATTCAAAGTCGCTCCATGGACACGCTGCTGCGCACCCTGCTGGTGGATAGCCCATGTAATGACCACACCGGGAACCGAGATTTCTCAATTCCCCGTATTCGTTTGGTTCTCGACGCCTTCGAGAAGCACCTGGGCCGCCCGCTTTTGAAGAAGGATGACCGCATGCTCTATGCGGCCAAATATCTCTGGTATGCCGACATGGCCTCGTTCAGGGATCTGGGCCGGGGCCTGACCGGCGCCACCTACGCTGCCCTGCCCATGGGGCCGCAGCTCAACAATTACCGGGATCTGGTGGATGAAATTGCCATTGCCGATACCGGTATCGTACCCTCGCTTACCGAGGTGGAATTGGCTATTATTGCCGCCGTAGCCAAAACTTTTCCGACCAACAAGAAGATTTACGACGCCTCCCACCGGGAGCCGATCTGGCAACAATGCGCCACCGGCGCCATCATCCCCTATTCCCGTGCCTACGAATTAACGGAGATAGCGAAAATCGCGTTGCCCGATGTCAGTGGGGAAAATAGAGACATCACCCCCCAAAAGCAGATAAATTCCTGAAAATTTATTGGTTTTATAGGGGAGCGTCCCTAATTTCCCTGATAGGGGAGCGTCCCTAATTTCCCTGGAATCTGCTCTGCTGAAGAACCACTGGCACCTCTCGAATCGACCTTGATGGATGGCGTTTCTGTTCCAGTAAAGGAATTTCGCTGTTTTTATAGATAAGGATCCCGATTTTTCAAAACCAAAAGAAGGGAACCAAAAAAATGAAGAGAATCCAAAAAATGGTCTTTTGGGGATTGGCGTTGACCTTATTTTCGGCTGTCTACGCAAACGGTGAAATTCCTTTTCCCTTGAAACAGAAGGACGCGGCGGGAACCCAAAAAAAAGCCGTTGAAATTCTCCCGGATCTCATTGTGCAAAAGGTCCAGCTCAGCGGTTTTCCAAAAGAAGGTGAGAACATCGGAGCGCCGGTTTTTTTTCGGATAATGGTCAAAAACGCCTCCGTGAGCATGGCCCGAGGGAGTGGGATCCGAGTGCAGTGCGGCCTGAATAACAGTCAACAGAAACAGTGCCCGAAAGAACTCAATGGATTTCTGAATATCCCCGATTTGCCTGGAGGGAAAACGGTCTTTCTGGAGTGGCCCAAATCAGCCAGCGGCCGATGGGTGGCCGGAGAGTATTCCGTTACGGTGGAGGCGGATTACCAAAACCGAGTTCAGGAGAGTAACGAGAAAAACAATCAACAAACGCTGCGCTTCAACATTGAAAAGTCCCAAGCCAGACCTCTGGGCGCGGGCCATAACGGCGGGTCGCCGCATGTGTCGGTCAGTCCAAAATCGGGAGAAAACCAGTTCGGGCACAACCTCCAACCCTCCATTCCCATTTCCATCAATGAACATTCCCCTACCGGGGTCAGGGCGAAATCCGAGGCTAAACCTGGTTTTTCCATCGTTCCGCAGGTTTCTTCCAGGCCGGGACAGAAGATGAAGATATCGGACGAGGCCATTTGCCGGAATTACGCTCAAGACGCGGTGAACCAGTTCATTCAGGCAGAAAACAATCGGTGTGGATTTCAAGGAGGGCGTTGGCACAATGATTTTGACAAGCATTTCAACTGGTGCCTGTCCGCCACCCAGGACAAGCGGAAAATGGAGAGCGGCAACCGCAGGGCGGCATTGATATCCTGCGGAGAGATCAAGCGTTTTGACAATCCCCGATATTTGGGGTTGCTGGCCGATTTTTGCATGTACAGGGAGACCCGGACTTATCACAGCACCCCCATTGAGGGTGAGGTCTACGATTATGATTTCGGGTCGACGTGCGGCGTTGCGGAAGTTGCTCGCTCTTATTGTATCTCTCAAGGCTACGAGAAGGAGGTGGAATTCAAGGTAGCCGACCACAAGGCCCAAGAGAACACCATGCCCCTGGGCAATCACCACCACTGTGACGCAACCATCGCCCGTTCCAATTGTCGGGGTTTTGATTACATCATTTGCCGAAAGCCGGTTTTGGATGAAAATATGTTAAAAAAAACGGCCCAAAAAAGTGATCAGACCCAAATGGTTCTGAAGGCAAAAGGCATAAAGAAAAAAGATTTCGCCTCTCTTGAAACGAAAGAAGGCATGTGCCAGGACTATGCGCAAACCGCCGTTCAGCAATACCACCAGGCCACCAACAGTTTTTGCAATCTTTCAATTGCTTTTGAAGCCGGAAGATGGCATGGCAATTTCAAGATTCATTATAATTGGTGCCTTACCGCCAGTCCTGACCAGATCCAGGCCGAGGTGGCCAAACGCCGGGAACGGTTGACCGTGTGCGCCCAAACCGAAAGGAAACGCTACGAAAAGCCCATGTTTAACGGCAAGCGGGTGGATACCTTTGTAAACTTCCGCGAGGGGAACAGAGGAGAGCCGGAGGTTCCCCAGCGGGCCGCCGATTTATTTTGTCAGGAGATGGAGTATGAAAAGGCCATTTCTGAATGGGCGAAATACAATTCTACATTTGCAACAGAAAGTCTGAATAATACGATTCACATGGGCGCGGGCCATCCGGAATGCAATACGGGCTGGCCTTCTTTCAATAAAAAATGTGAAGGGTTCAATCACATAACCTGTGAAAGGCCGGCGCAGCCGTAGAAAGAGCCGCTGGTGAGACCTATTGGGAAGAATAGGGACATCGCCCAATTAAATTCCGTTAAATCACTAGGGGAAGCGTCCCGGTTTCCCAATAAATATCAAGGCTGCCCCCATTCGCCGCCCCAGAATTTTTCGAGGTATTATGAAACTCGCCATCGACGCCCGCATGGTCCGCAAATCCGGCATTGGCACGTGCATCCAGCACTGGATCAAGGCCGTTCATTACGATGTGGCCATGGGCGACCCTGCGGAACTGGAAAAATACAAGGACGACGTTGCGGTAAAGATCCCTTTTATCAGCGGTATTTACGGCTACAAGGAACAATTGCGGTTCCCCTACAAGGCGCTTCGGAAAGAAAATATCGACGTTCTGCACATACCCCACTGCAACGTGCCCCTGTTCTACCGCGGCAAAATGATCGTGACGGTACACGACCTGACTCATCTGGTGTACCCGGAATTTTTGCCCATAAAATTGGCCCATTGCTACTTCAAGTTCATCTTCTGGGTTATTTGCAAGCGGGCCGACCGCATCATGGTGGATTCCGAAAGCACCAAGAACGACCTACTCCGCTTTTACAAGGCTGACGCAAACAAGATGATCGTGGTGCCTTTAGGCGTAGACAAGGAATTCGTCCACAAGCAGAGATCCGAAGTGGAATACCTTTACGACAAGTACAACATCCCTCGCGACAAAAAAATCATGCTATACGTGGGAAACATGCTCCCTCACAAAAACCTCAATGGACTCTTGGGCGGTTTTGCGAAAATGCAGGGCAGGGAAAACTGCCGCCTAGTTCTGGTGGGCCAGGCCTTCGACGGCCGCACCAAGGATACACGGGAATCGGACTTGGGCATTCAAGATTTGACGATTCACGCCGGAATGGTCAGCCAAGAAGACTTGGTAAATCTCTACAACCTTGCTGATTTGTTTGTGCTGCCGTCGCTGTGCGAAGGCTTCGGCTTGCCCGTTTTGGAGGCATTCGCCTGCGGTACGCCGGTAGCCTGCGCCAACACGTCGTCGCTCCCCGAAGTGGGCGGAAACGTAGCCACCTACTTTGACCCCAGAAATCCGAAAAGCGTGGCAAAGGCATTGGAAGAATCCATCTGCAGCAAGGGCAAACACGATGCCGAAATTGCCGCGTGGGTCCAGAAGTTTACCTGGGAACATAGCGCCCAGCGGATTCGGGAAATCGCAGCCGAGGTTGCATCGAAGTAACCGGCAACGAGAAAAAGATGAACAACGCAAAAAAAATCTGCAAGACGCTCTTGAAAGCCGCCATAAGCCTTGGCGGGTTGTTCTACATCTTTTGGAAAGTTCCCTTCGGCGAAGTTTGCGGACACTGGACAAGTCAAGCCCTCCCCTGGGTCGGGGTCATTCTTTTTTGCACCATCTTCAGCATGTTCATTCAGGCCAACCGTTGGCGCGGCCTGCTTTTGGGCGAGGGCAAAAAAGTCAAATTCCGCACCTTCTACGGGTACATCGCTCTGGGATATTTTTTTAACAACCTGCTGCCCAGCGGTTTTGGCGGCGACGCGGTAAAAACTATCGCATTCGGGCGCAGGTTCGGCAACACCGCGAATTCCGTGGCTGCCGTGGCCATTTCCCGTGTGATGGGGCTTTTGGCCATGTTCCTCGGCTTTTTCGTGGCGCTCCCCTTCGTGGCAAGCCGCCATAATATCCCTTTGGTCTACACAGGCGCCGTTTGCGCCGTGGCGTTGCTTTCCGTATTCATCATCATTGGCGGGCTCTTTTCGGACCAAATAAAACTTCCGGCAAAGCTCACGGCAAAAATTCCCTTTTTGCTGAAGCTGCAAGACGCATTCAGCATTTACCGCGGCTACAAAAAGGCCTTTCTGCTTTCGGGGCTGGATTCCGTATGGCTCCAGCTTTCGTCTATTGCAATCCACTACGCCTATTTCCAGGCGGTGGGCGTTTCCGTCGATTTGGCCACGATTACCGTATTCATGACCATCACTATCACCATTTCCATGTTGCCCATTGCTATCAACGGCATTGGCCTCCGGGAAAACGTGAATGTGAGTCTTTTTACCGGACTTCTGGGAATCCCCGCCGACATCGTTCTGGCGGCAGCCCTTATCGGGTACATTCCCATGCTGGTCCAATCAATTCAAGGTGCCGTAGTTTTTGCCATGCTCAAGGACAGAAAGCAAGAGTCCTAGTGCCGTTTGTTGCGTGAATTCTTGATTTAAACCAAATCCCGTAAAAAAATGCACAATCGAGCTTGGCGGCCCAAAAACAGCGCGACCGATGGTCGGAGGGCTCTCATGGGGTTGGATTTTTTTAGTTGCAGATCGGCAGCAGGGAGAGATGAGTAGAAAAATCGGGGCATCGCCCATTGAAAACAGTTTCCGAAAGGCGCTTTGTTGAATAAGGAAAAAGCCCTCCTTCTTTTTCTTATCCTGGTCATTTCCCCCTTTTTTTTCTTTTTTGGCCCCGGTTACGGCTCAAGCCGTTCCTTTCAAAATTTTTGGGATCTGGGGCATATCCTGTTCTTTGCCCTGGCCGCCCATGCCCTGGTTCTGTTTTCCGAACCCTTGCGAAGGGAAACCTTCCATCGGCAATTGGCCTGGATCGTCGGGCTCACCCTGGGCTGCGGCCTGGTTATCGAGCTGATCCAGGGCGGATTCTCCCGGACCCCCGATGTCGGGGACATGCTGAGAAACCTGGTCGGCGCCCTTTTCAGCCTGTTCTTCTTCAACCCCGCCAACAAGGAATGGCCGGCAAAAAGGCGCCACGGTTTCCGATGGCTGATCCTGGGGGCGATCCTGGCCGCAGCCATCCCAGGCGCTGTGAGCTGGGTTGATGAAGGGGTTGCCGAGGCTGAATTTCCCATCCTGGCCGATTTTGAAACCCCCTTTCAAAAAAGCCGCTGGACCGGCGGCGCCCGAAGGACAATCCGGACCGAGATGGCGAGCAGCGGGAGGCGGTCCATGAAAGTCGATATGGACACCTCGACCTATTCCGGGGTTTCCCTTGAATACTTCCCAGGGGATTGGCAGGGTTTTTCGACATTGGCCCTGGAGGTGTTCAACCCGCAGGATGAACCGCTCCAAATCACCTGCCGGATTCACGACCAGCGGCATACCCGGCAAAAGGTCCAGGAATATGGGGATCGGTTCAACAAAAGCTATGTTTTGAAAAAGGGCTGGAATGCGATTCGGATCGACCTGGAGGCGGTGGAAAGGGCGCCGAGGGGCAGAAAAATGGAGCTGAGCGAGATTCGCGGACTGGGAATATTCGCCGTCCGGCTCCCGGAACCGAGGACCATTTACATCGATCACGTCCGGTTGCTGGCCGGGACCTTCAGCCCAAAAAGCGAATAAACTCTGAAATCTGAATCACAGGGATGAAGGGGATGAAAGGGATTACAGAAAAAAGCGAGATTTAATGCTTTTTCACAGGGCACACTTTTAAAACGAAGCAGTACCCGGAAAAAAGTCCCTGAACCCCTCCCGGCGGTTCCCGTGCCTGCAACCGTCATGAACCCAGTTCGGCCAGCCACTTTCGGGCAAAGGAGCGGAGCGCCTCCACCGGCTCCGGCCCGGCGCGGAAACACATCTTGCGCAGTTTCGACATCCCTTCGCTGGCCGGATCGGCGAATTTCAGGATCCCGTCGTCCCGGCGCACCAGTCGGGCGTTGAAATCGATATTTTCCGTTTCCGCCAGGAAGGCTTCGAGCTTCTCCCGGATCATCCGGTCCGGGGTCAAATGGTTGTCCGCCTCCCATTGCGCCAGTTCGGCGGCGTAGCGCTGCTGCTGCTCTTGGCCCATGGCCGTCATGGCGGCGGCCATTTCCCTGGAATTCAGGGGGTTGTCCGGGGAATCGAGGTCTTTGAGCTGCTGCCGCAGGTGTGCCAGCGGCTCCTGGAGTTGTTCCCGGATCTCGGCCGGCACCTTGGCCAGGTTCTGCCCCGTCTCCTGGATCGCCTTTTCCAGCGCCGCTTTCTGCTTGGCTTTCCTTTCGTCCTGGGATCCCAGCGGTTGTGGGGGCGAAGGCCGCCTCCGCTCCCGGTATTCCAGATACGCCTTTTGAAATTTCTCGGATCGGGTGTAGGCCTTGGCGAAGCGGGCGAGTTCCAGTACCGTGCTGGCCCGGTTCTCAGAGGGGACCGTTTTGAGGGGCCTGGTCTGCGGCAGCCCCCACAGGGTGCCGGTGAAGTTGGCGACGACGCTGTCCCGGGCCAGGGTCTCGTCGATGCCCAACTGCTGCAGGACGTTGACCGCGGATTCAAGCCGTTGATAGGTGGCCAGACTCGCCGTCAGAAGGATCGCCAACGCTGCCAGCCATGCCTTGCCCATTCCTTGCCCTCCGATTCGATTAAGGTATTCCCCCGCCCCCGAAAGGAGATACCGACTCCCTTGCCGTGGCGACCAGCAGCGCCGCGTCGTCGCTCATGAGGCCGTCAACTCCCATGGTCAGCAGACGTCGCATCTCGCTGGGATCGTTGATGGTCCAGACATGGATTTCGATCCCGACGGCGTGGGCGGCGACCACCGATTCGGGGAAGACGATGGGGGTTCCGTGGTGGGACACCGGCACCTGGAGAGCGGCCCCCGGCGGGGCGTAGCCGGAGCGGCAGCCGCGCTTCACCCAGTCGAGGAAGGCGGCGATTTCGCCGCGGCTGAAACCGGTGGGGATGGCCCCGCACAGTGCGCGCAAACGTTTTATGACCCGGTCGTGGGCCGAGGCCAGCAGTACCGTCTCCTCCCGCCGCCAGCGTCGCACCGTCTCCACAACCAGTGCCTCGATGGGAGGATCGGTCTGTTTGATTTCGATGTTGATGAAAGCCTCCGGACAGGCTTCGAACACCTCTTCCAGCGACGGCACGGCAATGCCCTGCCCCAGGAAGGGGCGTCTTCCGTCCCGGTCCCTAAAACCCCGTCCCGTGTCGCAGGATTTGATTTCGGCCCAGTTCAGATTGCGGATCCGTCTCCATTTTCCGCACATCCGGTAGAGGGTTTCGTCGTGATGGACGACCACGTGGCCGTCGCGGCTCGCCCAGACATCCAGTTCCAGATAGGGGAGGCCCGCGGCCAGGGCGGCGGCAAAGGAGGGGAGGGTGTTTTCCGGAAAGCGGGCCGGAAAGCCGCGATGGCCGAACAGCCGGGGGCGGGGAGGGGTGAAATAACGGCTGCTCATGGCCCGGACTTCCCGGCCAGGCGGCGGCCCCGCTCGATGTCGACGGTGCACAGCAGCAGGCCGCCGGCGACGAAGAAGAACAGCAGACCGAGAATGGAGAGCCGGGTGGAGCCGGTCAGACTGCCGATCAGGGCGAAGACGAGCGGCCCGAAGATCGTCGCGAATTTCGAGCCGACCGCGTAGAAGCCGAAGAATTCCGCCTCTTTGTGGGGCGGGATCAGGGAAGCGAAAAGCGAACGGCTGAGGGCCTGGCTGCCACCCAGGATCAGCGCCACCACCAGCCCGAGCAGCCAGAACTCCCAGGCGGATTGCATGAAGAAGGCATAGACGGTCAGCAGGGTGAAGAGTCCGAGGCAGGCCAGGATCGCGGTCCGGGCGCTGAACCGCTCGGCGATACGGCCGAACAGCAGCGAGCCGGGCATGGCGACGATCTGGATCATCAGAAAACAGCCGAGGATCGCCCCCTGGCTCATGCCGAGTTCCTCGCGGCCGAACACCGCCGAAACCACTATGATGGTTTCGATGCCGTCGTGGTAGAGGAGAAAGGCGATGAGAAACCGGAGCAGATCCCGGTAGGGGAGGATCTCCTTCAAGGTCTGAAGGTAATTCTGGGTTTTCCGGGCCGGGCCGGGGAGCCCATTCCCTATCGGTTCCCGCACCCAGAAAAAGGTCGGGAGGGCGAAGAC
>JAFGOW010000182.1 GCA_016926265.1 Deltaproteobacteria bacterium | reverse complement strand
TAGTTGGTGTCGAGCTGGCTGACGTGACAGCTGTAACAGGCGGTATTGAAGGTATAGGAGTAGTGCCGCCAGTCGACCGCCTCGCCTCGTCCGCCGCCCGGGAAATGTCGTATGCCGCTGGCAGCGGTGTCGAACCACTCCTTTTTGTGGACATCATACGCAACGGGGAGGGTCTGAAGCCTTCCTTTGTCGAGAGGCGTGAGGAAATAGTAGACGTTCTTGCCGCCGAGAACATGCTCGATCTGGAACCTCCTGGTCCCACCCCGATCCGTTTCGATCACGACACCTTTAACGATATCGGCCCGGTACGTCGCTTTCCCTATCGCGATATCGCCCTGATGCGGCGTGAGTTTTGCCATCGCGAAGCTCTTTGTATAGGGCTGCATGGCCAGTCCGTGCATTGACGTGGACCAGAGCTGATAGAAACGCTCGTGGCACTCCCGGCAGCTTCCGGACCCGGCGTAGGAGGGTTCCTTGGCGGCGGCAACGGCCATTCCAAAGGCAATGAACAGGCAGATAGCGAATAAACCAGCGGCTGCTTTCATAGCAGAAACTCAGCGTCAAGGCCTCAAGAACACCGAGGACCAGCGTTTTTTTTCATCCATGCTTCACCTTCCGTTCGAAAAATCGCCCTGCGGCGCCGAATGCTTCCCATCGTCAGGGCAGCCGTCGGAGAACTTCAGAATGCCGAGCCGCGTTTCCACCTGGTCCGGAATCGCGATCCCCGGCGGAATGGCGGTGGTCATTTTGAACCGGGGTGACGCGGCCTGGCCCGGCAGCGCGATACCCAGGATTATCAGAAGCGGGATGGCCGCTTTGAACGCCCACAACCCTTTCATAAGGCGTTTTGCTCCTCCTGGTTGAGCCATTATGGCTAAAGGGTTGTTTATATGGCCGTAACGGTCGTTTCGAAAATCTTTCCTGTGAATTGGGGCCGAGGCCCATTCCGCATTGTTGTCTTTCCTCGGCCAATCTTTCATGACGGCTTTTTCTTCCCGCCGGCGAACACATAGGCAATGATGGCCAAGACCAAGACCACGAACAAACTCAGGGCCAGCGCGATCAGTTTGGCGAAAAACCCCGGATGCTGAAGCGGAAGGTAATTCCAGAGAAGCAGACCTGACACCGCCAGGGAAATGGCCAGAATGGCGACCTGTCTTCCGTTCATGTGTTATCTCCTTGCAGATCAACAGCCGTCAATTTTATTCAAGACGCCAACGCTATGATTCCGGTGCGTTTCGACCCCTATCGCGATTCCGGCCCGGTTTCCTTTGGAGGCTCCGATACAGGTGGTTCATCTCACTTCTTCGATCTCACTCCTTGAGCGTGCCCAAGCGGGTTCCCACGCTGTCCGGCATGGCGATACCCGGCGGGATGTCGGTAGCCCTTTTCATTTTCGGTGGAGTTTGCGCCAGGACCGTGCCTACAGATAGTAAGCTAACGAGCAGTGTCGCCATCTGTCGGATCTTCATTTCTAATTCCTATCGTTTTTCTTTCAGGCAATCTCACTACTCAGCCAACGCTCCGGTTCAGCAGCGGGCCATCCGCTGCAACCGGTTGGATGGGTGGCATCCGGCCTATTCCGGAGGATTCGCTGGCGGCGGTGTTATGAGCTGGTTCTGGAGATCGATGAGCGGCTGCTGGCTCACCTCGAGGAATCCCTCGCGCGGTCGATCGAGATCGACCAGGAGGGTAATTACCGCACCAAGGACAACAATCAGAACGACCGCAGCGATGGGGCTGCGCCGACGTGTTAGACCAGCGTTGTACCCCACCATCCCCAGCGTCAGCAGCGAGCCGAGGAGAAGCATGATGAGGATCGTCTCGGGAACGCGCCCGTACAGGCCCGCAACGACCCGCGTCTCGTGCAGGTCGATGGTCTCATTCAGTGAGGCGATGAAGAGGGCTAGCACATCCGAGTCGGGCGTGGTGCGGGCCAATCCTTCTGTGATCGACCATAGCTTCGCTTGGATTTCGACCGAGCGGGCCATCCTCACCCGGAGGTCTGCGAGATCGTTGGTCGCGATGCGCAGGGGCACGTAGTCGCGGATCAGATCCCTGATGGCACTCGAAGCCGGCTCCGCCAGGTAGCCGGCCCGGAGATACGTGGTGCCCACCGCGTTCGCCTCGGCGAGCACAAGTCTGCGGCGCGTGTCGAAGCGATCGGACGCCATCCCCATGGTGATGGCGAGCAGGAACGCCATGAGGGCCATGAGAGAGCCCACGATCATGCTTGTGGGACCCTCCTTTTCGTTGGGCGATCGCTCCTGCCACCAGCGCCCGAGGCGGTAACAGGCCTCCGCCGTGATCAGCGCGACGAATGTGAACGCTCCGAAAAAGCCGACTATCGGCAGTGAGTCAATTAACTGCTGGAAACGCACAATCCCTCCCTCATGCTGGAGCAGTGGCCAGATTCGCGAAATGCCGCGAGCCGCCGTCGGAGTTCATACCTGAGTTGGGCGGCGGATAATCCGTGCCTTGTTACGCCCAACGTCCAGCATCGTCGGCTGCAAAGCCAGCACAGACAGGCCGCCCGGAAGAGCGAGGGTGCGTCCTGTGTTATTCAACATACGGCCTCCTTGCCGATACCGTTGTTGTTCAGTCCTGCTGGCCGCCCCCAATATGGAGCGGCCCGCATTGTCTACTTGGCGGCTTGCTTGGGTTCCGGCCTGACCGCGACCGTACCTTTCCAAATGCGCCCGGTGAATCGGGATTTGGCCTCCGATCCGATGGCCTCGACCACCGGCGTGGCCAGGTCGATGCCGACATCGGCGGTCTCGTCGGCGGAAAAGATCATCGGCTGGGTGCGTTCGATGCGCCCCGCGCCGACCTGCTGGTCGTTGACGTACAACGTGCCCAGGCCGCCCTTGCCGGCTCCGCCGCCGTCATAGGCGAACTCGAAGCGGATCGTCGCCTTGTCCGGCTGGAGCTTCTCCCTGCCGGCAACGGTGGTGCGCTCCAGACCGAGGAAGTTGTAGTCGTAGGCCGGCACGCCGTCCTTGAGGTAGAGCGCCCAGCCGCCGAAGCGGCCGCCCTGAACGATGATGGCGCCGTTGGCCGCCTTCCCTTTGGGGATTTCAACTTCGGCGTTAATGGTCTTGGACTTGTTCTTGATGTTGAGGAACACGTTCTCGGACATGCCGGTCATCCCCTGCGCCAGGGTGATAGCGGTGCGGCCGGCCAGTGCGGCGTTCACCCGCTCGAAAACGCGATCGTCGATGGGAAGGACATTGTTCTTCTCGGCTTCCTGCAGGAACAGCTCCTGCAGCTCGGCGAGCTTCTGCGGATTCTGCTTCGACAGGTCGTTGACCAGACTGAAATCGGTGCGGGTGTCGTACAGTTCCCAGATGTCCTCGGTGAGCCCGCGACGGGGCTTGGGCTCCCACGGCGCCCTGTCGATGGTGCGGAAGTTGTTGTAGATCAGCCCCTGACCGGCCAGGCGGTCGAAGGTGGGGGTCCCGATCGGTCCGCCGTAGCTGCTGGTGCCGGCAAAGCCGAGATCGTCGATGAGCGCCACCAGAACATTGGGCGCCCCTTCCGGCGCCTTGGCGTCGCGGACGTCAAGAAGCTTGCTTGGCACAACCTTCGGCTCCGGGACCGGTAACGTCGTCCGGTCCGGGGTGGTCTGCGCGGTGGCCGCGCAGGCCGTGCCCAGAACCAGGCCAAACGCATTCCGCGCGGTTTTTTCCCCCATACTCCGGTTCCTTCCTCCCGTTTAAAAAATAACTGAAATACCCTACTTTTCGATCTTGGAAATCTTGGTTCCCTGCAGGCCGATGCCGGCCATCAACCCTTTCTGGTCGAAAAAGAAAGCATAGACATCGGATTGCACCGTGGTGGTCGATATGCTGCCGGCCGCCCCCACATCGACGACGACGATGTTCGGGGTCAGGCCCAGCTCCCATCCCCCGCTCTTGCCCAGATAGGCCAGCGCGGAATCGGTCATCAGAAACAAGGCGTAACCATACTTCTGGATCCCCCCCTGCAGGCCATAGGAGGCCGAAACATTGTTGTAGTAACCGACGGTCTTCCCACCCTTGATCAGAGCGCCCTCACCATACTGGCCGCCCACGATGAACCCGCCTTTGACGATGGCCGGAAAGACCAGGATGCCCTTGGCTTTCAGGCCCATGGCCTTTGCCGAAGCTGATTTGGCGTAGAGTTTTTCGAGGGCCTGATGGACCTTTTTGTCGATTTCCGCCCTGGATTCCGCCGCCCCCTGGGCCACGCCACCGAAGGCCATAACGAGCGCCATGAATAACCACGTAATGGTTAAAGATAGATGTCTCATCGATAAGCTCCTTTTCCCTAAGATTCTATTTGCCGGTTTTTAGAAGCGGAATGTACCCACCCAATTCATAATCGGTCATTGCCGCAATTTTGTTTTCGATCTGGTAATAGCGAAAAACCTTTTTGTCTGGTAAAACCTTGCGGAATTTGGGGAGATAGGCTTCCCGCAACCGGGGCCGCAATTTCTCGATAATCATATACTCATCAAGCAGCTTCTTGGCCGTATCGTCGGTCATGGAGTTAAATGCGTTTTTGTAGGCCTTGATTAATTCCAGGGTGCGAACGCGAAGAAGAAAGAGTTCGTCCTGGTAGCTTTCGTAAACGGGCCAGAAGCCCTTGGCTTCCTTTTTGGTAAGCTGCATGTTCTCCGCGACCAACAGCTTTTTATCGGCCTTGATCTTTTCCAGAAACAACCCCATGTTGTCGGCCGGCGGTTCTTGAGCCATAACGGCGCCGCCGGTGACCAGAAGTAAGGTGACCACTGCCACGATCGCCAACAGGGCGCGTGCTTCGCTTCTCATGACAAAATCCTCCTTTTTTAATAAACGATAGCTCTTTATCGGCCAATAATCCCTGACCCTGCCCACGAAAAAACCCGGAATTCATTTTCCGGCCAGCCGCCGATGCCTGCATCGCTTTTTACCACTCTTCGGGAAAAAGGCGCGGTGGGGCACTGGAGAGAACTCAACCTTTCCGTTCAACGCCCCGGCGGGGGCGTAGAGACTATGTAAACGACGGTGTTGCTCTGATAACCGCGGCTGTACCAGGTGGTCCCGCATTGGTAGTAGGTGGTGCCGTTGACGACCACCATCGTGGCGGTGCAGGGAAGGGTCGTCACGGTGGTCACCTGGGTGGTTTTGGACGAAGCCGCTGCCGCTCCGGCCGTCACGCCCACGGCGGTTCCGACAACAAACGCGGCGGCGACATCGGAACTGCCATAGCCATAATGATAGTCCCAATGGCCAGGGTACCGATCCTCGGCAAAGTCTTGCCGGTCCTCGCGAGCCTGGTCCCCATGCTGCTGCCAGTCCTCACGGTTCTCGTTCTGGTGCTGCTGCCAGTCCTCGCGGGAGCCTGCGGCGGCATCCTGGCGGTTGCCCTGATTTTCGCTGGACTTTGCTTGGCGATCCCCCTGGCGTTGCGCGGCACTCTCCTGCCGGCTGCCTTGCGAAGCCGTCTGCTGAGCCTGACGAGTCGACGCCTGGGCCTGGGGCTGGCCTTGCGCCTTACCCGCCTGGCGAGTCGTAGCCTGGGCCTGCGCGGTGCGTTGTGATGCCGAAGGGGCCGAGAAGCTGCCACCACGGGCCGCGCTGCTGCGCGAAAAACTGCTGCCGCCGCCTGAACCACTTCTGCCACGGGCTTCAGCCGAGCCGGCAAGAGTGCTCATCAACACAAACATGATTCCGATAAAAAACGCGGACGCTGGAGATTTGAGAGTCATTTTTGGCCTCCTTTAGGCATCGGGAGGGAACCCTTCTGGGCCAGGGGGGCCAGAAACGGAATCCGCTCCGCCCCCAGTGGCGGGGTAAAGGAAAAACTGCCGGCGGCTATCTTGGGCGACAGATTCCAATCGGACAGATCGGCCCGAAACTGAGGGTGCCCCGGCTCATTCCTGTAGGTGAGAATAATCCTGCGGGGCAACGGCTGCTGGCCGTTGGCTATCCATACCTGCATATCCACATCCGCTGAACGGGCCGCCAGGTGGTCGGTGGCCACATCGAAAAGGGCATTCTTTTCAACGTAGCTGAGCGACGTGATCAATTGGTCGAGATTCTGTGGAAAATCTTTGCGGAGCATGCGCGCCAGGGGCAAGGTCATCTGCAGATCCCTGACCAGGTAGACCACGGCGTCATCCACCGTGCCTGGTTTTTCAACGCGGGCATAGACATTGCCCTCGGCCTTGAAAGCGGTGAGCTCTTTGCCGTCGAACAGGATCAGACCCCGCTCGCCGTCGCTGCGTTCCACCTCGACGCGCACCCGGTCGGGACGCTGGAGCAGGATCTTGCGCCTCTCGCCGAACTCGATCCGCTGGCCGTCCTCCTGGATCGCATCGTAGCCGCTGCGGATGGTGACACTGAAACCCGGAGCCTTGGCGATGCAGTCGGCCATTTTTAGCAGGATCGCCCTGGCTTCCGGATCCCGGTCCGAGGGTTCTGCCGCCGGCGCCGCATTGGCGGCAAACGCCGAGGCACCGGTGAGCGCCATCGACAGCCCCAAGATCGCCCCCCAGATGGAGCGACAAAATAGGCGCAGCAGGATTGGTTTCATTGCGGTCCTCCTTTATGGAAGTTCTTTATTTTGGATACAAAAAAGTCACCTGCGCCCGAAAGCCCCATTTCTCGGGGCCGTTGTCCGGTGCCTCCGCCCAATACTTCCCGGCCACGCTGAATTGCAGAATCTGCGGACCGATCTTGGCCAGTTGGGCCACCTGGGCAATCACCGGAACCGACCACTTTTCGCTTTCCCAGTCATAGGTCGATTCCGTGTTGACGCCGAAGGTCGTCTTGGTTTTGGTGATGTAACTGACAAACGGCTGCAGGAAGGTCGCGTTGATATCGGCCCGATCGTCATCGCCGGCCACGGACCAGATGTGGTTGCCCAGAAAGCCCACGGTCCAAGGCCCCTTCTGGTTGAGAACCACCGCGGTCGGCCCGATCCCCCACTTCTCACCACCCAGAGCATTGTCCGAGGCCGTCGGCAGCAATTCGACCGGACCCAGCCCCCAAATCCAGCCCCCCGCGGTCGGGGCTTTGGGCGAGAAAAACTGGCTGGCGGTGATGTCGCCAAGCCCGGATTCGTTCATATCCCTGTTCGGAAAACCCCGCTGTTCGAGAAGCGGCACGATGGTTCGGGTGATCAGGTTCCATCGGTGGTTCAAGGAAAAAGGGATCACCGGCTGGATGTTCAGACGATGAACGGAGGCGCCATCGTTGAGCCCGCCGTACTCGTCATAGTTGTACTGCAGCGGCACGCTGATCAGTGAAGCAACCGGATTCGCCAGCTTTTTGGCCAGTTCAAGGGCCTGCTCGTCCTGGGCGACGACCGGGGTTGCCCAGAGGACGGCAATCGTTACCGAAACGATCATTCCTCCCCAAGCCTTCATCACAATTCCTTTCCGGTGATAATTTACGTGAAGACGCGCTCCCCGCGCCTCAGCCCCCGGCCGAGATCGTTACCACCGGCGCCCCTTCTTTCCCGCCTGTCTCCGTGAGGGTCATCACGAACATCAGAAAGGAGAAAAGCCTTTTCGACTGGAAGTCCTTGTCGTCGATCCAGAACCAGCGATTCCGGTACGGTACGGCCGCGAAAGCGTCCGTTGGGTTATCATCCGCATAGAGGATGCGTATCATCTTTCCCTTGACCCCCTCGCCTTCAGGTTCCATGGTAGGAGGTGTCCTTTTCTCGGAAACGTGCTCCGCCGGCACTTCTATGGTCGAAGAGATGTCGCTGAGTATTTCGATAATCGATCGGGTCAGCAGGGCGATCTCCTGATCGTTGGCCGGCATCGACCCGTAGACAACACGGAATTCGCCAGCCTCCTCTTTCAAACCGAGGATCCGGCGCACCTCCTTCGCCGTTTCTTCGACCGCAGGATCCACTCGCTTGCGAAAAACCATGACCAGGGCAGCCTGGTTATCGGTCTTTTTCACACGCAAGGCGATGGTTCCGGAGGCCTGGTTATAACGAAGTTTCTCAAGCAACGTGTAAAACTCAGGGTCAGCCCGCCGCAGCCGCGCGGAGCCGCCAAACTGGTTTTGAATGCCGTTGACGGAGTGGACGAGAACCCGGAAAACCAGGTCGATGGGGTATCCTCCCTCCACCAGGCTCATGACCGTAGCGGGGCTGATGGGGGCCATCAGGTTGCGGGCAAACTTTTCACCGGTCAAAGGGGTGTAGGTGATCGTCGGCCGGTCGTAGTAGCGATTGGTGCCGCCAATCCCCTGGCTGCTGGCGTTCGGAGGAAAGGACCAGCCTAAATTGCCCCGCAATTCGGTCTCCAGGGAGTACTGGTTGATGATCGAGACCACGTCGAGAAAGGTCGGAGAATCGCCATAGCGAATCTTGACGATGTTCAGCAGCATCTGCCGCTTCCAGGAATCAGCGACGGCCGTGGTGTAATCGAAGCGGTCGCGGTCGACGGAGGTCGGACCCAGAGAAGCGCAACCGCTCAGGGCAAGGAGAAGAACCGCGCCGAATCCGGCGAGTTGCCATCCCGATCTCATGGTGTTCCTCCCTGTTCCGCCATCCGGCCCGAAAACAGCCAGGCCGAACATTTGGAGTTTTCTGCCGCTCATTTTTTAATATTTTACCAGGTACTTCCTGGCTTCCAGGGGGACGCTGAACGCTTTTTTAAAGTTGATGATTCGCTCGGAAGTAGCCTGCCGCGCCTGCTGAGACTGCGTTGGGGAAAACAAACCATCCCTGACAAAAGCCCGAATCTCATGGCAAATACGCCCCCTTGCGGCAACCTGTTTCGGGTTTATTCCAGAAATGTTTGATGGTTTCACTCCCCGGCCCTGGCCAGCGCGACCAGTTCCAGGCCGCTCACACTGGCAACCTCGAAAAAATCCACCTCCGGCGGCTGGCTTGAATACTCCAAAGCTTCCAGCACTCGGTCGAAAAGGTTCGATCGAAGATGTCGGGCAAGCGCTTCTTTGGTGCGCCATTGCTCTATATAAAGCAACCTGCCGTCTTTCCCCCTCTCGACGGAGGCAATGCAACCCAGGCTGTCGGGACTGGCGCTGACCGGCCCGACCATCGATGAGAGCACGTCGATGACGCCGTTCACGGATTTCGGCGAAGGAGTGATTTTGATCATGGAAATCCACATGTCAGAGAGCCATACCATGAAATATGCCAAACCTATTTGGCCCTCCATTGTCATGCAACCTCTCAAATTATGATGATTTTATAGACTTTGGATGATGAAAACGCCGCCCCCGAAAGGCGATATATCGCCCCGCGGGCGATGGGTCGTCTTGAGGGGCCTGGCCCAGATGGAAAGAGGGCTTAAAATGGATAACTGGCAGGAAGTCTTCCTGATCGGCCTGAAACAAACCGAGGGGACTTTTTGAAATGGAAAGGCGTCAAAGATATCGCCCCGCCGTTATAGAAAAAGCCGCCCGGCAAAGGGCGGCTTTTTCTATCAACTACGAACACCGAAAGCTTATTTGGGGGCTTCCGTGTAGAAAATGATTTCGACACGGCGATTCTTCTGGCGGCCGGCTTCGGTATCGTTCGTATCAACCGGTTTGGATTCACCGTAGCCCCGAGCGACCAACTTGCTTGCCTCAACACCAAAATTCTCGATGAAATACCGACGAACCGCTTCTGCCCTTCTCTCGGAAAGCTTCTGATTGTAGGCTTCGGAACCTATGCTGTCGGTGTGGCCGGCCAAAAGGATATAGGGGAGACCGGGGTTGTTCTTGATGAATTGGGCGGCTATCGGCAGATCGCTCCGGCGGGTAGAGCGAATTTCGGCCCTGTCGGTATCAAATTCAACCCGCAGGGAATACTGGAAGGGGCAGCCCTGGTCATCCACCTGAACCCCTTTGGGGGTGCCGGGACATTTGTCGAGGTGATCGGGAACGCCATCCCCGTCGCTGTCGGCAACAACTTTTTTGCCGGGGGACAGAAACACCGACTCCACAAACCCCCTGAATTGATCGGGATTAGCCAGGTCAGACGCGGCATAGGCCTTGCCGCACTTAAAGGCCTTGGCGACGCCAGCCAGCGTTTTCCGGCCTTCCGGGCTGTTGCCGACCTGGACGGTGTAGACGCAAAGCCGATCGCCCATCTCAGCATTGACCTTGGCGGCCGCCGCGGGGGCGTCTTCCATGGCTACGCCGTCACTAACGATAACAATCGCGCTGTTGCCCGGAGCGGCCTTGAGATCTTCGCCCGCCGCGGCAAGCGCCGGAGAAAGGGGACTGACGCCTCCGAGATGTTTGATGCTGTCCAGACCCCCGGCGAATCCGCTCCTGCTATACCTGGTCATGCCGTAGGGAAGAGCGGTCGCCTCCTTGGACTGCTTGGGATTGTGCCCAAAGGAGCGCAAACCGGCATTAAAGGGCAGGTCAGTGGGAATGCTCTGGTTCATACTGGTGATGAAATTCCTCGCCGTCGGATACTCCTGCTCGCCGAACATGTTGATGTCCATGCTCTCCGAGGCATCGACGATGATCTGGAAATTGTCGACCTTCGGCGCATATTTCCCGGTGGGGAAATTCGCCGGTGAAAAGGTCAGGGGCTCCTGGGGCTTGTTCATGCCGGCGCAACCGACCACCAGGGTCGCTGCAAGAATCAATGACGCCTTACGAATCCAACACATTTTCATCTTCTAATCCTCCTCTGTTAATAGGTTCCGATTTTGAACCTGAGTTATGGGCCATCACCCGAAATTTTCACTTAAAAACCCGAATTCAGTTGAAAAAATCAACTAGAATTACTGTGTCCAAAACCATTGCCGACCGCTGTTCACATCCAAAATTCCGATGGAATTTATTAACATCATATCAGGTAATTGGGGGATATTTTTTTCCTGGGAACAGCGTGCTAATACCACGAAAGATGCCAAAGAGGGCTCGCCCGGCGTCAGCGCATAACCGTTTAATAAATAACTGGTTTGATGAGATCAAAAATGAAAGGGGAAGAAAACCGATTAAAATCGGGATGCGATATCGTCCCAGGGATGAAGGGCCGTCTTGAAAAGGCTAGTTGCGAAGAAAATTTACGCCCAGTTTGCGCATCCGGGAATAAAGGGTTGAGGGCTTGATCCCCAGCCGTTCCGCGGCCCCTCCCCTCCCCTTGATTCTGCCCTGGGTTGTTTTGAGGGTGGCCAGGATATGCTGGCGCTCCATTTCTTCCAACGTCACCGGAGACGTTTGCTGGGGTAAGACATTTGAAGGTTGCTGTAGTTCAAGGGTATCCCCCTTGCTGACAATCATGGCATGCTCGATTACGTTCCGCAGTTCGCGGATATTCCCGGGCCAAGAATACGCTTTGAGCCACTCCATGTCACGGCCGGCGATGCGGCTGATCTTCTTTCCCATCCGTTGACCGAACTCATTGACAAACCCCCAAACCAGTTGCGGGACATCCTCGGGATGTTCCCGAAGCGGCGGTATATGGATAGGAAAGACATTCAGACGATAGAAAAGGTCGCGGCGGAAGTGCCCCTTGCCGACCTCCTCCAGCAGGTTGCGGTTGGTGGCGGCGATGATCCGAACATCGACCTTGATGGTCCGCGCGCTACCCAGGCGTTCGAACTCGCCCTCCTGCAGCACCCGCAGCAGCTTGGCCTGGGTTTCGAGCGGCATCTCGGAAATTTCGTCAAGAAACAGGGTGGAGCCATGGGCCAGCTCAAATCGCCCCACCTGCCTGTTAAGCGCCCCGGTGAAAGCCCCTTTCTCGCGGCCGAACAGTTCACTCTCCACCAGGGCCGAAGGCAACGCGGCGCAATTGACCTTGACCATCAAATGACTTCCCCGCTTGCTGAGCCGATGAATGGACTGGGCGACCAACTCCTTGCCGGTTCCGGTCTCCCCCTGGACCAGCACCGTGCTGTCGGTGCCAGCCACCTGTTCGACATGGGAGATCACCGCCCGCATGCAGTCGCTGTCACTCAGGAAACCATGGCGCTCTCGATCCAAGGAGACTTCCTGTCGCAGATAGGTATTTTCCTGTTCAAGCCGTTCCCGAAGCTTTTGGATTTCCTGAAACTGCTCCTGGAGGCGCTGCTCCATCAGCTTTCGTGGGGTGATATCCAGCGTCACCCCCATGATCCGTTGAGGTTCCCCGTTTCTTCCATCGAGGAGCCGACCCTGGGACATCATCCACCGCATCTGTCCTTTGGGGCCGGGAACCCGGTATTCGACACTCATTTCTTTCCTGGTACGGCAGACGATTTCGATCGCTTCGGCGATCCGCTTATGGTCGTCGCCATGGACTGTTTCCAGGAAACGGCTGAAATGCAATTTCGTTCCAGGCTCAAAACCGAACAGTTCCAAGGATTTTACCGTTACCCAGAAGTACCCATGGTCGAGATTCAGTTCCCACAGCCCTGCACCGGCCGAGTCGGCCGCCATATCGAGACGTTCCTTGGTTCGTTGAAGCTCCTGCTCGGCTTCCGATCGGTGCAAAGCGCTGACAAAAATCTCGCCGAGCAGGCGCAAACTGGAAATGATACCGGAGGGCCAATCCCGTTCCCTCTTCAGGGAATTCACCACAAAGAGATGATGAACGCGCGAACCAATAAAAAGGGGAATCGTCAATGCTGATTTTATCCTAAAAAATTCATAAGACTGCCGGTCGACATTGGCTTGTTCAGGGAGATCCTCCAAATTGACAAGCACCAACGTTTCACCCCGCACAATAATTTTTTCAAAGGCCCAGGGGAACAGATCCACATGGTTGATTTCCCGGGAAACCTCATCAACCCCTTCGTCGTACCAGGCATGGGAAATCTTGACGACCAGGGAGTTTTCGCTGACCTCGAGCAGCCCGCCCCGATCAACACCCAGCAGTACAAAAACCTCCTTGAGAGCATGCAGGATTTCACTATTCAGATCCTCACTTGAAACCTGGACAATCCGAGCCGAAATCGCAGCTGTCAGAATTTGGAGATTGACCAATTCAACCAATTTTTCATTGGATATTTCAGCGGGGATTATTCGGTCGGAAGTGTGCTCCGTCCGGAAACAAAGAGGATGTTTTTTTAACGCCGACAAATAGTTTTCCATAGATCCTTCTCTGGCAGCAGTCCTTTTTTAAACGATATCGGACGATTTTCCCGGTCGAAGAACCGAAAACCCTCCTTGGTCGATATTTCGTCCCGACGTCCCCATTGTATTCATTAATCCAAGATTTATCAACCCGAGGGGTTGACAATTCAATCCTTACCCCCGGAACCATAGATAATTACACTGTTTCATCGGATGTGACGGTTGCTTAAAATTTGTTTGGACATCGTTCGGACGGCAGCCGACCCGAAACCCCGGATCCGCCCCGGTTGAACGCCGTCCGGCTGACCGGCTTCTCCCTGTCGGCGACGATGGAAAATCCCGGGAGCCCCTGAACGGAAGCGATGGAACTTCATTTTCCCCTGCTCAACTATATCGTCCTCTGCGGTGTCGGCTTGGTAATAGGGGTGTCCGGGGCCGGCACCAATATCCTGATCATCTTCGGTATGGGTTTATCTGGGAGGCAACTCCTTCCTCCAGGCCGTGGCCACTTCCAAGCACCCCAACCTGATCCTCTGCGTCGACTCGCTGCCGACCTTCATGGCCAAGGATTTCGTCACCTGGAAATTCGGCATCCCCCTGACGCTGGCCACCACTCTCGGCTCCCAACCCGGCACCCGCATCGCCCTGCGCGGCGGCAGCCGCCTGATCCGCATCCTGTTTCTGGCCTTGATCCTCTCCATAAGCTTCGCCTGACCTGATCGGCTGAAAAGTGTTATGATCTGTGCATTAAAAACGTTTTCGACCAGCAATGCCAATCCGTTCCGGCTGCTGACAGAAGTAACAAATCCGCCAGGATTTGGAGGAAAATTGCATTTGTAATTAATAGTCAAATAACCATTTATTAATAACAGCTCAAAACAAATCTAACAATCTGGTGAGTTATGTTGAATACTTTTAAAGAAAGACTGTCTCAGGTTTCGTTTCGAATGATAATGATCGTAATGGTTGCGTTTTTTTTGGTCGGCTGCTCACATTTTGGCCAGTATCTGGATTTTTGGAAAAGTGAGCGCACAAAAATCAAAAAATTCAGTATGGAACCGACAGCGGATCTTTTTCGGGAGATTCACCCAGAAGATAGTTTTTTGCTTGTTGGGCTTTTGAAGCAGAAGACCAAGTATGAAGGTCCAATATTGGTTGTTATAGTAACGGACATTTTTAAAAAACGTGAGATAGTTGCGAACCGTATTATACAAATGCCAGCTATTTATTATCAGGCGTATCTTCCTGAAGGCTTTTATGACATTTATTTTTTTGCTGACATTGATGGTAATGGCTATTTTGATGAAAATGAGATGGTTGGACAATCATCTGGAAAATCGATACATCTCATAAAATCAAAGGTTAAGGACGGTTTGACTTTCACAGGTCCTGATTTTACAATTGATGTGAGCAATCCAACAATTTCTAATATTCCCATAAAAGTTCAGGTAAGGCAGCAGGACTATATATTTTCTTCCTTGGACGACAATTTTTTTGATCAGATATACGGGAATATGGGAATGTATGATACAAAAAAATTCTTTTCCCACACGCAGCGACTTATTTTTGCCCTGGAAAAACTCGATTCCGAAAAAACACAGATACTCTTTGTCCATGGGGTATCGGGTACTCCACGAGACTTCAAATACCTCGTTGAAAACCTGGACCGGAGCCGTTATCAACCGTTGTTTTATTTTTATCCATCAGGGATGCCGCTCCAAAAACTGGGATCGTTCTTGGCCGATATCATAAAAGTCCTGAGTGAAAACGAGAAATTTCGTTTAAAGAAGATGATCGTGGTTGCCCACAGTATGGGTGGATTGGTCAGCCTTTCAGCACTCAACGAATTAAGTTTGCCAGGCCTGCCCGCCTGCCTGAAAGGCTACATCTCCTTCAA
This sequence comes from Deltaproteobacteria bacterium, assembly GCA_016926265.1. GTDB lineage: Bacteria > Desulfobacterota > Desulfuromonadia > Desulfuromonadales > JAAYDE01 > JAAYDE01. The sequence continues at coordinate 1,110 of JAFGOW010000182.1, read as the reverse complement.
TTCTCCTTATGGTGGCGTGGAATCGGCCAAGAAGGCGGTTGAAAGTGCGCCTGCCGTGCTGGCCGCTTGGCGTGATGTGGCGCCCGGCAGTCCCTTTCTTGAAAAGCTTTATCAGGGATCAGCTCCTCGGAAAATTCCTTTTCATCTTTTCTTCGGATATGAAACCGGCAGCAGCAGTGACGGCACAATTGCCCTGCAAAGTCAGTTGGCGCCGGAAATACAATTCAATGCTCATAAAATCTACGGCTTCAATGCATCCCATGTAGGTATTTTGAATGACGACCAGGCTCGTCAAACCTTTTATCGGATTTTGGACGATATGGACGGCAGACCTCCCTCTTCAAAATAGATCGTTTGGCCCATTGCTGTCCGACAGCATCTAAAACAGCGCCCGTTGTGAGCCTGCCTTAAAATCCATCGCAGGACAAAAGCCGACGAACCGCCTCCATCACCCGGAATCGGTCCGTTCCCGCCAACCTGCCGGCGAAAATCAGCAAGGCAGGGCGCTTCAGATTGATCAGCGACTTGTACGAGGCAATGACAGATACCCCGATTCAGAAACGCCCCGGCCGAAACGAGCCCAGATGCCGCAAACGACGACCCAAAAATTACCGGAGGATAATCGCTCCACGACATGAAATGAAGGAGATCCCACACCGCACCAGATATCGTGCTGAGATGGCTTAAACTAGCGCCATTCGGGAGTGCCCCTGTTTTTCCTTGAATATTCCGGCGGAATCCGGCCACCGATGCCGACGCAAAGTGGACCACCCGTTCCGGTGCAAAAAATCTTCGGGAGTCTGGCTTGAAGAATTGAAACTTGGCAATCGGGGCAAGAAAAACTATAACCCATTAAAAATTCAAACCGGGCCATCCAAATCATATCCCAAGGCCTTAAGGCTGCTCAATATCCAGCGCCGCCCAGACCGGGCAATGATCCGAGGGTTTCTCCATGGCGCGGATTTCATAATCGATGCCGGTTCCCAGGCAGCGGTTCAGCAAACCGGGGGTCATCAGGATATGGTCGATGCGGAGCCCCCTTTTGGGATCGCTCTCAAAACCCCGGCTGCGGTAGTCGAACCAGCTGAAACGATCCCGGGCCGCGGGATT
>JAFGOW010000022.1 GCA_016926265.1 Deltaproteobacteria bacterium | reverse complement strand
GAGCTATCCGGCATCCCCCGCCCTTCTTGAGGAACGGAGCCGCCCCATCATTCCTTATCCAACCTTCCGGATTCAAGTGAGAGGCCCAGGTTTGTCCCGCGCGAGATCTTGGTCTCAACGTCCTTGAACGGGCTCATCTCGCCGATGCTGCTTCTCGTCCGTGATTACGGCCTGAAGCAGTCAGGGAAAGGGGTTGTTGCTTTCCAGCGGGGCCAGATCCAGGCCACGCCACCCACCATACCGTTACCGCACCCCAGAGGGCATCGCTGGTCAAGCGCCCCCGCCCCCGGCTTCAAAACCAATCGGCCCGGAATCTCCCGGATATAAGCCGAAAATCCTTTACATCCGGGGAGCTGCCAGAGTTGTCCACAATTTCTGTTGAAAACCTGTGCAAAACATTGTGCAAAGAGGACTGGGAAGCGATTCTCCATGCCCTTTCAGCAATCTGCACAAATATTAGGCTAAACAATAGTTCCAATTATTTTCATAGGGTTGTCGTATGGAAGCGACACCTGCCAGGGGCCATGCAACCCTTTTTGAAGGTTTTTTCGCCAAAACAGCCTGGGGCCAACACAACCCTAACCAAAAAACCCCTTCTGGGGATAAAAGTTCCCTAAAACCATTTCCGCGGCCTCGCTCCTTCCATGTCCAGCAGCTTCATCTTCGTGGCGATCCCCTCTCCGCCGGAAAAACCGGTCAGTGCCCCGCCAGCCCCCACCACCCGGTGGCAGGGAACCACCAGCGGCAAGGGGTTGGCGGCCAAGGCTTGCCCCACCGCCCGCGCGGCTCCGGGCCGCCCCAATCGTGCGGCCAGTTCCCCGTAGGAAACGGTTTCGCCGTACGGGATCCGGAGCAATTCCCCATAGACGGCCCTGCGAAAAGGAGAAAGAGGTCCGCAGTCGATGTCGATCCGGAACAAGCGCCGCTCCCCCGCCAGGTATTCCAGCACCTGGCGTTGGCCTTCGCGAAGAGAAAATCCTTCCCCTGGACAGGCGCTGGGATGTTCCCTTAGCAACGCCTCCAACACGCGGTCCCGAGCCCCTTCCAGAAAAAGGGCGCGCAGCCCCTTTTCAGCCGCCACAATCCCGACCCAACCCAGCGCCGTTTTGAAAAAAAGATATTCTTCCCCGAAGTTTTCGGAAGTCTTTTTCATGACGAGCCCTTTCGAAAAATCCTGGCCCCGATAAGACCGAGGAGTTCCCTGGCCTGCGGAACCCTGAACAACCAGCAGCCGACGGCAAACAGTACCATTCCGGACCCGACCGCGGCGGCCAGGATCAGTAATTTGCCCCCGCCGCCGCCGATCGTTTCCCAGGAACCGAACCGGAGAACGAAGGCGACACCCAAAGTCATCAGCAAGGAGACAGGCACCAGCATCCCCGACTCTTTAAGAATAGCCGCCAACCCCAAACTCCCGATCTTGATCCGTAACGCCCGCCACAGCAGCAGACTGTTGAAAGCCGCGGCCAACGAGGCGGCCGCGGCCAGGCCGACGTGCCCCCACTGCCCCATGAAAATAAGCCCGCAACCGCCGTTGACCAAAAGGGTCCAGAAAGAGATGCGAACCGGGGTCCGGGTATCCTTGAGAGCATAAAAAACCGGCGCCAGAATCCGGCTGACACCGACAAAGAGCAGCCCCGGCGCATAGGCGATAAGCGCCTGCGCGGCGTAGCGCACATCCGCCAAATCGAAGTTTTCGTTCATGAAAAAAAGGCTGAAGACGGGAACGGCGCAGACGGTCAGACCGGCGGCGGCGGGGAGGGTCACAAAGACGATCAGCAGCAGGGAAAAGCGCAGCGAGTCCTTCAATTCCCCGAGGCTGCCCAAGGCCGCCTGGCGGCTCATGGAGGGGAGCACAGCCTGGGCCAGGGAAACGATGAAGATCCCCTGCGGAAACTCGAACAGGCGCTGGGCATAGTAGAGATAGGAGACGCTCCCCTCCGGAAGAAAGGAGGCCATCAGGCGGCTGATGGTGAGGTTGATCTGGTAGACGGCGACCCCGGCGATGCCTGGCAGCATCAACAGCGCCGCCTTGCGAACCTCGGCATTCCAACAGTTCCGGACCAGCCGGGGGACAAAACCGAGCCCTTTCAACACCGGAAACTGGAGCAGCAGCTGAACCCCGCCCCCGATGAGAACCCCGACCCCCAGAGCCAAAATGGGTGGATCGAACCAGGGTCTGAGAAACCAGGCCGAGGCGATCATGCAGAGGTTGAGAAAAAGAGGCGCCAGGGAGGGAAGAAAGAACCGCCCCAGTACGTTCAGAATCCCGGTGACCAAGGCCAATAGGCTGACGAAAAAGAGGTAGGGAAACATCAGCCGGTTGAGCAGGTCGGTCATCTCCAGTTTCCCGGCCACGGCGGCGAACCCGCCGCCGAACAGACGCACCAGCAGCGGGGAGGCCAGCACCCCCGCCACGGTAACGGCGGTCATGACCAGCAGCAGCAAGGTCCAGCAGCGGTTGGCAAAACGTCTCGCCTCTTCGCGGCCGCGGAGGTGATAAATCTCTGAGAAGCTCGGGACGAAGGCCGCGGTCAGGGATCCTTCGGCGAAAAATCGTCGGAACAGATTGGGAATGGTGTAGGCGATGAAAAAGGCATCGGAGGCGAAACCGGCCCCGAACAGGCGGGCGATGACCATGTCCCGCGCCAATCCGGTGACGCGGCTCAACGTAGTGGCCGCTCCCATGATACCGGTGGCCCGGAAGATACTCCCCTTCTCCGACACCGCGCTCCCCTCTAATTTTTTATATATTTTTTTAATCCCATTGAGAAAGAAACTAAGGTGTCGATAAATTTATGTTTTTTATTTTTTAAAAACATTTTTTCTGTTGACGGTGGCGACCATGGGTGTTATAAGGGGTTTCAAATTCGCTTTTAAAAATCATCCTATCAGGAGGAATACGTTGGCCAACCACAAGTCAGCTCTCAAAAGAAACAAACAGAACGCCGTCCGCAACGAGCGCAACGCCCATATCCGCACCGCCCTGCGCACCCTGGTCAAGAAGATCCGGGTGGCCGTCTCCGAAAAAGACCTGGCCGCGGCCGAAACCGCCCTGGTCAAAGCGGTTCCCCATATCGACAAAGCGGTATCCAAAGGGGTACTGCATAAATCGACCGCCAGCCGCAAAGTCTCGCGCCTCACCAAGCTGGTCAACACCCTGCGCTGATTGCGTTCCAGCAGCTTCAGAATCTTCCAGGCCCCGTTCCGGGGCCTTTGTTTTTTCCTTCGCCGACAATCCGCCCCACCAGGAGTTCCATGAGCGCGGCTCCCTCTCCCGAAGAGCTTTTCAGCGCCCGGTCGGTATCCAGAAACCACTGAAAAATGGCGCGGTATTCCCGACTGTTGAAATGGGCGGCCTGAGCCAACATCCGTTCCAGAAAAAAGGCCGGGAATTCGGCCTGCTTCGGGATGGAGGAGGCTGCCGCACCCTGCCTTTTCAACGTTTCGCAGCTCCAGAGCTGGCGGAAATGTCGGGCCAGCATGGTGAGGATGAAAAGCGGCGCCAGACCCTCCTCCAGGCCCCGCCGCAAGGTGATCAGCGCCTCAGGTTCCCGGCGGCCGACGGCGTTGACGACATCAAAAACCGACACGGAGCTGCCATCGAGGGTCGCAGCCACCACATCCTCCACGGCAACCGCCTTCTTGTCGCCCAGAAAAGAACAGAGTTTCTCCAGCTCCCCCTGCCAGGGGACGCTCTCGGTCCCGCAGCGCTGGCAAAACAAGGCCAGGGCCTCGCGGTCAAACCGCACCCCCCGTCCGGCAGCTTTTTCCTTCACCAGTTCCGCCAGCTGGAATTCCTTGGGACGCGGAAACTCCACGCACAGCGCGAGATCCCGAAGGCTCTGGAACAGCCGCAAACGCTTGTCGACGCTGCCCGCGGTCAGCAACAGCACCGCCTCGGGAAAGGGCTGCCGCAGATAATCGAGAAGCGGTGTTTGATTGGACGGAGAGAGTTCCGGAACGTTTCGGACCACCACCAGCCGCCGCGGTGAAAAGACCGGCAGAGTCTGAAGGGCGTTGAGAATCCCTTCGATGTCATTGTCTTTGGCGGTGAAATAATGGAGGTTGAAATCGCGCTGCGGCGGTTCGAGAAGGCTCTCCACCGTCAGCCGGAAACATTCTTCCAGAGCCTGGGTCTCTTCGCCGTGGAAAAAAAGGACGGGCGGGATTTCCCGGCGCTGGAGCTTCTTTTTCAGTTCGGCGGACGTCATCGACCCCAGGTCCGATCCCGGTCAGAAGTTTTCGGTGACACGAGCGAAGAGTTCATCCGCCAGCCGCTGGCTGATCTCCTCCTGAGCCAAGGCTTCCCCGCTCTCTTCTTGCCCTCGGTCGAGGGAGGCCCGGTATTCCTGTCTCCAGGAAGCGCTCCCCTTCCACAGCACCCGGTTGTCGACGGTGGAGCGAAGCAGAGCCTGGCAGCCGATGGCGGAGCGATACTCGGTGATCTTGTCATCGCCGGCATAGGCGGTGACGTGATTGGAATACGAGCTGATGGTGCCGCTCAAAATCGCCTCGGCGCCTTTGGGATCCTCCACCACCCGCACCCCTAAAGCCCTTGAAAAACGCCGGATCACCGCTTCCGACACCAGATTCTCGAGAAAGGGCTCCTTGGTGCGGTTCTCAAACAGGGGAATGTAGAGAACCCGCACCCCTTCCGGGAGCCGGTCCCCTTCCCCGCCGGCCAGACGGTAGCCGCAGCCGCCTGCCACCAGCAGCCACAGGAGCAGCGGAATCCAAAACAACGCCCGTTGCATCTAGGCCACCACGATATTGACCAAACGATTGGGGATCACGACCACCTTCCGGAGCTCCTTGCCCTCCACGAAACGGACCACGTTGGGATCGGCCAGAGCGGTTTGGCGGACCAGATCGTCGGCGGCATCGCTCGGAACCAGGATTTTGCCCCGGACCTTGCCGTTGACCTGCACCACCAGCAGCTTCTTTTCCTCCATCAGCGCCGCCTCGTCCCAGCAGGGCCAGCCGGCGGCCTCCACCCCTCCCTGGTAGCCCAGGGCCGACCACAGCTCTTCGGCGAAATGGGGAACAAAAGGATTGAGGAGGCGGATTACCGACTCCATCGCTTCCCTCATCGTGACGGGAAAACGCTCCTTGCCGGAAGCGGCGCTGACGGCATTGACCAGTTCCATGACGGCCGCGATGGCGGTGTTGAACTGGAACCGGTGCTCGATGTCCTCGGTCACCTTCTTGATGGTCTGATGGATGGCCCTCCGCAGGCTCCGCACCGTTTCCGCGGTATCGGGATCGCTTTGGTCCGGGCCGCCGCCGCGCAGGATGTCGAGGTTCTCGAAGACAATCCGCCACACCCGGTTGAGGAACCGGGAGGCCCCCTCCACGCCCCGTTCGCTCCACTCCAGATCCTTCTCCGGCGGCGCGGCGAACAGGCAGAACAAACGGGCGGTATCGGCCCCGTACTCGTTAATCAGGACATCGGGATCGACCACGTTCTTCTTTGACTTGCTCATCTTTTCCTTGCGCCCGACGACGGCTTCGGCGCCGCACTTGCGGCATTTCCCCTCCGCCACCTCCTCGGGGAACAGCCAGCCGTGCTCGGGACATTTCTGGGTCTCCTTGCAGACCATCCCCTGGGTGAGCAGGTTCAGGAACGGCTCGCCGACCCGGATCAGGCCGAGATCGCGAAGTACCTTGGTGAAGAAGCGGGAATAGAGCAGATGGAGCACGGCGTGTTCGACGCCGCCGATGTATTGATCCACCGGCATCCAGTAATCGGCGGCGGCCCGCTCGATGGGGCCATCCTGAAAGCGGGGGCAGGCATAGCGCAGAAAATACCAGGAACTTTCCACGAAGGTGTCGAAGGTGTCGGTCTCACGCCGCGCCGGGGCGCCGCAGCGGGGACAGGCGGTCTGGACGAAGGAGGGGCAGGCTGCCAGGGGGCTTCCCCCCTCGGGATGGAATTCCACGTCCTTGGGAAGAATCACCGGCAGCTCCCGCTCGGGCACCGGCACCATGCCGCAGACATCGCAGTAGATAATCGGGATCGGCGTTCCCCAGTAGCGCTGCCGGGAAACCCCCCAGTCGCGCAACCGGAAATTGATTTTGCGCTCTCCGAGCCTTTGCCGTTCCAGATGATCGGCGATGCGCTCCTTGGCGGTTTCGTTGTCGAGGCCGTCGAACTCGCCCGAGTTGACCATGGCGCCCGGCTCGGTATAGGCGGCCGCCATGGTTTCCGGATCCAGTTTCGGCCCCGGCGGCTGGATGACCACAATCATCGGCAACCGGTATTTGCGGGCGAATTCGAAATCGCGCTGATCGTGGGTGGGAACCGCCATCACCGCCCCGGTGCCATAATCCATCAGGACAAAGTTGGCCAGCATCACCGGCATCTGGTGGCCGGTCACCGGATTGAGGCAGAAAGCACCGGTGAAAACCCCCTCCTTCTCGTAATCCTCGCTGGTGCGCTTGATCTTGTCCTCTTTCCGGATGCGGTTGATGAAGGCCTCCACCTCAGCGCGCCGTTCCGGGGTAGTCAGTTCCAGCGCCAGGGGATGTTCGGGGGCCAAGCTCATGAAGGTGGCTCCGAACAGGGTGTCCTGGCGGGTGGTGAAGACCCGGATGCGTCGCTCCGAGCCCGCCACGGGAAAATCAATCTCGCAGCCGATGCTGCGCCCGATCCAGTTGCGCTGCATCATCAGCACCGGCTCGGGCCATCCGGTCAGCCGGAAGGTCTCGTCCAGCAGTTCCTGGGCGTAATCGGTAATCTTGAAGAACCACTGCTCCAGTTCCTTGGGCTCCACCTCGCTGTGACAGCGCCAGCAGCAGCCCTCTTCCACCTGTTCGTTGGCCAGCACCGTCCGACACTGGGGGCACCAGTTGACGGCGGAGCGCTTCTTGTAGGCGAGCCCCCTCTCCAGCATCCTCAGGAAAATGAGCTGTTCCCACCGGTAATATTCGGGGTCGCAGGTGGCGAGCTCCCGCTCCCAGTCGTAGGAAAAGCCCATCTTCATCAGCTGGGCTTTCATGTTGGCGATGTTTTCGTAGGTCCAGATAGCCGGGTGGATGCCGCGTTCGATGGCGGCGTTTTCGGCCGGCATCCCAAAGGCGTCCCACCCCATCGGATGGATGACGTTGAAACCCTGCATCCTCTTGAAGCGCGCCATCACATCCCCGATGGAATAGTTGCGCACATGCCCCATGTGGATGCGCCCGGAGGGATAGGGGAACATCTCCAGCAGGTAATATTTCTTCTTCGCCCCCCCCGCCAACGCCCGGAAGGAATGGTTGGCGTTCCAGAACTGCTGCCATTTTTTTTCCACGGAACCGGGGCTGTAGCGTTCTTCCATACCTGACCTCCAAGGCGGCGCGGCCGCCTCAAAAATGTAAATACCGGCGGGCGCCGGTCATCGGATGCGAATCCGCATCCATATCCTGATTGAAGAAAACCGCGGAAAGGGGACGGTTCCGTCTCGCCCTGCCGCGGTCCGTTGAGGTTTCATCGGCCGGGCGACCGATTATTTGGCCCGGTAGGTAATGCGCCCGCGGGTCAGATCGTAGGGGGAGAGTTCCACCGTAACCCGGTCGCCGGGGAGAATCCGGATGTAGAATTTCCGCATTTTCCCCGAGATATGGGCCAGAACCACATGTCCGTTGTCCAGTTCGACCCGGAACATGGCATTGGGCAGGGGTTCGATGACCTTGCCCTCGACCTCGATTGCTTCTTCCTTCGCCAAAACCACCTCCATGCCTGAAAAGGGTGCGCACTAACCTTAAAAACCCGCCTATTAAAGCGGAAATTCACGCCGATTGTCAAGGGCAGACCAGGATTTGGGGCAGCTTTTCGAAAACGCGGGAGGGGAGGCAGGTGGCATCAGGCGCCAACGGCCAGGCAATTCTGCACGGCCTCCACGACGGCGGAGGTTTTGAAGGGTTTGGTGAGGTAGCGATCCGCTCCGGCTTCTTTGCCGCGGCAAAAATCCGCGGAAGAACCTTTGGCCGTCAGCATCACCACCGGAATGGCGCGGGTTTCCGAATCCCCTCGGATCCGCCGGCAGACCTCGAAACCGTCGATGCCGGGCAGCATGATGTCGAGCAGCACCAGGTCGGGACGAAACTCTTTAATGGCGCCAAGCGCCTCCAGACCATCCCCGACTCCCATCACCTGATACCCTTTGGCGGCGAGGAGAACGGTCTCCAGCTTCAGCAGATGGGTTTCATCCTCGACGATGAGGATCTTTTTCCTTTTCACCAAAAGCTCCTGAGATGGAATTGGCGGCGGCTAGCCATCAGGATAACATCAAAAAAGCGCCTGGCAAGAAGAGCGGGCAACTACCCTTTTTTTTCGCGGTCCTTGAAGATCAGCCGCATCGGCACCCCTTCAAGCCCGAAGGCGGCGCGGAGCTGATTGGCCAGGTAGCGCTGATAATAGACGTGAACCCCTTCGGCCCGATTGGCAAAAACCGTCAGAGTGGGGGGACGGACCCCGGTCTGGGTGATGTAGAAGAATTTGACCCTCTTGCCGTGAAACAGCGGCGGCGAGCGGCGTTCCACAGCTGCTTGGAGGGCTTTGTTGAGAGCCGGGGTGGGCAGTGCGCGGTCGAACTGATCGAAGACCCGCTCCAGTTCCGGCAACAGTTTGGTCACCCGTTGCCCGGTCAGGGCCGAGATGAACAGCAGCGGCGCGTGGGGCATGAATTTGAAGGCGCCGCGGACATCTTCGGAGAAGGTCCCAAAGGTGGCATTGTCCTTTTCTATTAGATCCCACTTGTTGACCACCAGGATCAGGGCACGGTCCTTTTCGAAGGCATAGCCGGCCACCGTCAGATCCTGTTCGGTAACGCCGCTTTCGGCGTCCAGCACCATGACCACGATGTGGGCCCGGGAGATCGCTTTGATGGCCTGGATGGCGCTGATCTTCTCCAGTTTTTCATCGACTTTGGCCTTGCGCCGCAGACCGGCGGTATCAATGAGGAGATAGCGCCTGCCGTTGAAGGTAAAGGGGGTGTCAATACTGTCACGGGTGGTGCCCGGGATGGGGCTGACCAAGACCCGCTCGGCGCCCAGCAGGCGGTTGACGAGGGAGGACTTGCCGACATTGGGGCGGCCGATGATGGCGACCCGGATCTCCCCCTGATCGGTCTCCTGCTCCCCGCCGGGCGGCAGGACCGCCAGCAGTTCCTCGACGAGGTCGGAAACCCCCAGACCATGTTCGGCGGAGATGGTATGAAAGCGCTCGATCCCCAGGTCATAGAATTCCTGGGCCCGCGCCTCGTGGGCCGGGGAATCGACCTTGTTCACCACATGAAAGACAGGTTTCCCCTGGCGCCTCAGCAGATCGTTGATTTCGCGGTCGGCGGCATGGAGGCCGGAGGTCACATCCATCAGAAAGACTATCGCGTCCGCCTGTTCGATGGCCACCTCGGTCTGGACCCGCATCCGGCTCAGGATGATCTCCTCGGTCACCGGCTCATAGCCGCCGGTATCGATCAGCAGGAAGGGCCTCTCATGGTGACGCACCTCCGCGTAGATGCGATCCCTGGTCACCCCGGGCCGGTCCTCGACGATGGCCTTGCGCTGGCGGGCGATGCGGTTGAACAGGGTCGATTTTCCGACATTGGGCCGGCCGACAATGGCGACGGTCGGCATCATGGCATCCTCTCCCGGCTAACGGTCATGATATCCGAATTCATCCATTTTCCCCTGGGAACGGGTCCAGTTCTTCTCCACCCGAACGAAGGTCTGGAGAAAAACCCTGGTCCCGAGAAATTTTTCGAGTTCTGCCCTGGCAGCCTCCCCGATACGGCGGATCATCTGCCCCTTGAGCCCCACGATGATCTTCTTGTGACTCTCCTTTTCCACGATGAGAGCCGCCTCGATCACCACCAGTCCATCATCTTTTTCTTTAAAGGATTCAATGCAAACGGCTGTTCCGTATGGAATTTCTCCGTGAATGTTTTTCAGAACCTGCTCCCGGATCAACTCGGCGGCAAAAAACCGCTCGGGGAGATCGCTGACCAAATCCTCGGGATAGAGGGGCGGCCCTTCGGGAAGCAGCCGGACCATGGCCGCCACCAGTTCGGCGAGACCCTCCTTTTTCAGGGCGCTGACGGGAACAATCTCCCGGAACGGGAACTGCCGGGCCAGGTTCTCCATCAACGGCAACAGCCGGGGGCGCTCGATGAGATCGATTTTGTTGATCGCCAGCAGCGCCGGGATCCGATTCCGGGCGATGACTTCCAGCAGCGGCAAAGGAAGGAGGCTGCCCTGGCCCCGAGCCTCAGCCAGAACCAGAACCAGATCGACCTGGGAGCAGGCCTTCAGGGCCTGCTCGGTCAGAAACCGGTCGAGGGGGGTGGAGCCCTGATGAAAACCGGGGGTATCGAAGAACAGGATCTGGCACCCGGCACCGTTGTAGATGCCGAGGATGCGGTTGCGGGTAGTTTGAGGTTTTTTGGAGACGATGCTGAGCCGCTGCTTCAGAAGCTGGTTGAGCAAAGTCGATTTGCCGACGTTGGGAGCGCCGACAATCGCTACAAAACCGGTGCGGAAAGGTTGTCCCGTTTCTATCGTCAATCCATTCTCCTTGGTTGCCTCCACGGTTGAAAATTCCTTGGCAGGCGCAAAGCTAGGCCCCCAACTTCTCCAGCGCCCCCCGGGCCGCCTCCTGTTCGGCGGCCTTTTTGGTTCGCCCCCGGCCCAGACCATAGGGCTTTCCCTCGCAGCGCACCTCGCAGGTAAAGAGCTTGCGATGCTCCGGTCCTTCAGCGGCTACCAGCCGATATTCGGGTGAAAGCCAGCCTTTTGCCTGAACATGTTCCTGAAGCCGGGTCTTGAAGTCAATCCCTTCCTGACGGTCGGCCGCCTCAGAAATGGCCTCATCAAAGAGGGTGGCCACCATCCGCGCCACCGGCTCCAAGCCGCCATCCGCGAAAACAGCCCCGATCAGGGCCTCCAGAAAATCGGCCAGCAGGCTCTCCTTGTCGCGCCCGCCGCTCCCTTCCTCCCCTTTTCCCAGCAGCAGATGGGGCCCGAGATCGAGATCCCGCGCCAGCCGGGCCAGACTCCGTTCGTTGACCAGTTCAGCGCGGATGCGGGTCAGACGCCCTTCGGGAAGCAACGGATAGCGCCGGAACAGGTAATCACTGACCACCAGTTCCAGCACCGCATCGCCGAGAAACTCCAGACGTTCGTTATAACCGGGCCGCGCCCCTAAAGGCTGCTCGTTGCTGAAGGATTTGTGCGTGACCGCCTCCCGCAGCAGCCCCCGGTTTCGGAATTGATACCCGATCCGCTCTTCGAGCCGATCTTCCAGAAGAGGTTGTTTTCCGCCGCATTCCGCCATGATGGACCACGAGGCAGCAAAGGGAGCCCCAAAAACCGCCCTCCCGTCCGAACGAACGGCGGCAGTGGTTTTCCTTGAAACTCCCCCCTCCCCTCCTTATAATGGTTAATTCTTGAAATTACTGATTCTTCTTTTTATCAAAAAAGAGTGGGCATGTCACTTTTTATAACCTTTGAGGGCATCGAAGGCTCCGGGAAAAGCACCCAGATCCAGCTTTTGGCCCAACGTCTCAGGGACCGGAACCTCCTGGTGACGACTACCCGGGAACCGGGCGGCTGTCCTTTGTGCGACCGGATCCGTGACCTGCTGTTGAATCCCGATCAGCAATCCATGGCACCCAGCGCCGAATTGTTTCTCTATCTGGCCTCCCGCGCCCAGCACATGGCCGAGGTCATTCTCCCCGCCCTCGGGCAAGGGCGCATCGTGCTCTGCGATCGTTTCAGCGACGCCACTGCCGCCTACCAGGGTTTCGCCCGCGGCATCGATCCGGATTTCATTGAGACCCTCAACCGTTTCGCGACCTCCGGGCGTGGCCCCGACCTGACTCTGCTGTTCGACCTCGCCGCCGAAGACGGCCTCCGCCGCTCCCGTTGCCGCGACCGCAGCGCCGGGGTCCAGGCCGACCGTCTGGAGCGGGAATCCCTTGACTTCCATCGCCGGGTACGGGAGGGCTATCTCCACCTGGCCGCGGCGGAACCCCAGCGGTTCCGGGTCTTTGACGCCTCGCTGGCGCCGGAGAAACTCAGCGCCGTTGTGGAAACCGCCGTACTCCCCTTTCTGCAATGAAGGTGCATCGTGTTTGCTGACGGCATCATCGGCCATCTCCGGCCCAAAGAACTGCTCGGAAAAGCCCTGGCCCACGACCGGATCGCGTCGGCCTATCTTTTCTGCGGTCCCGAGGGAGTCGGAAAACTGCTGCTGGCCCGCGCCTTCCTGAAAACCTGCTGCTGCGATCACCGGAACGGCTGTGGGGAGTGCGGCAACTGCCGCAAACTGGAGCACGGCGGCCATCCCGATCTCGTTTTTCTCGACGGAGGGGAAGGGCCCATCAAGATCGAGGAGGTACGGCTCATCCAGAAACATCTGAGGTTCCACCCCTTCGAAGCGCCCCGCAAGGTCTGTCTCATCAACAATGCCGAGGCGATGACCACCGCGGCCCAGTCGGCCTTTCTGAAAACCTTGGAGGAGCCTCGCGACAATACCCTTTTCATTCTCGTCAGCGCCCAGCCGGATGCCCTGCTCCCCACCATCCGCTCCCGCTGTCAGACCCTGAATTTCGGCCCCCTTCCCCGCCGGGAACTGGTCCGCCAGTTGATGGAGCAGCGCGGCCTGGACGAGCCGGAAGCCCGGATTTTGGCCGCCGTCGCCAATGGCTCCATGTCCAAAGCGCTGGACCTGAACGGGGAATTTTTCCGGGATGGGCGCAGACAGTGCCTCGAAGAGGTGGCGGCGCTGCCATCCCCGGAGGAGAATGTGCTGCCCCATTTTCAGCTCTCCCGCCGCTGGACCGACCAGAAGGAGAACCGGCAGGCCCGACTGGAAGCGCTCCAGTTCTTTTTTCGGGATCTCCTGCTGCTGCTTTCGGGGCGGCCTGAATCGGACCTGATCAACGCCGACCTGATCGATCTGCTCCGGAGCCGCGCCCAAGGGGAAACCGTCGATTCGGTGCTGGCCAAACTGGCGGCGCTCAGGGAAACGGAATGGGCGCTGGAGGCCAATGCCAATTTTCAATTGACCGCCGACCTGCTGCTGATGCAACTTTCCGAAACGGCGAGTTCAAGGTAACACCCCCATTCAACTTTCACGAACGGCTTACCACCATGATGCGCATCGTTTCCATCAAATTTTGCCCGGCCGGCCGCCACTACCACTTCGCGGCCGGCGACCTGGCCCTCGAACCGGGAGAGACCGTGGTGGTGGAAACCGCCCGCGGCCGCTCGCTGGGGATCGTCGCCGCGGCGCCGGCGGAAGTCTCGGAGGATCAGGCGCCCCCGGAGATCAAAAACGTGCTCCGCAAAGCCAGCGAGGAGGATATCCGCGCCCAGAACAATTTCCGGAGCCGGGAGCGGGAGGCGTTCTATTTCTGCCGGCGCCGCATCGAGGAACGGGGAATGCCGATGAAACTGGTGCGCGCCGAATATCTTTTCGACGGCTCCAAGGTCATCTTTTATTTCACCTCCGACGGCCGCATCGATTTCCGCGAACTGGTCAAGGATCTCGCCCACCAGCTCCACGCCCGCATCGAGATGAAACAGATCGGCGTCCGGGACGAAGCCAAACTGGTGGGCGGCATCGGCATCTGCGGCCGGGAACTCTGCTGCTGTTCCTTCCTCAGCGAATTCTCGCCGGTGTCGGTGAAGATGGCCAAGGAGCAGGGGCTGGCCCTCAATCCCACCAAGATTTCGGGGCAATGCGGGCGGCTGCTGTGCTGTCTTTCCTATGAATTCGAAACCTATGTCGCAGCCAAGAAAGGGTTCCCGAAAATCGGGACCCGCTCGGTGGTCAACGGCAAAAACGTCCTGGTCTCCGATATCAACTACCTTTCGGGCCGGATCACCTTAAGGACCGAGGACAACCAGACCCTGGCGGTCACCCTCGATGAGTTCGACCAGGGTCAAACCAAACCCCCCGAAACCCCGGTGCCGCCCCAGGATGAATCCTCCTTCCCGTTGCTTCCCCCGGAACCGCAAAAGACCGTCAGGACCACGCCGGGCCCGCGCCCGGCCAGGGAAGGCAAGGGACAGCGGCCGCCCCGGCCCGATAAGGCACCTCGGAAAGAGTACGGCCCGTCCAAGAACCAGCGGCCTCAGGCCCCCCTCCAAGGCGCGGCGCCCGCGCCCGCCAAAGGATCGCCGCCCCCCGGTCCACCTCAGCCGTCCCAAGGCAAATCCGCGCCCCCTGCCGGGTCCGGGGAGCCGTCCAAAAAACGCCGCAACCGTTCGCGGCGCAAAAACCGCCCCAAAACCGATGACCGAAACGGCAAAAAATAACCCGCCGAGGAGATAAAAATGAGCCAGCCTTTCTACATCACCACCCCCATCTACTACGTCAATGACGTCCCTCATATCGGCCATTCCTACACCACCTTGGCCTGCGACGTGCTGGCCCGCTACAAGAGGGCGCGGGGTTTCGAAGTCTTTTTCCTGACCGGCACCGACGAACACGGCCAGAAGGTGGAGAAAGCCGCCCTGGCCCAGGGAGAAACCCCTCTCCAGCTCGCCGACCGGGTCATGATGCGCTTCCAGAACCTGTGGGAAAAACTCGGCATCACCCACGACGACTTCATCCGCACCAGCCAAGAGCGCCACAAAGCGGGGGTGCAGGCCCTCTTCAAGCAGCTTCTCGACCAAGGGGATATTTACCTCGGAGAATACGAGGACTGGTACTGCACCCCTTGCGAAACCTTCTGGACCGAAACCCAGCTCATGAACGGCAACTGCCCCGACTGCGGCCGCGCCACCGACAAGCTTAAGGAGGAATCCTACTTTTTCCGCATGAGCCGCTATCAGGAGCCGCTGCTGGCCCATATCGAGGCCCATCCCGATTTCATCCAGCCGCCCTCCCGCCGCAACGAAATCTTGAGCTTCATCAAGGAGGGGCTGCGCGACCTTTCCATCTCCCGCACTTCCTTTTCCTGGGGAATCCCGGTTCCCGGCAACGAAAAACATGTCATCTACGTCTGGTTCGACGCCTTGAGCAACTACATCACCGCCCTTGGCTATCCGGGCGATCATAAAGGCCATTACACCCGATTCTGGCCCGCTGACGTCCACGTCATCGGCAAGGACATCCTTCGCTTTCACACCATCTACTGGCCCACTTTTCTGATGGCGGCAGGGATCCCGCTGCCCAAAAAGGTCTTCGCCCACGGCTGGTGGACGGTGGAAGGGAAGAAGATGAGCAAGAGCCTGCGCAACGTGGTGGAACCGAACCGGCTGATCGATCAGTACGGCGTCGACGCCATCCGCTACTTCCTGCTGCGCGAAGTTCCCTTCGGCCTCGACGGCGATTTCTCCCACAGCGCCCTGGTCCACCGGATCAACTCCGACCTGGCCAATGACCTCGGCAACCTGGTGAGCCGCTCCAGCGCCATGGTCAACAAATACTTCGGCGGCCTCCTCCCCGCCGCAGGCGATGCCTCCGACATCGACGCTGCCTTCGTGCGCTGTTTTGCAGAGACCCTTCCCAAAATCGACTCCCACTGCAACGATCTCGCCTTCAGCAAGGCGCTGCAGGCAATCTGGGAATTGGTTACCAAGGCCAACAAATACATCGACGAGAGCCAGCCCTGGGTGCTGGCCAAACAAGAGGGACAGCGCTCCCGGCTCGGAACGGTGCTCTACAACCTGATGGAGGGAGTTCGGCTTGCGGCCCTGCTGGTAGCTCCGTTCATGCCGGACACCGGCCGCAGGATGCTGGCCGTGGTCGGCCAGGACCCCGAGGATGTGACGCTGGTCGGGAAAGACGGCTGGGGAATCCTGACGCCGGGAACCCGGATCGAAAAGGCGGCACCGCTGTTCCCGCGCATCGAAGAAGAAACCAAGGCCGGGAAATAACCTGTTGGAAGAAGCCGTGTCCGGAAAACCGTCCGAAAATAAATTGCCGCCCCTGGTGGACAGCCACGCCCATTTGGACGATCCCCGTTTTGCCGAAGACCTGGAGGCGGTGCTGGAGCGGGCAGCCGAGGTGGGAATCGTCAACATCCTCACCGTGGGAGGCAATCTGGAGGGCTCCCGCGCTGCCGTCGCCCTGGCGGAGCGCTATCCTCAGGTGTTCGCGGCGGTCGGCATCCATCCCCATGATGCCAAGTTCGCCGATGCCGCCGCTTTCTCCGAACTGGAGGAGCTGGCCCGAAGCCACCCCAAGGTCACAGCGATCGGCGAGACCGGCCTCGACTTCTTTTACGACCTCTCCCCGCGGGATGTCCAGGAGCGGGTGTTCCGGGAGCAGTTGCGGATGGCGCGGCGCCTCCATTTGCCGGTCATCATCCACGACCGCGACGCCCACGACGAAATCCACCGGGTCCTGGTTGAGGAAAGTGCGGGGAAGCCGTATCGGGGCGTCCTGCACTGCTTCAGCGGCGACCGCGAATTCGCCCGGCGCTGCCTTGATCTCGGTTTTTACCTCTCCTTCGCGGGGCCCCTCACCTACCCCAAGAACGAGGAGTTGCGGGCCGTGGTCGCGGAGACCCCCGCGGAGCGGCTCCTAGTCGAGACCGATTGCCCCTATCTGGCCCCCCAGAAACACCGCGGCCAACGCAACGAACCGGCTTTCGTGCGGATTACGGCGGAGAAGGTCGCCAAGCTGAAACAGCTTTCCATGGAGGACATCAGCCGCATCACCTGCCGCAACGCCGAACGCCTGTTCGGGATCGGGGAGAGCGCAACGGAGGCGGCCATCGCCTATACGATCCGCGACGCCCTCTACCTCAACATCACCAACCGCTGCTCCAACGCCTGCGTCTTCTGCGCCAAGTTCCAGGACTACACGGTCAAAGGACACTACCTGAAGCTCGACCACGAACCGTCGGCCGCCGAAGTCAAGGCGGCCATCGGCGACCCGCGGCGCTTTGCGGAGGTGGTGTTCTGCGGCTACGGCGAGCCGCTGCTGCGCCTGGAACTGGTCAAGGAGATCGGGGCCTGGCTCAAGGGAAAGGGGGGCCGGGTGCGGGTCAACACCGACGGCCAGGCCAACCTGGTCCACGGCCGCGACATCCTGCCGGAGCTGGAAGGCCTCATCGACGCAGTCTCGGTCTCCCTCAACGCCCACGACGCCGCCACCTACCTGAAAATCACCCGCTCCCCCTTCGGACCTCGCGCCTTCGAGGCGGTGCAGGACTTCATCCGCGAAGCCAAACGCCGCATTCCCTCCGTCACCGCTTCGGTCGTCACCTATCCCGGCGTCGACATCGAGGCCGCCCGGCGCCTTGTCGAAGAGCTCGGGGTCCAGTTCCGGGTGCGCCACTACCAGGAGACGCGTTGAGCCCTCCCAAGCCCTTGTCGCACAGGATTCGATTTCAGGGAGGAAGGCGCAGTTTTCCGAAAATCGGCAAGCAGCGGTAAGGCCAGCCATGACGGTAGCCTGCCAAAAAAAAGAGCGAAGCGGTGCGCGCTCTCCCGCACCGCTATGCCCGGGCGCCAACTCCTTTCCCCGCTAAAAGAAAACCCGGCCTATGTTACCTGGGAACCGCTCCCCCACCCGGGGCTCCCGGGGCCGGAAGCATCCGGAAGATCGATTTTTCCGCGCTGTTATTCGCCTCGTTCAACTCGATCTCGCGGTTTTCGGGATCGGCCACCACCTTGACGCGGGTGCCATTCCTGGGAATATCCAAGTCCCGCACCACCATTTCCCGCAAACCCCCGGCAGAAATCTCCAGACACCCGCCGCGGGCCGCCGCAACCCAGCCGCCGGCGCTCTCGGCATGATAGAACAGCTGCCATCCCGGTTCATCGCCCCCCTGGCCCCGGTAGTTGGCGGTGCCGCGGTTGAACAGGGTGAACTGGACATCGTAGCGGTCATAGACCATGGCGCCATGGCGCCAGGCGGAATCCGGCTGCAAAGCGATTTCGCCGATGGAGACACTGAGGTCGGGACGGGGGACCGGGCTGCCGGGGACCACAAGGGTGGCGCGGGGGAGGTTCATCGGCCGGCTCCAGGCGGAAAGGTTGTTGGCCTCGTTCGCCTCCCGGACCGCGGGATGGCCGCTGAAGGGGGGATCGACCACGGCCCGGTAGCGCATGGTGACCCCTTCGGCGTCGCTGCGGTAGAGGGCCAGGGTGAACTGGGGACTGTAGAGGGTGCCCCGGAAGGTCCGCTCCCCGCCCGGCGGCAGGGTTTCATCCAGATAGAGCATGCTCGGGAGCCGGGAGCCGGCGACATGGAAACCGTAGGCCAGATACCCAGGAGGCATCCCCCCTTGCGCCTCCATGGCGACCCGGATCGGCCGCGCTCCGCTCCGGCCGAGGTTTCGCACCTGCACGGTCAGGGGGATTGTCACCTGGATCGGCGTCGCCTCGGGGGAGCCGCCGCTTTCCACCCGGCCGCTGACCGGATCGCGGTTTTCCGCGCACGGAACGCCGATCGAGACAATACTGACCACCAGATCGGGGGCGATCGCGGGGGCCACTTCCGGCCCCGGCCGAACCGGAAGCGCATCTTCCGCCTTCGGTTTCTTCCGGGCCGGAGGACTCGGTTGAGCCGACGCCGGCGGCGCCTTCAACAACGGCTTGACCGGCTGGGGATCAGCCCCCCGGCAGAGATCGGGAAAAAATCCCAGAACCAGAACCAGCCCGACGACTGGCACAGCCATCATTCTTCTCATAAATTCCTCCTGACTCTCTTCTCGGCCGCCCCCGCCTTCCCCTGCCGCTAGCGCTTGAAAATGATCTCCAGCAGCTCCCGAGCGCTCTCCTCCGGCCCGCTCCGCTCCTGGCCGCCGATCCCGAGGCGGGTCCGCATCTGGCCGACGAAGACCCCGGTGCTGAAAAAGGCCTGGAAAAAACGGGTCGCGATCTCCTCGTGCAGCTCCCGGTATTGGGGCGGGCCGAAGATATTGGCGAAATAGGTCCCGACGATGCCGGTGGCGGTGGTGGTTCCCTTGCTCATCACCTTTCCCTCCCGGAACACCGCCAGCGCCTGTCCGGGGTCAGCGAAGCGCTCGATGACCGGCTGGCCGGGGCCGGTCTCCTCGTAGTTGTTGGCGTAGAGGACGAAATCGATGCCGTGCCCCTTGACCACGTTCTCCTGGGTGGTGACGGGAATGATGATCCTGGCGTTGGTCCGCCCGGCGCTCATGATGATGGCGGCGTCCAGCTGGCGGAAGGCGTAGCCGGGGCCGAGGTCGTCGATCCGCAGAAAGGCGCCGATCTCGGTGCCGTAGCCGATCGGGACGCCCTTGTCGGAAAGGGCGATGGAGCCCATGTCGTCGGCGATGACGATCAGATCCTGAATGTACTCGTCCCCGATGGCCCGAAAGGCCTCCAGGGTCTCGGATTTTCCGGCTCCCGAATCGCCGATCAGCAGGATGTTGGCCTCCTTCCCCCCCTTGAGGATGACCCGGACAAAGGCGCCGTGGAAGGGGAGCCGCCCTTTCTTCATCATCACGATGTTGTGCAGAGTCAGGATCATCTTTTTCAGATAGCCGAAATAGCCGAACTCCTCCCGCCCCGGCACCGCGGCGCTCAGCAGCCCCTGGTCGTCGTCCTCACAGAACAGGGTCGGGAAGGGGGCCAGGTCGTCGAGCACGGTCCCGGGCACGCCGTAGAAATAGACGGCGTCGGGCCGCCCTTCCAGTTCCGGGTCGTCGGCGAGGCTGAACAGATTGCACAGTGCCATCCCCAGCTCAACGAAGACCTTGTGGAAATAGACGTAGATCACCAGCTCGCCGACCTTGGCCGGGTAGCAGAG
>JAFGOW010000181.1 GCA_016926265.1 Deltaproteobacteria bacterium | reverse complement strand
TTGTCCTGGGCGTAACGGCTGCCGAAGAAGCCGGTCAGGATCAGCACCCCTTTATCGTGGATCGGGCCTGAGAGTTTGGCCTCCCGCTCCAGGTTGATGACGTTGCCCTTGCCGAGATAGGTGCGGACCGTGAGCCGGGCCGGCTTGCCGAAGGAGTAATCTCCCATATCGATCACGGTCAGGCCGTTGATCTGCCCGACCTCGGCGCCTTCGGTGTCGATCAGGACTGTCCCTTCCTCGATGAATTCCAGATTCCGTTCCTCCACCCGGTTGGAGCGGTAGACCTTGGCTTCGATGGCCTGATCGATATGGCTGGCGTCGACGAAGGGCTTCCCTTCCCGGCGGGCGTAGAAGACCGCCTCGCGGATCAGGTCGGAGAGGACCAGGAATCGCGAGGTAAGGCGTTTCTTGTCGTCCACCAGGCGGGCCGCGTATTCGACGAAGCGGGCGACGCCGCCGCGGTCGAAGTGGAGCAGGTTTTCCTTGCGGCAGCGTGTCGCCACGTAGCGGGCGTATTTGTCCAGATTTTCCTCGGTGTTGTCCATGGTCAGGTCGAAATCGGCCTTGACCTTGAAGTATTTCCGGAAGTCGGGGTCGAGGGCGAAGAGCAGGTAGTAGTAGCGGGCCGGCCCGATCAGGATGATCTTGCAGTTGATGGGGACCGGCTCCGGTTTCAGGGTCACGAAGGCCATCATCCGGAATTGCTCGGTCATGTCCTCGATCTTGATCTCGCGGTTGCGGATACAGCGCTTGAGGGCCTCGTAGGTATAGGGATTGGCGAACAGCTCGCGGCAGTCGATGACCAGGTAGCCGCCGTTGGCGCGATGCAGGGAACCGGCCTTGATCATGCGGAAGTTGGTGATGGCGTTCCCCATCTGGATGATGTGCTCGATGCGGCCGAAGAGGTTGAAGTAGGTCGGGTTGGCCTCGAAGATCACCGGCGCCCCTTGGCAGCAGCTGTTGTCCACCAGCAGGTTGACCCGGTAGCGTTCCAGCGGCGACTCCTCCTTGACCGTGCCCCCCGCTTGGGCGGCGAGCTGGGCGAAATGGGGAGGGGTGGGGCGAAACTCGTCGATGCGGTAGAGGATGTCCTTCTTGCAGTTCGCAAAATGTTTCAGCACCTGGTCATATGGGCGGTATTTCTCCTCCAGCTCTTCGAAGAGGTGGCCAACGGCGAACAGGAGGGCGTCCCTGGTCATCTGCCGGGTGGTCTCCCGCAGGTTTTTCTCCAGTTCACGGGCCTGCTGCAGCACCTCGTTGAGGCGCTCCTTGAGGATCGTCGCCTTGCCGTCGATGGTTTTGCGCTCATCCTGCGAGAGCTTTTCATAGTCCTCTTTGGAAAGCGGCTTGCCGTCCGCTTTCAGGGGGACGATGATCAGGGTGCCGTCCCCGCCCTGGACGGTGAAGCCGTCCCGGTTGGCCTCCTCTTCGAGTCCTTCGAAAAGGTGCTTGTTCTTTTCCTGATAATCCTCGGCCAGCCGGTTTTTCTGCTGTTCGAACTCCTTGCTCTCGAAAAATTTGGGGATCGCCTCGGCCAGACGCCGCACCAGGCCCTCCACGTCCCGGTGCAGCTCTTTGCCTTTGCCGCACGGCAGCGAGAGGCAGTCGGGATGGTTGTCGTCCTCGAAGTCGTGCAGGTAGCACCAGTCGTCGGGCGCTTTCTCCTGGGCCGCTTTGGTCTCCAGCATCTTGCGGATGGTGGAGTAACGTCCGGTGCCCGCTTCGCCGAGCACGAAGACGTTAAACCCCTGGTCCTGGATGCCGAGGCCGAATTCGATCGCCGTCAGCGCCCGGTCCTGGCCGATGGTGCCGTCGAGGGAATCCAGTTCCTCGGTGGTGGTGAAGGGAAACCTTCCCGGATCGCAGTTCCAGCAAAGCTCTTCCGGGGCAATACGCCGTTGTTCTCTTGCGCTCACAAGGCAACTCCTTTCCATGGTGTCAATGTCATCGACGGATTCGATAGGGCTTTGGCCCCAGGGAAAGCGGGGTTTCCCCGCCAGAAGGATGCCGGGGCCAAGGCGCCTCCGATTGCAACAGATAAACTCTAACAACAGGATAATAAAGCGCAACAGGCGGAATAACGGAAGGGGAAGTGGAAAAATCGCTCCCGTGGTTTGGGTGGAATCAGAAATCCAGAACCGTTCCGGCCGCCAGGAAGGAAAAACGTTTGCCGAAAAGGGCGTGCAGTTCCGCGGCCCGTTTCTGGCCGGTGCAGTGTCCGACCAGAATCCGGCGGACCTGGAAATCCTGGAGCGCCGCCACGGTTTTTTCGAACTGCTCGTCGCCGGCCGGCCCCAGGTGGGTGCCGCCGATCACGGCGTGGAGGGAATCGATTCCGGCCGCTTCGTGGAAGTGGTTCAGAATATTGACCAGCCCGGCGTGGGCGCAGCCGAGCAGCAGCACCGGCCCGCTTTCCGTCTGAAGCAGGAGGGAGATGTCGTCGGGGATGGCATCCGGCGCCATTTCTCCGGTAGCAGGGGATGGGACCACCAGCCCGGGATCCCCCTTCTCGAAGGGTGTGCGGCGGGGAACCTCGCCACTGTAGCAGAGACCGGGCGCCAGTTCGGTGAACTCCGGCAGCAGCTGGAAGCGGGCGCCCATCCCGACCAGCGCCTCCTCCCGATGGGGGACGCCGACAAAGCGGAACTCCTCCTTGCCTTTCCAGAAACGGCTCCGGAAGATTTCGGGATGGGCGACCACATCGAGGGGGCCGGTGCGGGTCAGGACCGTCGGCAGACCTCCGGCGTGGTCGTAGTGGCCATGGCTCAGGATCATGGAGGAGAGTCCGGAGAGGCTTTTGCCGAGGACGTTCAGGTTGTGGGCGAGGGTCAATCCCTGGCCGGCGTCGAAGAGATGGCTTCCGGCGTTGCTTTCGATCAGGCAGGAGAAGCCGTGCTCGGCCAGCACGGCGGTGTTTTTGCCGACGCAGTTTTCACACAGGACGGTGAGACGAGTGCGCATTTCTCTGCTCCTCGGGATGGATTATCTCCAAAAGATTTTTGGCTACATTACACTATGTGCTCTGTTTCTGATAGGTTTTCGTCGCCCGGCTGCAAAATGTTGATGGTTTTGTTTCCCTGAAGTTTATGGCATAGTTTCCGGGCATGGGATAGAACGCTGCAGGAAGGGGAGAGATGCTGATGGAAAAGGTCGCCGTGGTGGGAGCCAGCGTCAAGGAGGAGCGGTACTCCTGGAAGGCGCAGAAGATGCTCATGGATCG
Organism: Deltaproteobacteria bacterium; assembly: GCA_016926265.1. GTDB lineage: Bacteria > Desulfobacterota > Desulfuromonadia > Desulfuromonadales > JAAYDE01 > JAAYDE01. The sequence continues at coordinate 8,253 of JAFGOW010000181.1, read as the reverse complement.
GGGGCACCGCGTCTATCCGGTCTCCGCTCTGGGTAAGGCGGTGCTGGGCGTCGAAGGGTACCGGGGTCTGGCGGAGATTCCAGAGCCGCTGGACACCGTCACCCTCTATGTCGGCCCGGCCCGGCTGACGGAACTCGTCCCCGAGATCCTCAGCAAGAGGCCGCGCCGCGTCATCTTCAATCCCGGCACCGAGCACCCCGGGATCATGGCGGAACTGAAAAGCCACGGCATCGAAGCCCTGGAGGCCTGCACCCTGGTGCTGCTGGCCACGAACCAGTTCTGACGCGGATGCCGAGATCTTTGGCCGCAAAGATCGCCAAGCGCGCCAGGAAGGCAGAAAAAAGAGAAAATTTCCTTCGCGCCCTTGGCGTCTCGACTGAGCTTTAGCGAATGAGCGTGAAATCAAAGACCTTGTTTCACGCGACGACGCGACGACGCGCAGAAAGACCAAAGCAAACCAAAACCGAAGGGGGTTTGGGAAAAATCCACCTTCCCAACAAATTTCAAAAGAGTCTGGATGCCCGTCGCTGGGCTCATCCCCAAGAATCAACCCCTGGATTCCCAATAACAACTTTCGGGAATGACAGGTTTTCATCTGCGTTTTGTCATCCCCGAGCGATCCTATCGGGGATCCAGATTTCGGGTTAAATGGATATGATTGGCCAGCCCAGCGGTATGGCTGGAGTCAAGGCGTTCAATGAGCTGAAAAGTTTCAAATTTTTTCAGGAGGGAAGGATGGAGAAGAAATCGGTAAAGATCATGCCCTGTCTCGATATGCAGAACGGAAGGGTGGTGAAGGGGGTGCAGTTCGTCGATATCCGCGACGCCGGCGATCCGGTGGAATGCTGCCGCGCCTATTGCCGGGCCGGCGCCGATGAACTGGCGCTGCTCGACATCAGCGCCACCGTCGAGGGGCGGCCGACGATGCTGGCGGTGGTCGCCAAGGTCGCCGCGGCCGCCACGGTCCCCTTTACCGTCGGCGGCGGCATCGGCGATCTGGCCGTGGCCGCGGCGGTACTGAAAGCCGGCGCCGACAAGATCTCGGTCAGCAGCGCTGCTTTCCGCAAGCCCCAGATGATTGCCGAGATGGTCAAGGAATTCGGCTCCGAGCGGGTGACGGTGGCGGTGGACGCCGCCGTCAACCGCGCTTTGCCTTCCGGCTACGAGGTCTTCATCGACGGCGGCCGGACCGCAACCGGCGCCGACGCCGTCGAATGGATCAAAAAAATCGACGGGTATGGGGTGGGAACGGTGCTGCCGACCAGCAAAACCACCGACGGCGTGCGGACCGGATACGACCTGCCTCTGATCCGGAAAACCAAAGCCGCCACCTCCGCCGAGGTGGTCGCCTCGGGGGGCGCCGGCACCCTGGAGCACTTCTACGAGGCCTGGCAGGCGGGGGCCACGGTTTTGCTGGCGGCGTCGGTGTTCCATTTCAACGTCATCGCCATTCCCGACCTCAAGGCCTATCTCAAAGGGCGCGGGGTGCCGGTCGCCTGAGCGGCCGGAGGGGATGGCCGCCTCGGTTCTTTTGAAAGAAAAAGGCCGTAACGGGTAGAAACCCCGGCTCAGAAAAGCGTTGGGGAGGAGGGGAAGGTGGCCAAGAAACTGGTGGCGGTGATCGGAAGCTACCGCCGGCAGGGGATCGTGCACCAGGCCGTCGACCATCTGCTCCGGGAGTTCCGGGAGCGCGGCGGCGGGGTGGAGAGCGAGCGGATCGACCTGCTGGACCGGAACATCGAGTTCTGCACCAACTGCCGGGCCTGCACCCAGGAGCCGGGGGAGCGGCCGGGGCGCTGCATCCTCAACGACGACATGGCGGGCATTGTCGCCGCCCTCGAATCCGCCGATTACCTGGTTTTCGCCTCTCCCGTGAACTGTTTCAACGTCACCGCCCTGTTCCATCGTTTCATGGAGCGCCTCATCTGTTTTGCCTACTGGCCCTGGGGGAAATGGGTTCCCAGACTGCGGATCAAGAACAGCGGCAAGAAAGCGCTGCTGATCAGCACCTCGGCGATGCCGGGGCTGATGCAGCGGTTTTTCAGCGGCGCTCCCAAGGCGCTGAAGACCACCGCCAAACATTTCGGCGCCGAGGTGACGGCGGTACTCTGCCTCGGCGGTTTCGCCATCCACGAAAAGGAGCGGCTCTCCCCCAAACAGCTGGCGGGGATCGCGAAAGCGGTCGATAAGCTGCTGCGGTGAGGTGGGGGAGTCAAAAACAGCTGCGCCCCATCATCACCAGGGTTCGGTCCAGTTGTTGGGGACGGCCAGGATGACGATCTCCACCCGCCGGTTCTGGCGGCGTCCCTCGTCGGTGGTGTTGTCCCCGATGGGATGGTTGGCGCCGTGGCCGGTGATGGAGAGCCGCTTGGGATTGAATTGGTGGCGGTCGACCAGGAAATGGAGGACGCTGAGCGCCCTGGAGCTGGACAGCTCCCAGTTGGAGGAAAAGCGCCGGGAACGGATGTCGAGATTGTCGGTGAAGCCTTCGATGGAAAGGGGATTGACGTACTGGTTCAATATTTTGGCGATGAAATTCATCATCGGATAGGCTTCGGGGCGAAGGTCCGCCTCCGCGGGGGCAAAAAGGTGCGAATCCTGCAAAATGATGGAAAGGCCCCGCGCCGAAATGTCGAAGCGGGTGTTTTTTCCTTCCTCCACCTTCTTCAGCTCCTCCTCCAGAACCTTCCGGATGTTCTGAAAATCGTTGGTGGTGGCCCGGGTTTTTGTTTTCCCGGCGCTCAGCGCTCCTCCCTCCAGGCCCAATCCCAAAATCGAGCCCTGGCCGGCGCCCGGGATCAGGCTCGCGCCGGAAGAACCGGGCATGGAGATCCCGAAGGCCTGTTCCATGGAGCGGATCACCTGCTCGGTCTTGACCTTGTCCACCTGGCTCATGGCATATAGAGTGACGAAGACGGCGAACAGCAGCGTGATGAAGTCGGCGTAGGAAACCAGCCAGCGCTCCATGTTCGGTTCTTTCTCATGATGGGGCTTCTTTTTCTTCATTTTCCCCGCTATTTCTCACGGTGGCTTTCAGGCAGGAAGGACTTGAGCTTCTCCTCGATGAGGCGGGGGTTTTCGCCCGCCTGCAGGAAGTAGAGGCCTTCCAGGATGATGGTCTTGGTCTTGACCAGCTCCTTGTTCTGGTTTTTGAGCTTGGTGGCGATGGGGATGCAGATGATGTTGGCGGTCACCAGGCCGTAGATCGTGGCCACGAAGGCCACCGCAATCCCTTCGCCGAGCTTGCTGGCATCGGAGAGATTCGACATGACATGGATGAGCCCCAGCACGGCGCCGATGATGCCGATGGTCGGGGCGAAACCGCCGGCCGCTTCGAAGAATTCGGCGCTGGTCTTGTTGTGTTCCTCGTAGGTGGCCAGTTCCGTTTCCATGGTGTCCCGGAAGGTCTGTGGCTCGGTGCCGTCGACGATCAGGTTGAGTCCCTTGAGGGTGAAGGAATCGGATATCTTGCTGGTTTCCTGCTCCAGGGAAATGAGGCCGTTCTGACGGGCCTTGACCGTCCAGGCGATGATTTCCTTGATGGTTTGCACCGGGTCGTTTTTGGGCGGGAGGAAGGCGTGGATGGCGTCCTTGACCGCTTTCAGCACCACCGGCAGCGAAAAACTGGCCAGGGTGGCCCCGAAGGTTCCCCCCAGCACGATGAGGGCCGCCGTCGGCTGCAAAAGGGCCTCGACATGCCCCCCCTCGAGGACCTGACCGACGACGATGGCCCCGAGGCCGAGCAGCATGCCGAGGATGGTGGTAATTTCCATGGTGCCGATTTCCTTTGGGTTATCCCGTGGTGGCGCCGTCTGCGCCGGAATGCATCCGGCCCTCCGCCCGGCGCCGCACCGAGGCCTTGAATTCGATGATCCGGTCGAGGATTTCAGGGATCGGTTCGGCGGCCAGGTAACGGTTGCCGTTGTTCAGGGTGATCACCGTGTCCGGAGTCGCCTCGATGATCTCGATCAGATCCTCGTTGAGAAAAATATCGCTGCCGTTGAGTCGGGTCAGTTTGATCATGCATCCTCCGGGGCCGTTTTCCCGTGGCGGGCGGTTTTGGCGCGGCGCGGGTTCCCCGCGGCAGAAGGTTTTGCCTTAGATCGTTTTCGGCTCCCTTCCCGGCCCGAGAGGGGACAGCGTCGTTTTTTTGGAATGTTGCAAAAAGCAGACCGAAAAAAACACATGGGGAATCGCACAGATCGCGGTTTCCGGCCCCAATCGCGGATGCTTGTCGGCGGGGTCCGTTTCACCTCCTCCTTCCCGGAGCGTCGGCCCTGTTCTTGGGGGGGGCCGCTCACGGGGGCGCCAGGGAAGGCAAAAATCCTTGAGGTTACGAAGCATTGCAGCAGGGGAAAAGCATGGAAATCGAGAAAGTCATGAACAGGACCATCGTCACCGTGGAGATGGACGATTCGCTGAAGACGGTCAAGGAAATTTTCGACCACGTCCGTTTTCACCATCTGCTGGTTGTCAGGTCGGGTAAACTGATCGGAGTGGTCTCCGACCGGGATCTGCTCAAGGCGCTCAGTCCGCATATCGGCACCCTGTCGGAAACGGTCAGGGATTTGGCAACCCTGGAAAAGAAGGTCCATCAGGTGATGACGAGAAAGCTGGTCGCTTTGAAGGCCGGCGCCGATCTTTTGGATGCCATCGAGGTTTTCAACCATCACAACATCTCCTGCATCCCGGTTATTGGCGGCGAGGGCCAGCCCTTGGGAATCCTGAGCTGGCGCGATATTCTGAAGGCAATCGGGTCCCAGGGATTGGCAACGGTTCGCGATCGGTAGGGAGACCTGTGCCCGCAGACATTTTCATGGCGAGACATCCCCGGATCAGGGTTCGCCCCGGATGGCTGAAGAAGGGGCGCCGGCGGTGAGCGGCATCGCACCCGATCTGCTGGTGCTGGCGGCCGACCAGGCCCGGCTGGAAGGGGTCGGGGAGGGTTTTCTCCTGAGCCTGCTGCCGGACTCGCAGCGTCTCGCGATCAGCCGCTACCGGCGGGTCGAGGACCGCATGGGGCGGCTGCTGGCGAGGCTGCTTCTTGGCGCCGGACTGAACATGTTAGAGGGGTGGAGCCGGAGCCGGGCGCTGGCGGCCCTGGCTCACGAACCGGAAGGGCGTCCCTTTTTGCAGGGCGGCCGTCGGGAAATCAGCTTCAGCCATGCCGGCCGCTGGTCGGTCTGCGCCATCGGCGACGGTGCCGCCACCGGCAGGGTGGGGGTGGACGTGGAGGCGATCCGCCCGCTGGCGGCTGAGGAATTCACCCTGGTCTTTTCCCGTCCCGAACTGGAGGCTATCCGGTCGTCCCCCGATCCCTATCGGGAGCTGATCCGCCGCTGGACCATCAAAGAGGCGGTCCTGAAAGCGCGCGGGCGCGGCTTCCTGGAGGATCCGCTCACCGTGGACAGCGGTTGTTCCCCGGAAGCCGGCCTCTCAGCGGATCGGTACTGGGAGCATCTGCCGCTGGCGGAAGGCTACTGGCTGACCGTGGCGGCGGAGCGGCGCTGGAACAACCTGAAGACAGTCTTCCCGTCGGCGGAGGCGTTGTTGGCGTTGGCAGACGGTCGGGGAACGGATAACCAGTGAGCCGAATCCGGCCGCCATGGCGTGAAATTTTTGAGAGCGGTTCCTGTTGATCCTCGGGATTGGAAAGGCTGGACGGGTGCTATGGAAAAACATTCCAACGACCGGGCCCTGCGTTTTTACCAGGAGGTATTGGGTCTGGAACGATTGCATTACGGCCTTTGGCGGCCGGAGGATGAGCTTTCCCTGGCCAACCTGAAGGCGGCTCAGAAAAGATACGAGGATTTGATCGTCGAGAACCTCCCCGACCGGATTCGCTCCATAATCGATGTCGGTTGCGGCACCGGTGTGCTGCTGTCGCGGTTGAAGCGGATGGGTTTCCAGGCGGAAGGTCTGACCCCCGACCGCAACCAGCAGCAACTCATGCAGGCCCAAGGCCTGGCGCCCATCCACCACTGCCGCTTTGAGGAGTTCCAGCCGCAGTCGGGCTACGACTGCGTTGTCATGAGCGAATCGGCCCAATACATCCCGCTGGCCGGCTTCTTCGGCGGGGTCCGGACGACCCTGAACCCCGGCGGCCATCTGTTGGTGTGCGATTATTTTGTGTTGGACGGGGCCCGCGGCATCCTGGCCAAGAGCGGCCATAATTATGAATGTTTTTTGAAGGCGGCTCAACGGGAGGGTTTCAGGCTGGCCAAAAGCCGGGACTTGACCGGGGAAGTCCTGAAAACGCTGGAATTGGCCAAGGTTACGGCTGAAAAAATTCGGCTGGCGCTGGAGATCGGCACCGAAAAATTCCGCGACCGCCATCCCTTCTGGACCCGGCTGATCAAGCTCTTTTGCCGGAAAAAATACCTCCGTCTGCAGGAGGAGATGGTGCTGATCGACGCTCAGGAATTCGCCAAAAACAAAACCTATCAGTTTCTCCTCTTCGAGTGCCGGGAGGTGGCACAGGAGGCTTCCTGAGACCCTTCTTCCGGAAGTGGTTTTCCGTTTATTCCCTGATCAGCCGCTGCTCCCCGGCGTAGAGGTTGAAGCGGGGAGGCCGCAGAAACCCGACCAGCGTCATCCCCTGCTGCCGCGCCAGTTGCACCGCCAGGCTGGTCGGGGCCGAGACCCCGGCCAGCACCGGAATCCGGGCGCGGCACGCCTTGGCGGCCATCTCCAGGCTGAGGCGCGACGAGAGCAGGCCAAAGGCCGCTTCGCGCAGCCGGTCTGTCAGGAGCAGATGGCCGATACATTTATCGAGGGCGTTGTGGCGCCCGACATCCTCGGCGAATATCAGCAGGGAGCCGTTGCCGTCATAGAGGCCCGCGGCGTGGGTGGCGCCGGTTTGGGAAAAGATCCGCTGATGGGTGAAAAAATCCTTTTGCAGGTCAAACAGGAAGCGGGGGGTGAAGCGGGGACCCTCCTTCGGGTCGAGCGGCTGGGATGGTTTCCGGGACGGGGTTTCGGACTCCCCGGCCGTTGCGATATCGATGGCGCTCTCGGCCCGCGGACGGATCTCTTGCACCGCCGCGCCCGAGCCGATGAGCCCCTGGGAATAGCACCATCCCACGGCCAGCTCCGCATCCATCCCCGGCAACCGCAGGGCATGGTTTTTCACGACCCCGTTCAGGGCGATGTCGAGGGGGGCCTCGATAACGATCCTTTCCTGCCGCGGTTCGAATCCCGACTCGGAATAGGCGAGAATCTCCAGCCGCTCGATCTCCATGGCGCCTCCTGGGATGGGTCTGATTTATCCGGGCATTTCCTCTGCCACGTCAAAAGGGGGATTGGCCACGGCCCATCGCTTCACGATACATTGAACCCATTGTATTTCCACAGTAACGATTCACCATGTCTCACGTTCAGAAGCGAATTTTTTCATACGCACCTCAGCAATCAAAATTCCTGGATTCCCGATAAAAGATTTCGGGAATGACCGCTTGGGGCCTTCCGGTGTCATCCCCGAATGGCGTTGTCGGGGATCCAAGGTTTTTGGAATGGTTTGGCCTGTTCCCCACCCCTTACCGGGTGAAAATCTGCCTTTTCTGCAGGCTGAACAGTTACTTTTCACAAAAAAATTGGATTCCCGATAAAGGCCTTCGGGAAGGACAGGCTGTCATTCGTGTTTTGTCATCCCCGAGTGATCCTGTCGGGGATCCAGATTTTCTCTTCCCTGCATGGCTGTCGACCCCAGTTTGAAATCGGAATTGCTGTCATTTTTCCCTCTTTGCGTCCTTGGCGAGCTTTGCGGTAAAAGAGCTCGTCGATGGTGAATAGTTACTTTCCAAGAAGATAGCGCAGGCGCAGGAGGGCCAGGTCGTCGTAGCCGACTTCCTGGTTCAGGGCTGTGAAGAGGGGTCCCAGGCGCTCGGTGCCGAGCCGCTCAAAGGCCTCGTCCACGGCGGCCTGTTGGGCCGTGGAGAGGTGGGAGAGCTCCGGGAGCGGGCCGTGCTTTTCCAGGGAGAAGCCCTGAACCAAAGCCTTGTGGAGATGAGCCAGAATGGTCGTTTCCTTGACCTGGTATTCCTCCGCCAGGCGGGCCACGGATGTGCCCTCATTGAAGCGGACGGCGATCTCCAGATGGCGGGGACGCCGGGTCCGGCCTGGAGCGGGCCTTTTTTGAGGCGCGGGCGCGGGTGCCGTCGGAACGGCCTGGCCGGTGCCGTGCAGGGCGCCGTATTCGCGGATGGTTTCGAGAAAATCGCGCCCAAAGCGGTCCAGCTTCACCCGCCCGACCCC
>JAFGOW010000180.1 GCA_016926265.1 Deltaproteobacteria bacterium | reverse complement strand
TTCGTAGAGCTGCGGGAAATAATCCGAGGCGTGGAAGAAATTCTCCCCCCAGTCGAAGCCGAGCCAGCGCACGTCGGCCTGGATCGACTCCTCGTATTCGACATCCTCCTTGCAGGGGTTGGTGTCGTCGAAACGCAGGTGGCATTTGCCCTGGTAGTCCCGGGCCAGCCCGAAGTTGAGGCAGATCGACTTGGCGTGGCCGATGTGCAGATAGCCGTTCGGCTCCGGCGGGAAACGGGTCACCACCCGCCCCTCGTTCTTCCCCCGCTTCAGATCCTCGTCGATGATGGCGCGGATGAAGTTGGTCGGCTTCGGCCCGCCGCCTTCAGCTTCGTTTCCCGGTGTGCATGGCTCCATGGTTTCGATCCCCTCCTTCGGCAACGGACGCTGCGGTCCGCCAACAGACTACCTCATACAGCGCGGCAAAAACAGTTCCCCTTTTGGGCCGGGGAACGCCCCTTCCCCGGCCGGATACAGGGATCGGTGTTCGGCGCCGCAATCGTTTCCGGAACAATAAAACGGATTTCTTCCATATACAACTCCTCCGAGGATTTTTTCACCCTGGGGCGCCCGTTTTCCCCAGGGGTTTTCCCAAAACCCCAACCCTTTTGTCGAAAAACTTTACAACTTCTTTGACGCACAATGCGAAAATCCCCCGAGAACTACCGCCTCAACAAGATAACGCCTTGTTTTTAAACAGGAAAATTTTTACAAATTAACCCAAGCAAATTGTCGCGATTCCTTACAAACGGTTCTCCGCAATTTCTCAAGAGAATTTTCGGTAGCAAAAACAATGTGTTACAAATTGGCACGGCAAGTGCTTGAAAGATCCGAAATCAAAACTTGATCCAGCAGGAAAGGAAATCAATATGAAAAAGGGAATGCACCTGGCTTTGGCACTTGTGGCTCTGTCGCTCATTTTTTCCGCGAACCTGTACGCTTATCCGGTCAGCGTGGGAGACACGATCCGCTTTGTTGACGCGGTGGGAAATGTTAACGCAGGTCAGTATGATATTTACTCCACAGGGAATAATTCCGCATTTCTTTTCTCTTCCTTCTGCATTGAAAAAAATGAGTATCTAACATTTGATTCCCAGAATGATGGGCCATACTTCAAAGTAGCCGCTATTTCCGATTCGGCTGTCTCTGGCGGGTTAGGCGGTGCTACAGATGGCGCCGATCCAATCTCCAATGCAACCAAGTGGTTGTTCTGGCATTTCACGGTTGGGGATCTGATCCAAGTATCGGGTTTCACCTATAATAATCAAAACAGCGCGAACTCCCTGCAATATGCCTTTTGGCAACTGGAACAAGAGATTACTAACACAGCCGATTCCCTTGCCAATGCTTTAATTGCTGCTGCCAACAATGCAACTGCGAACGGTTTTACTGAAGGTCTCGTTTCGGTAATAAATTTGGAATGGGTTGGAAGCTGGAATGGCTATTCGGGACAGGCCCAAGACATCCTGGTCGCCTCGGCCCCGGTTCCCGAACCCTCCACCTTCGTGCTGCTCGGCGCCGGCCTTCTCGGGGCCGCCGTGGCCCGGCGCCGCATGAAAAAATAGCTTTCCCTGCCGTCCGATTTGAAAAGGGGGAGATGCCCGGCATCTCCCCCTTTTTGTCGTGGCGCTTTCCGGTATAATCTTCAGAACATATCCAGAGCCGCCATAAAGAAGGAGGGAACCGGACCATGACCAGCGCCGGGAAAGAGATCGCCGAACTCTTTTTCTACCTGGAGGAGTACGAAGTCGAGAACCTCGCCACCTACTTTTCCTTCGGCCAGGTGAAGGCGGGGGAGATCCTCTGGAAGGAAGGGGATCCCTGCGAGGCGCTGGCCTTTATCGTCTCCGGAAAGATCCGGCTCTCCAAGCAAACCGAGTTCAAAGGCAAGGAAGTGGTGATCGGGGTGTTCGGACCCGGCTCCATGGCCGGGGAGTTGAGCATTCTGGACGGCAGCCCGCAGGCCACCTCCGCCATCGCCCTCGAAGACACGGTGCTGCTGCGGCTCAGCAAGGGAAGTTTCGGCCGGATTCTGCAGGAGAGCCCGGAGCTGGGGATGCGGCTGCTGAAAAGTATGCTGCTGTCGGTCTCGGCCCGCCTCAAGCACGCGCTGGGCCGGCTGGCCGCGATATTTTAGCCGTCCCCGGCGGGGGGAAGCCGCCGCCGCACCGTCACAGTTTCGCCACGCTCTGTTCGGTAAAGCGCACCGCATCCAGATAGGCCCGCCGCAACACCTCGCGGGGACCGGCGCCTGCCAACCCCGCCCAGCGGCCCCGTTCGTAGTGGACCACCGTTTCCAGAATCCTCCCGAGCTCCCCTTCCCGACGCAGCAAGGCTTGGCAGACCCCTTCCGCCAACGGCAGTTCCGCCACCAGCTCCGCCATCGGCCGGTCGGTGAGGGCGGGTAGCAGCGACAGCAGCCCGGTCAGGAAGCAGGAGCCGGGGTCGGCCGTTTTGGTCTGCTCGGCCAGCCCCCGGCACATGCGGGCGCGGACCAGGCAGGTCTTGAGCAGTTCCGCCGGTTTGTCGCCGATGCGGGCCAACAGCAGGACGCTGACCCAGACCCGGAGCGGTTCCAGCCCCAGATAGGTGACCGCCCTGGCGAGGGAATCGACCTTGTGCTTGAGCCCCAGATGGGCGCTGTTGAGATAGCGCAACAACCGGTAGGAGATGACGGAATCGGAGGAGATGACCTCCTCGATCTCCTTGAGGCCGCTGTCGGGATTCTGGATCTCGGCCAACAGCTTCAGGATCAGGGCGTTGGCGGGGGACTGGGAGCGCCCGCCGCGTGGCGCCGGCTCGCAATAGAAAAAACCCTGGAAGAAATCGAAGCCCATCCCCAGACAGTCCTGATAGCTCTGCTGGGTGTCCACCCCGTTGGCGAGCAGCGCCCCCCGGAACGGGCGCAGGCCGTCGATGGCGGCCTCGATCTCCGAACGCTCCCGACACCCGACATCAAAAGCAAGCAGGTCGACAATCTCCAGCAGTTCCGAACCTTTTTCCAGCGCCTCCAGATGATCGAGAGCGATCTGCGTCGCGGGGGAGCGCAGCTCTTTCAGACGCTCCTGAAGATCCCGGCGGCCGCTGAAGAGGGTGGCCGGAAACTCGATCACGCTTTTCTCGATGGGCGGCCGCCAATCGGGTTCGGATAAAAAGGCCTGGGGCGCCCGCAGGAAAAGGGCCTGGTCGGCAGTCCAGATCCGGAGGTCGCCGGCGTCGAGACTCTGCAACGCCCGGATGGCGCCGCCGCCATTCCCTTCTTCCGGCGGCGCCCCTGGCGCCGCCGGCGCGCAGACCACCCGATAGCCGATCGGCTTCTGATTCCGGTTGTAAACCGGCTGCCGGTTGAACAGCAGATCGTCCATGAATCCTCTCCCCCGTGCCGGTCGAAAGCATCGGCGCCACATCCCGGTGTCCCGAAATTGTCGCGGATATCGGGGTAAAAAGCAAGGGCAGGCTCCGCCGCTGTTGTGGTCGTCCCGGTCGCATGGTATCTTGAGAACCGACCCGCCGCCGGCGGGCGAACCAGCGGGAGATCGAGAATATGACGGAGCCGCTCCAATCCCTTATGAAACAGCTGCCGGCGGTGGACCGGCTGCTGGATGAACCGGCCCTGGCCGGCCTGCTGACCCGCGCCCCCCGGGCGGTGGTGATCGACGCCATTCGCGATACCCTGGCGGAGGCGCGCCAACGGCTGATCCGAAACAGCCGGACGCCCGACGCGGCGGAATTGTCCGCCGCCGTCCTGGCCGGCGATGCCGCGCGCCTGGCGGAAATGCGGCTGCGCCCCTCCCTGCGGCGGGTCGTCAACGCCACCGGCACCCTGCTCCACACCAACCTGGGGCGCGCCCCCTTGAGCGACGCGACGCTTCAAGCCATCGCGGAGGTGGCCGTCTCCTATTCCAACCTGGAATACGATCTCGGAGCCGGCGAACGGGGGAAACGCCACACCCATGTCGAGGAGCTGCTCTGCCGTCTGAGCGGCGCCGAGGCCGCCACCGTGGTCAACAACAACGCCGG
>JAFGOW010000179.1 GCA_016926265.1 Deltaproteobacteria bacterium | reverse complement strand
GGGGGGGGGGGAGGGGGGGGGGGGGAATCGAATTCAGCGACGGCAAGGAGCTGCGCTGGGGCCGGCTGGCCATGGAAAACGGCTACGGCTCCGAACTGCTGCCGCTGGTTTTGCCGCTGCGGGCCGAATATTGGAACGGCAGCGCGTTTGTCCTGAACGGCGACGACGGCTGTACCGCCCTGGCCGCGAACCGCCTGACCCTGACCAGCGCCGTGGTGCCGGATCGGGAGCCCGGCGTCGATCCGATCCGGATCAACGGCGTTACGTCCAACACCACCACGGCCCAGGTTCCCTCAGCCTTTGCCGGCGGCGTCGGCGATCTGCTCTTTACCGGGCCCGGCAGCGGCGGCGAGGGGTGGGTGAATGTGGCGGTCCGCCTCAACGGTTTCAGCTTCGGGGCGGTCGCCTATGAAGAGAGCCGGCCCTGGCTCCGCTTCGACTGGGACGGCGACGGCAGCCATGACGACGACCCCGCGGCCCGGGCCACCTTCGGCATCTTCCGCAACGACGACAGCATCATCTACTGGCGGGAAGCGGTCGACTAGTTGAAAAACGGGGCCTTTGGTCCTTCTTCGCGTCTTTGTGTGGGACAAGACCTTGTGTTTTACGGTCCGTTCGTTTCGCGCACTCAAGGACGCATAGGACGCATAGGACGCATAGGAAACCACCCTTTTTAGTTTTTCTTCGCGTCGTCGCCTGAGACAGGTATTATGATTTTATTTCGTGTGGTTCCATGGCTAACCCTTTGTTTTTGCCACGAAAAGACACGAAAAGAAAATAAGGGTCTCAACCAATGGCAATCGACAAAGGACAATGGACTTTCCATCTCCATCCCCTTCATCCCTGTTAATTCGCTTTTCGTCTCTCTTCGCGTCTTCGCGATCTTTGCGGTAAAAGATCTCGTCGCGTAACAAAAAATTTACGCTTCCTTTTCCCTTCGCCCGATTTCCCGCGCCAGCCGTTCCCAGGCCGGGAGGCTGCGCACGATCATCGCTTCCTCCATGCAGTAGGCGAGACGGAAATAGCCTTTCATCCCGAAGCCGGCGCCGGGCACGATGAGGATGTTGTGCTGGAGCGCCCGCTTGACGAATTCCACGTCGTCGGCCAGCGGCGAGCGGGGGAAGAGGTAGAAGGCGCCTTGCGGCTTGACCATGGAGAAGCCGAGGGCGGTGAGGTGGTTGTAGAGCAGATCCCGTTTTTTCTGGTAGGCGCCGATGTCCACCGATTCGTGCTGGAGGCCGGCCACCAGGCGCTGCATCAGGGCCGGGGCGTTGACGAAGCCGAGGATGCGGTTGCAGAACACGGCTCCATCCACGAACCGCTCGACCTCGTCCATGGCCGGATTGACGGCCAAATAGCCGATCCGCTCGCCGGGCAGGGCCAAATCCTTGGAGTGGGAGGTGACGATGACCGCGTTGCGGACATGGGCGAAGATCGGGGGCACCCGGATGCCGTCGTAGGCGATGCGGGCGTAGGGCTCGTCGGAGATCAGGAAGAGGGTGCGGCCGAGCTGGTTCCCCTTGCGCTCCAGAACCTCGCCGATCCGCTCCAGAACGGCGGCGGGATAGATCACCCCGGTCGGGTTGTTGGGGGAGTTGAGGATCAGGGCCCGGGTGTTGGGGCCGATCGCCCGCTCGATCGCCTCGGGATCGGGGAGGAAGGTCTCCGGAGCGGTGGCGACCTCGCGCGGGACGCCACCGTGGTTGTCGATGTAGAATTTGTATTCGACGAAGAACGGATTGAGGATCAGGACCTCCTCGCCGGGGTTGAGGATGGTCTTGAGCACCACGTTGAGCGCGCCGCCGGCGCCGCAGGTCATGACGACGTGGCGGCCCTGAAGCGGCTCAGGCGAGGTCTCGGAGAGGAACTCGGCCACGGCCTGGCGGGTTTCGTCGTAGCCGGCGTTGCTCATGTAGCGGTGCATCCCCGGCAGCGGGTGTTCGGCCAGCTTCCGGAGCTCGGCCCGGAACGCCTGCGGCGGCTCCACCGCCGGATTGCCGATGGTGAAATCGAAGACATTGTCGTCGCCGTGGATCTTGCGCAGGGCGTTCCCCTCTTCGAACATCCTGCGGATCCAGGAGGCATTTTTAAGATAGGCATCGATTTTGGTGGCGATGGCCATGGTTTTCTCCACATTCGGGTTACCGTTTTGGGTGACAAGGAAGTGTATTCACCTCATGGGTGATGGTCAAGGGGAAAGCCCTTAAATTGCTCTTTGTTCGCCGTCGGCCCTCTGTTATAGTAACTTTTTTTAAGAAGGTTTCCGGCCGGTTTTCCCTTAGCAAAGGAGTTGTCTTTGGAAGAGAAGAATCTCGACGAGCTCCGGCGGCAGATCGACGCCATCGACGATTCCATTCTGGAACTGCTCAACCGCCGCGCCGCGCTGGTGATCGAGGTCGGCCGCCGCAAGGCTGCAACCGGCCAGCCCTTTTTCGTGCCGAGCCGGGAGCGCGCCATCTACGACCGGCTGGCGGCCAACAATCCCGGGCCCTTTCCCTCCAGTGCCATCCGCGGCGTCTACCGGGAGATCATCTCCGCCTCCCTCTCCCTGGAACAGCCGCTGACCGTGGTCTATCTCGGCCCCCAGGCCACCTTCACCCAGGAAGCGGCCATCCGCCAATTCGGGCTGTCGGCGCGGCTGGTTCCCGCCAAAAGCACGGCGATGGTCTTCGACGAGGTGCTCAGGGGGCGCGCTCAGTACGGGGTGGTGCCGGTGGAGAACTCCAACGAGGGGATCGTCTCCCACACCCTCGATATGTTTCTCGAATCGGACCTGAAGATCTATGCCGAGATCCTGCTCGAGGTTTCCCAGAGTCTGCTCAATCTTTCCGGGCGCATGGAGGATATCAAGCGGGTCATTTCCCACCCCCATGCCCTCGGCCAGTGCCGTCTGTGGCTGGAGGAGAATCTCCCCGAGACGCCCCAACTGGATGTTTCCAGCACCGCCCGCGCCGCCCAGATGGCGGTGGAGGACCCGAGCTGCGCGGCGCTGGCGAGCGAGATGGCCGCTTCCCTTTACGGTCTCAAGGTCGTGAAACGCAAGATCGAGGACAATCCCAACAATTTTACCCGTTTTCTGGTTATCGCCAAGGCTTCTCCGGCGCCCAGCGGCGCCGACAAGACCTCCCTGATGTTCAGCGTCCGCGACCAGCCGGGGATCCTGTGCCGGATGCTGGAGCCGTTCAGCAAGCGCGGCATCAACCTGACCAAAATCGAAAGCCGCCCCATCAGGAAGAAGGCCTGGGAATACGTTTTTTTCCTCGACCTGGAGGGGCATCTGGCGGAATCGGCAATCGCCGCCGCCGTCGAGGAGCTGCGCTCCCATTGCCAGTTCGTCAAGGTGCTCGGCTCCTATCCCCGCAGCATCACCCTGCGCCAGGAATGATGGGACTCAAAGCCTCATGCCGGAAATTCTTCCCATGACCCGACCCTTAATCGGAAAACTCGCCGTTATCGGCGTCGGCCTCATCGGCGGCTCTTTCGCCCTGGCCCTCAAGAAAGCCCATGCCGTGGCGGAGGTGGTCGGCGTCGGGCGCAGTCGCGCCAATCTCGACCTGGCGCTGGAGCTGGGGATCATCGATACCGGCGCCGCCGACCCGGCGGCCGGGGTCGTTGGCGCCGACCTGGTTTTTCTCGCCACCCCGGTGCTGACCATGCGGAGCGTCACCGAGGCCATCCTCCCCCATCTAAAGCCAGGGGCGATCCTCACCGATGCCGGCAGCGTCAAGGCCGAGGTGATCCGGCAGCTGGAGCCGCTGCTGCCGCCGGGCATCCATCTGGTGCCGGGGCACCCCATCGCCGGTACCGAAAAGAGCGGCGCCGGGGCGGCCTTCGCCGGCCTGTTTGCCGGCCGCAACTGCATTTTGACCCCGACCCCGCGCACCGATCCAGGGGCGTTGGCGCTGGTGCGCCGCCTCTGGGAGCTGGCCGGCAGCCGGGTGGTGACGATGGACGTGGAGCAGCACGACCGGGTGCTGGC
>JAFGOW010000178.1 GCA_016926265.1 Deltaproteobacteria bacterium | reverse complement strand
TGGTCTGGCAACGCAACCATCGAAAATATCGTTGAATTTATTGAAAAAGCCCTTCGGGTGATTATATCCGAAGGGCCTCCCGCGCACAACGGGCAAAGCCCCGGCGGGATACCTCCCCGCCAGGCGGCTTGATTTCCGGAGCGACGGTCGGATTTACAGCAAATCCATGCCGGCGAAGAAATAGGAGATTTCGAAGGCGGCGGTCTCGGGGGCGTCGGAGCCGTGGGTAGCGTTCTCGCCGATGGAGCTCCCGAATTCCTGGCGCAGCGTTCCCGGCGCCGCCTGGGCCGGATTGGTGGCGCCCATCACATCCCGCCAGCGGCGGATGGCGTTGTCGGCTTCCAGGGCCATGACGACGCAGGGCCCGCGGCTCATGAAATCGGTCAGCTCGCCAAAGAAGGGACGCTCCCGATGGACGGCGTAGAACCCTTGCGCCTCCACCTTGCTCAGAAACAGTTTCTTCATCCCGACGATCCGGAACCCTTCCTGGTAGATGCGGGAGATGATCTTGCCGGCGTGGCCGGCGGCGAAGGCGTCCGGTTTGATGATGGCCAGTGTTCTTTCCATATTTTATTTACCCCTTTGGTAATTGGTAAGAGCTGATTTAGTATCATTCCCCCCGCTCAAAGTCAAGGCGGGCGCTCTCCCTTCCAAGGCCAGGCGGCCGCTCAGATCGTCGATGAACTGCCGCGCCGCGCGCCCCGAGCGCCCCCCCTGGCGCAGCCCCCAGCGCTCCGCCTCCGCCATCAGTTCCTCCCCATCGATGCGAAGCCCGCGCCGCGCCGCCCCCTGCCGCACGATCTCCAGGTAGACCTCCCGGCTCATGGGGTAGAAGCCGAGCCGCAGGCCGAACCGTTCAGAGAGGGAGATCTTCTCGGAGACCGCCTCTTCCGGATGGATCTCGGTGCCGGAGAGGTTTTCGGCGAAATGCTCGGGAAGCAGGTGGCGGCGGTTGCTGGTGGCGTAGATCAGGACGTTTTCCGGCCGCACCTCGAGGCCGCCGTCGAGGATCGCCTTCAGCTCGCGGTAGGAGATCTCCGATTCGTCGAAGGAGAGGTCGTCGCAGAACAGAATGAAACGATAGGGGCGCTCCCGCAACAGAGCGGTGATGGCATGGAGCTGCCAGAGCTCCTCCTTGCTCACCTCGACAAGACGCAGTCCGTCGGCGGCGAAGAGGCGCAGCAACCCGCGGATCGCCGAGGACTTGCCGTTGCCCCGTTCCCCCCACAGCAGCACGTTGTTGGCGGGAAGGCCGCGCACGAACTGGAGGGTGTTGCGGTTGAGGATTTCCAGGGCGTTGTCGATGCCGAACAGTTCCTTATGATCGACCAGATCCGGATGCCTCACGATCCGGAAAACCCCTCCCCGCCCCTCCCGCTCCCAGCGGAAAGCGATGTGGCGGGCGAAGAGCTCGTCCGGAGGAGAGGCGGGAGGGTCGAGACGGGCCAGCAACCGCTCTCCCTTTTCCATCAGCCCTTCCAGCCGTTTGAGAAAACCCTCCAGGGACGGCGGAGTTTGGGAATCCGGGTTTTTCATCGGATTTTTTCCAAAAGTCTTTCTCTTTTCCAATGAGCCGCTTGAAAAATGTATGTCATCCCCGAATGGCTTTATCGGGGATCCAATTCTTTCAGTTCTCTACAATCTGGATTCCGGCTTAAAGCATGCGGAATGACGATTTTTTTATTTTTGCCAGCACCTCCGATACCAGAAAAACAAGAATTCGACCCTTCAGGCAAGGCATGCCGCATCAGGGCCAAAGCAGCGGTTTTCGTCAGTGGCGGAAGTGACGCATGCCGGTAAACACCATGGCAATCCCCTGCTCGTCGGCGGCCTGGATGGTCTCCTCGTCACGGATCGAGCCCCCGGGCTGGATGATGGCCGTGATCCCGACCTTGGCCGCGGCGTCGATGCCGTCCCGGAACGGGAAGAAGGCGTCGGAGGCCATCACCGCCCCCTTGACCTCGAGCCCGGCCTGCTCCGCCTTGATGGCGGCGATGCGCGCCGAGTTGACGCGGCTCATCTGGCCGGCGCCGACCCCGATCGTCATCCGGTCCCGGCCGTAGACGATGGCGTTGCTCTTGACGAACTTGGCCACCCGCCAGGTGAAGAGGAGATCCTCCAGTTCCTTGGCGCTCGGCGCCCGTTTGGTGACGACCCGGGTCGCCGACAGCAGCTCCAGATCGGCCTCCTGGACCAACAGCCCGCCGTTGACCCGCTTGAAATCGAGCCGCTTGGCCGGGGTGGCGCCCCACGGCCCGCACTCCAGCAGCCGCACGTTCTTTTTGGCCGCCACCACCGCCGCCGCCTCCGCGGCGACCCGGGGGGCGATGATCACCTCGACGAACTGCTTGTCGACGATGGCTTGGGCGGTGGCGGCATCCAGTTCGCCGTTGAAGGCGATGATGCCGCCGAAGGCCGACTCGGGGTCGGTGGCAAAGGCACGCCGGTAGGCCTCCAGCAGGTTGCCGCCATAGGCCGCCCCGCAGGGGTTGGCGTGTTTGACGATGACGCAGGCCGGCCCTTCGTCGAACTGCTTGACGCACTCGAGAGCGGCGTCGGTGTCGCCGATGTTGTTGTAGGAGAGCTCCTTGCCCTGGAGCTGGGCCGCGGTGGCGATGGAGGCCTCCTGGACCTCCTTTTCGACGTAGAAAGCCGCCCGCTGGTGGGGATTCTCGCCGTAGCGCAGGCTCTGGGCCTTGCGCACCTGGAGGGTGAAGGTCTCGGGAAAAGGTTCGACCTCGCCGCCGAGGCGACACCCGAAGTAATTGGAGATCGCCGCGTCGTAGGCTGCGGTGTGTTGATAGACCTTGACCGCCAGCTTAAACAGGGTGGCCGCGGCAAGCTTTCCGTCACCGGCCTTCAGCTCCGCCAGGACGGCCGGATAATCGGCCGGATCGACCACCACCGCCACGTCGCGGTGGTTCTTGGCGGCGCTGCGCAGCATGGTGGGGCCGCCGATGTCGATGTTTTCGATGGCGTCCTCCAGGGAGCAGCCGGGTTTGGCCACGGTCGCTTCGAAAGGGTAAAGGTTGACCGCCACCAAGTCGATGGGGAGGATGCCGTTCTCCTCCATCTGGCGCCGATGGTCGGGGTTGTCGCGCATGGCGAGGATGCCGCCGTGGACCTTGGGATGGAGGGTCTTAACCCGGCCGCCAAGGATCTCGGGGGAGCCGGTGAAGTCGGAAACCTCGATCGCCTGGATTCCCTCCTTACGGAGCAGCGCGGCGGTGCCGCCGGTGGAGAGGATCTCCACCCCGAAAGCGGCCAATCCCTTGGCGAAATCGACCAGGCCGGTCTTGTCGGAAACGCTGAGCAGCGCTCTTGTCACGGACTTCATGATCACAACCATCCTTTCTTTGGGAAAAATACCCACCGGCTTTGAAAAACAGCCTCCAGTGATTAACGGAAATCGAGGGCCCGCAGAAAGGCCTGCTCGAACGAGGGGGTTCCCGACAGGGGATAGACGGTCAAAGCGACGGCCAATTGCGCCACCTCCTGCCACCCTTGAGGCCGAGTCAGGAAACGCCCCACCCCTTGCAGAACGCCCTGCGGCACGAACCCCACCCTATCTACCACTTTTTCCGGGAGCATCGCAACTTTTTTAAGTGTTTCCGGGGTGATGGCAAGGCCGAAGGCGCCGCTGACCAGCACCTGGCGAAGCGCCTCCGGCTTTTGCCCGGCCCGCTCCAGCAAACAGGCAATGGCGGCCCGCACCGCCCCCTTGGCGAGCTGGAATTGGCGGATGTCCGACTGCGACAGCACCACCTCGCCGGAAGCGTCCCGGTACAGCCGAATCCCGCGCTCGGCGCCCGCCTCCACCACATAGCGGGCCAGGTTGTCGGCAATGTCGCGTTGGGGCCGGATCGCCCCGGCAAGATCGATCAGTTTCCCTTCGAGCCCGGCGGCGACCGCCTCGGCCAGCCCGCTGCCGCACAACCCCCGGGCCGCACCCCGGCCGATGACCTCAAGCCGCAGCCGGTCCCCCTCGATTTTCACCCCTTCGATGGCGCCTTCGGCGGCCGCCATGCCGCAGGAGATGTTCCCCCCCTCGAAGGCGGGGCCGGCCGCCGCCGAGGTGACCCACCAGCGCTCTCCAGTGTCGAGGGCGATCTCGGCGTTGGTGCCGATATCGAGATAGAGGGCCGGACCCGGAACCTGGCCGGCGCCGTAGAGGAAAGCCACCAGGTCACCGCCGACAAAGCCCCCGACCAGCGGAAAGAGGTAGAGCGGCACCGGCAATTCGAGGCCCAGGCTTGGGGGGTCGAGTTCCTCCCCGGCGCGCCACGAAAGGCGGTGCGGTGGCAGCAGCAGCTCTTTCGCCGGTTTTCCGCAGAGCAGCGCAGACACGGCCGAATTGCCCGCCGCCGCGGCGGCCGCCACGGCTTGCGGCGGGGTTTTCGCGCTCGCCAGCAGCCGCGCGGTGAGTTCGTTGATCCCTTCGGTCAGCAGCCGCCGGAGTTCCTCCCCGCGCCCCTTGGCCGCGGCCTGGAGCCGGGTCAGGACATCCGTTCCCGCCCGCACCTGGGGATTGGGGAGAAAGGCCTGGGCCACCACCTCCCCATCCGGAGTCAGCAGCGCCCCGGCCAGGGTCGTGGTGCCGAGATCGAGGGCCAGAAACCGTTGTTCCATTTTTCGTCCAACCCTTCAGGGAGAATGCGCCGGCGGCTTCGCTTACCGTTATCCGGCAGAGAGAGGAGCGCCACTCATTATGGGCGTTACGGGAGCCGACTTGCCCTACCTCCCCGGCAGTTCCGTGCCGCGACTCATGATCTCGATATAGCCCGCGTAGCTGAACAGGCGGTTGCGCTTCTGGGCGGTCAGCTCCTTCACCATGCCGAGCTGCTCCAGATGGCCGAGCGCCTTGTTGACAGTGGCCGGGGTAATGCCGGTCTTCTCCACCAGGGAGCCCGAGGTAGCGATGGGATGCTCCATAAGCGCCCGGTGGACCTGCAGGGTGGATGCCGCCGCCCGACCGAGGCCGCTGATCTTGTCGCGATCCTGGTTCGAGAGGTCGAGAAGCTGCTGCGCTGTTTCCACCGCCTGGGTGGCTGTGACGATTACAGCTTCGGCAAAGAAGTCGAGCCAGGCTTCCCAGTCGCCGGTCAGGCGCACGTTGTTGAGCAGCTCGTAGTAATACCGGCGATGGGTCTTGAAGTAGAGGCTGAGGTAGAGCATCGGCTCCCGCAGGACCTTCTTCTCACACAAGAGCAGCGTGATCAACAGGCGCCCCAGACGACCGTTACCATCGAGGAACGGGTGGATCGTTTCGAACTGCACATGGGCCAGCGCCGCTTTGAGCAACACCGGGGTCGACTCCGGCTGGTCGTGCAGGAAGAGCTCCAGCTCGCTCATGCACTCCGGCACCTCCTGGGCCGGAGGCGGAACAAAGGCCGCATTGCCCGGCCGGGTGCCGCCAATCCAGTTCTGACTGCGTCGAAACTCCCCCGGGGTCTGGTTACTTCCCCGCCCCCTGGTCAGCAGCACGCCGTGGATCTCGCGGAACAGCCGCAGCGACAGCGGCAGCCCTTCTTCCAGCAGGCGCAGGCCATGGTCAAGGGCGGCGACATAGTTACTGACCTCCCGCACGTCATCCAGCGGCACACCCGGTTCCTGATCCAGTTCAAACAGCAGCAGGTCCGACAGCGACGACTGGGTCCCCTCGATCATGGAGGAGAGCACCGCCTCCTTGCGGACGTACATGTAGAGGAACAGCGAGGTGTCCGGCAGCAGGGTCGAGACGCTGTCCAGCCGCCCGAGCGCCAGTAGCGCCTGGTCGAACTTGCCACGGAGCTCCGGGGTCCAGTCGATGGGCGGAATTGGCGGCAACGGCGCGGGCACGAAGGCCTGAGCCTTTTCTCCCGCCGTCGAAATGATCACGTATCTGCCTTGAAGTTCTCGCTTCATCCTGTTCGCCTCAAACCTGAAATAAGATCCACCTTTATTTTATCATAACCCAATATCCTAAAATAAAGTGCCGGAAAGGAAAAATCAAACGTGGGGAGCTCGTTGACCTTGGCGGCCAGCAGAAGTGGGGGACATTCCTTCCCCACCTTTCATGGACCGCTATAAACCCGCGGCACCCGCTTGCCGATGCCGCAGTAGACCTCGTAGGAGATGGTGCCGATCTTTCCGGCCCACTCCTCGGCGCTGATCCGCTCGTCTCCGTCCGAGCCGAGCAGGGTGACCGCATCCCCCACCTCGACGCCGGGGATATCGGTGACGTCGATCAGGGTCCAGTCCATGCAAACCGTCCCCGCCACCGGGGCGCGTTTCCCCCGGATCAGCACCGCGCCGATGTTGGAGAGACGGCGGCTGAAACCGTCGCCGTAGCCGATGGGGATGGCGGCCAGCAGACTCGGGCGGCAGGTGACGAAGCGGTGGCCGTAGGAGATCCCGGTCCCTTCCGGCACCGCCTTGAGCTGGGCGATCGCGGTGCGCAGGCTCATCACCGGGCGCAGGTCGAACCCCTGTTCGAAATGGGTGGAGGGGGGGGAGCCGTAGAGCATGATGCCGGGCCGCACCATGTTGCATTCG
>JAFGOW010000177.1 GCA_016926265.1 Deltaproteobacteria bacterium | reverse complement strand
TTCGGCCATTTCAGCTCCCAGCTCATGCCGCTCATGACATCCACGGCGTCGGCGCCGCCGACCCCGATCGCCACCATGCCGAGGCCGCCGGCGTTGGGGGTGTGGGAGTCGGTGCCGATCATCATGCCGCCGGGGAACGCATACTGCTCCAGCACCACCTGGTGGATGATGCCGGCGCCCGGTTTCCAGAAATCCATGCCGTAGCGGCGTCCGGCCGTCTCCAGAAAGGCGTAGACCTCGCGGTTTTCCACCCGCGCCCGCTCCAGGTCGGCCTCGGCGTTCTTCTCGGCCTCGATGAGATGGTCGCAGTGGATGCTGGTCGGCACCGCGGTGGTTTTGCGGCCGGAGTTCATGAACTGAAGGATCGCCATCTGGGCGGTGGCGTCCTGCATCGCCACCCGATCCGGTTTCAACTCGGCGTAATCGACGCCGCGCCGGTAGGTCTCCATCGCGGAATCCCAGGTGTGGCCATAAAGAATCTTTTCGGCAAAGGTCAACGGCCGTCCCAGGAACGCCCTGGCCTTGCGCTGTCGCGCCTCGAAGCGCCCATAGAAATCTTTCATAAACCACTCCTTGCTGTCGGGAACACCCCTTGCGGGAAAGTCTATCAGGTTGCCGGCAATCGGCTTTGCTGTTAATTTTGGAAAAAACATAACATTGTTTTATTTTTGCATCAAGGAAATTTTTTATCTTTTTTAAAGCTGTCAAAAAAAAGGGCGGCCGGGGTTATTCTTTCTGAAATTTCAATAAAATCAAAAATATATATTGAAATAACAATGGTTCGGATGGTTTGACGGGCCTCTTCGGCCCTCCTGAAAAAAGGGTGGGCCATTCTTTTCCTGCCGCCGGCCGTTCTTTCTGAAGCGGAAAAAATTCCCGGCGTTGTTTTAAAATAAAACCGTGTAATAGTTTTTTGGAAAGATTGGCAAAGAAACCCCCCAGGCTGGCAGGCAGCCTGGCAGGGTGAAAAGGGGGAAAGCGGGGCGCTCCGGGCCCGATCTCATTTCCCGTCCTCTGTTGACGAATGGGCATTTAAAAGATATTTTAAAACCTCGCCGGGGTGTTTCGGAAACCACCCAGCGCCGGGAGCCTCCGGGCGCCGTTGCCATTCCCCCCTTGTTTTCACCACTCAACCCAAGAGATCCCATGCTGCCACCCGACCTGACCCGCTGGACCCTCAACGAGGAGACGAGAAACATCCTGTTTTTCGCCCAGCTCATCGAAGAGCTGTTGTTCAACTACTCCCTCGACATCTACAAGGTGGCGGCCTTCAACACCAAAATCCTCTGCAAGGAACTGCTGGAAATCACGGATGCGACGGATTATCCCGTATTTGCGGTTTCCGACATCCAGCCCGTTATCGAGGAGCTGATTCTGGAGATACAGGAGGACCCCGTCGTCGCCGAGGTGTCGCCGACCCTCAAGGGGCAGTTGATCGAACTGCTCTCCGGTTTTCCGGGGAAGGACGAACTGAGGCCTCTAATCCACCAGCTGTACGGTTTTTTCGAGATGAATTACATCGAGAGAATCGGCGACCTGCTGAAGGAGAAGATCATCCGGGGGGAGCGGGAAGCGGTCGTCAAAATGACCAAGGTGTTCCTGACGGAACTGATCGACATCGGCTATTCACCCGAATACATCTTTTTTGAAAACAAGAGCTTTTTCTTCGAGGGTGAATCGGGGCCGAAAATCGATCAGTTCGCGGTGCTGGACGATTTCCTGCGCAATTTTTCCTCGATCCCGAAGATCTGGTACGTGGTCTTCAGAACCGGCAAGGATTTTAAATATTTCAAGAATTTCCCCGTTCACATGAACATTGCCACCGCCACCGAAAAGCCCGACATCGCCTTCCCCGCCGAGGACAAGAACATCAGCATCTTCCTGGACCGGAATTTCAAGCTCTCCCAATATCTGACTTTCGTCGACATTGAGGCCTTCGACGGCTTCAGCGCCCGCCAGATCGCGGAGCAGAAACTGCTCATGATCGAAAAATTCGCCAAGTTTCACGTCCATCGGACCGAACTGGAGTGGAGCCGGGCGGCCCTGGTCTACGACCTGGAAAGGTCGAACTGCGGTATTTTCGGGAAACCGGTCTCCCCGATTCTGAAACGTCCCGATCACGGCATCGGCCAACTCCCCCGGCTGCTGAACAACACCATCGTCACCGTGTTCAGCGACAAGCTGGACGACGACTCCATCCAGCGGCTGCTCAGGGCTTTCCAGCGGCACGACATGGCGATCAACTCTCCCGCTCCTGAAAGCCAGTTGCTGGAGCTCTGGTCGGCCGTGGAGGCGTTGTTCCCGTCGGCGCAACAACAGGACCCCGACAGCGGCGGGATCGTCGCCAGACTGTCCCACTACGCCGCCAAGGGCTATGCCGCCAAGATTTCCGCGGACCTGGTCAAGTCGATCCGGAACGCGGAATCGCAGGCGGCCATGGAGATTCTCGATTCGATTCCCGAAGGGCACAACATCATCGAGAAATGCCTGATGCTGGTGGCCATCGATGCCAACCGGGAGCAGCGGGAGCGGCTCTTCCGTTCGCTCGGGGATCATATCCTGCTGATCGAACGGATCAAAGCCCTGAATCAGGCCTTTTGCTCCGCAGCCTCCTTCCGTCAAACCCTCCATACCTATTCCGTTTCCACCTGCTGGCAGATCAAGCGGATTCGCAGGGCTCTCGTCATTTTGAGGGATTCGGGCAAGGCGGTTATTTCGGTCAATAAGCTGGTGGAAAACCTGCACAGCTATTTGGATCGGGTCGTGGATGTGCTGCTGGAGGAAATCAGCCGCAAGAAGGAGGCGACCTGCCTGGCGGATATCCACCGGGAGATCTCCGAAAAAGCCGTCGCCCACCTGGAGACCCTGGAAAGAAGGAAGCACGAAGGCACCACGCCGCAGAATTTCCGGTTTATCTTTTTCGGCAACAACAACTGATGGTTCCGGGATCCCCGGCGACCGTTCACAGCTCCCAGCAGCGGACCCAATGGCCGGCCGCCACCTCGCGCAGCGGCGGGATCTTCCCCCCTTGGGGGCTGAAGGGGGGCGGGCAGCGGTCCAAAAAGGACTGCCCCCCGGCGCCGGGTTCCCAGGCCATGGGGCGCAGCCGCTCCCGCAGCCTTCCCAGCCGCGGCACGCAATGGAGCAGCCCCTGGGTGTAGGGGTGAAGGGGGCGGGAGTAGAGAGCCCGCACCGGGGCATACTCCATGATCAGGCCGGCGTTCATGATGGCCACCCGATCGGCGGATTGGGCCACCACCCCCAGGTCGTGGGAGATCAGCAGCATCGCCATGCGCCGCTCCCGCTTGAAACGGTCCAGCAGATCGAGAATCTGGGCCTGGATGGTCACGTCCAGGGCGGTGGTCGGCTCGTCGGCGATCAGGAGCGCCGGCCGGCAGGCCAGCGCCATGGCGATCATGACCCGCTGCCGCATGCCGCCGGAGAGTTGGTGGGGATAATCGCGAAGCCGTTGCCCGGCGGCGGGGATGCCGACCTGATGCAGCAGTTCCGCCGCGCCGTCGAGAGCTTCCCGGCGATCTTGGCCCAGATGGAGCCGCAGCACCTCGGCGATCTGGTCCCCCACGGTAAGCACCGGGTTGAGGGAGGTGGTCGGCTCCTGAAAGATCATCCCGATCCGGTTGCCCCGGATGCGCCGGAGTTCCTCCGACGGCAGCCGCCGCAGGTCTTCCCCCTGAAAGCGGACCACTCCTTCGACGATTTTTCCCGGCGGTGAAACCAGCCGCAGGATGGAGAGCGCGGTCACCGATTTGCCGCACCCCGACTCCCCCACCAGCGCCAGGGACTCCCCCTCGTCCAGGGAAAATTCCACCCCCCGCACCGCTTTGACCAGACCGCGGGAGGTGAAATAGTAGGTCATCAGGTTGTGAACGTCGAGCAGCAAGGGCGGCCCCCTTTTTCCGGTTCCCAGGTTGTCAGCTTATCACAGGATTCACCATAATGGGGGAACGGACTATTTAACATCAATGAGATCTTTGACCGCAAAGCTCGCAAAGGACGCGAAGAAGGACCAAAGAAGACCAAAAAATGGGGTTTGGAAAAAACCTCACCTCTATTGGTTTCCTTTGCGCCCTTGGCGTCCTTGAGTGAGCGCAGCGAATGGGCGGTAAAACCGGGTCTTGCCTCACACAAGACGCGACGACGCGAAGAGGGTTTAAGGCAAACCGAAGAAGGGCGTTTTTAAACACCGGGGAACAAGAAAAACCGCCGAACTCTCCGCGGGGTCTCCGCCCCTTGGGGGGGGATTTCCCGAAAAAAAGGGGGCGAAGCCTGTGCCTCGCCCCCCTTCCTCATTTATCCGATCTACTGGCCATTCCGGCCCCTCGGCTAGCGCCCGAACTCCCAGTGCAGATTGTCAATGGCGTCCACCACCATTCCGGTCCCGGTCGCGATGAGCAGAATATCCTGCGCGACCCGGACGAAGCGGTGGTGGGAAGGAGGTGGCCCCAGGTGGACCAAAACCTCGGGAGCGAGGTCATGGTAATAGACGTTCCGCGGCAGGGGGCGGCCGATTACCCACCTTCTCTGCTGATACCGGGGAGGGGGAACACACCGATAGCCCTTGCGGTAGAGACCCGGAGGGCAGTTCCCTTTCCGGTATTTGTGGGCATAGTAGGCATTGATTTTATCCCGCTGCGGTTCCCGGAAATACCGATACCGCTGTCCGTCGTGATAGAAACGGTTGTCGCGCCGGTAGCGGTCATGGCTCATATGGCCGGGATGCGGTTTCTGGGGGGGGCGGTGAGGTTGCTTCTGAACACCGCCCTGGTGATGCGCGGGCCCAGGCCCCGGTTTCCCAACGTTGTGCCCATGCATGCCCGGCTGTTTTCCGTCGCCGGGGTAGGGTGGTTTCTGGGCCAGGGCGGTATCGGCCGCGAACAGCCCCGCGGAAACGAAGACCAGCCCAACAACGATCCTCAGCAGGTTTTGTTTCATGATCCCCTCCTTTTCAAAAGTGGCGTACTTTTGAAGGGATTATGCCATGGAGGGCGCTCCCGGTTACATAAAAAATAAGGATGACCGCTTATCTCCCCGCCGCGGGGAAAGGGGGGCTGTGCCAGCGGCCGCTGGGCCGCGAAAAATCCAGCCTCGGGACCCCTCGAAACTTCCAGGGATCCCGAAGGAAAGGTTTTTTGGGGGCTGATTTCCGGAGAGGGGAGTCGAAGCGGGTGTTTTCGTCGGGCTTCCAATGATTTTTCAATCCACCCCGAACCCAGGGAATCGATCAGTGCTCAATCAGCGCGTGTCCCCGGGCCGACAATTGGAGTCTGGCCGTCATCGGAAGGAACAGCGGAGCCGGTTTGCTGTCCCGGATCAATTCCCAATAGAGTTCCAGGGTTTGTCGGGCGATGGTCCGCCAGGTGAAATGGTTTTCGACGCGGCGGCGCCCCGTCAGCCCCATGCGGCGGGCCTTGTTTTTGTCCCGCAATACGGCGTTGATGGCTTCGGCCAGGGCTTTGGGATCCGCGGGGGGCACCAGATAGCCGGTTTCTCCCGGCACCACCACCTCCCGGATGCCGCCGACGGCGCTGGCGACCACCGGTTTTTCGCAGGCCATGGCCTCGAGGTTGATGATGCCGAAGGGCTCATAGATGGAGGGGCAGGCAAACAGCCGGGCGTGGCTGTAGAGTTCAATGTACTGGTCCTCACGCAGCAACTGGTTGATCCACAGGACCCGACTCTGTTCCGCGACGCGCCCGGCGATCTCCCGCTCGATTTCCGGGGTGTCCGGGGCGCTGGTGCAGCAGACCAGCTGCACGCCGGGATCGACGTACCGCATGGCGTCGATGAGATGATTCATCCCCTTCTGGCGGCTGGTGCGGCCGACGAACAGGATGTAATCCTTCTGGACCCCGAACTGCTCCCCGGTGGCTTTGGCCACGCTGGGGCGCCAGACGTCGGTGTCGATGCCGTTGTGGATGACCACCACCCGCTGCGGGTCCACATTGAAATACTGGAGAATCTCCGAGCGGGAGTTCTGGGAAACGGCGACGATCCGGTCGGCGTTTTCCAGCGCGACCCGTTCGGCCCAACTGGTGAGGTGGTAGGAGCGCCCCAACTGTTCCTCTTTCCAGGGCCGCAGCGGCTCCAGGCTGTGGACGGTGGCTACGAAGGGGATGTTGTAAAGCATCTTGGCCATGTAGCCGGCCAGGGAGGCATACCAGGTGTGGGAATGGACCACGTCGGAGTCCATGGTATCGCGCACCATGGAGAGATTGGCCGAAAAGGTGGCGAGGGTGCTGTTGAATTTCTGGTTGTCGCTGGCCGACATCCGGTTCCAGGGCTGGTACCCCTTGACCTGGAGGTGTTCCTGGGTGCTGTTCTGCTCTCCCATGCAGCGCACCTCGACATCGATCAGTTCAGCCATCTGGCGCGACAGATGCTTGACGTGAACCCCGGCTCCGCCATAGACATAGGGGGGGTATTCCTTGGTAAGCAACGTCACTTTCATGGCCGAACCTCCGCGTGAGGGGTGGGTTAGGGGCGCTGCCGAACGGATTGGGCTGACTTGCCGTGTTCCCGACCGGCCATCGTGGCCGGTTTCCCAAGGCGTCACATCGTCATGTCAACATCCATTCATGTTAAGGCCGCAACGAAAGCAACTGATTCAGATTACAATCCATCCTCCCTGTCGGGGTTTTATGCGGACAAAGCCGCGGTGGTGAGCGTTGCCGCTCCCAAAATCGAATCGCCAAAAGGTAATGGGGCCATGAAGGCAGATGCAACAGGGGAAAAGAATCAGGACTCGGCGGGCCGGCCTGCGCCTCGGGACTCCTTGGCCGGCTGCCTATTCAAAGACGCTAATTCGATGCTACCAGCCTTCGGCGGTTTGTAAAGGAGGGGGAAAAGCGAAATCGGCCGGAACCAGGCGGTCGATTCGGCCGGTATCCTCTTTTTGGATAGGGAAGGTCAGGAAAACAGGAATCGGGCCCCCTGAAAAATCAGAAAGGCGAGCAGCCACCCCAGGGCCAGGGTGTAGAAGACGGTGAAGGCGGCCCAGAACCAGGAGTTGGTCTCCTTGCGCACCGCCCCGATGGTGGCGGCGCAGGGAATGTAGACGAGGCTCAAAACCATGAAGGCGAGGGCGCTGGCCGGGTTGAATTGGCTTGCGATGGCGCCGGCCAGGGTCTCTTCCCCGGCGCCGTAGAGGGTGCCGAGGGTGCTGACCACGATCTCCTTGGCCAGGATTCCGAAGATCAGGGCCACCGCCGCCTGCCAGAAACCGAAGCCGAGGGGCTCCAGCAGCGGCGCGAACAGCGAACCGATCCGGCCGACGACGCTCTGCTGGCTGGCGTATTCCACCCCCAGCGGCAGGCTGGCCAGGCACCAGACCGTCACCACCGCCAGGAAGATGACCGTCCCCGC
>JAFGOW010000176.1 GCA_016926265.1 Deltaproteobacteria bacterium | reverse complement strand
GAAGGCGGCATCTGCCTCATCACCCAGAAAATGATCGACGCCCTGGAGCGCGAGCGCCCATGAATATTCTCTTCGTAGCCTCCGAATGCGGGCCGTTCATCAAGACCGGGGGCCTCGCCGACGTGATCGGATCGTTCCCCAAAACGCTGGCCGGCATGGGCATCCGGGTGCGCATCCTTTTGCCGGCCTACCCGCCCCTGGGCCAGGTTATGGCCGCTGGAGAGCCCGTCCGGGCGATGGACAACCTGCTCGGCGGCGCTGCCCGGGTCGTCGCCGCCAGCAGTGCCGGACTGGAGCTGCTGCTCCTCGACGCGCCGCATCTCTACGAGCGGCCGGGCAACATCTACGTCGATGCCGCGGGCCGGGACTGGTCCGACAACGCCTTCCGCTTCGGCGCGCTCAGCAAGGTCGCGGCCGAGATCGCAATCAGCGGTATCGACGGCTGGAAGCCGGATGTGGTCCATGCCCATGACTGGCAGGCGGCTCTGATCCCGGCCTATCTCAAGGCCGCCCCCGGCGCGCCCCCCACCATCCTGACGATCCACAACATCGCCTTCCAGGGGCTCTTCGATCCCTCGCTCATCGCCCCGCTCGGCCTGCCGGATTGGCTTTTTCATCCGGAGGGCATGGAGTATTACGGCCATCTCGGGTTTCTCAAGGCCGGGATCGCCTTTGCGCAAAAGGTCACGACCGTCAGCCCCACCTATGCGGCCGAGATCATGACGCCTGAATTCGGCATGGGCCTGGAGGGGATCGTCACGGCCCGGGCCGCCGATCTGACCGGAATTCTGAACGGAATCGAACTCGTTGCCTGGAACCCTGTCGACGACCTGCTCCTGCCCCGGAACTACTCCGGAGAAACGCTGAAGAACAAAGCCGCCAACCGGGCCGAGGTCGCGCGCCGCTTCGCGCTGGACGACAACCAAAACGCGCCGCTGTTCTGCGTCATCAGTCGAATGACGACCCAGAAGGGACTGGACGTGCTGCTGGAGGTGCTTCCGAGAATTGTGGCGCGGGGGGCGCGGCTCGCCGTACTGGGGGCGGGCGACAAGGGGATAGAGGCGCGCTTCGCCCAGGCCGCCCGCACCTGGCCCGGGGCCGTGGGCTGCGTCATCGGCTATGACGAGCCGCTCTCGCACCTGATGTTGGGCGGCAGCGACGCGATCCTGGTGCCGTCCCGATTCGAGCCCTGCGGATTGACCCAGCTATACGGCCTCCGCTACGGCACGCTGCCGGTCGTGACGCGGACCGGCGGGCTGGCCGATACCGTCATCGACGCCGACCCCG
The DNA here is from genome assembly GCA_016926265.1 of Deltaproteobacteria bacterium. Lineage (GTDB taxonomy): Bacteria > Desulfobacterota > Desulfuromonadia > Desulfuromonadales > JAAYDE01 > JAAYDE01. Next base: position 5,982 of record JAFGOW010000176.1, on the reverse strand, counting down.
CCGCCATCGCCGCCGGCACCGCAACCGGTTTCCAGTTCAGCCCCGTTACGCCCTCCACTCTCGAAGGCGCCATCGACCGGGCCTGCACGGCGTTCCGCGACCCGCAGGTCTGGACCTCCATGGTCAAAGCCGCCATGGCATATCCGGTTGGCTGGGAGCAGTCCGCGAAAGCCTACAAAGCGCTCTACGATGCCGTCAGCGGTGCAAGCTGAGCGACGGGGCCGAAAGAAGGGTCGCTCCGCCGAAAAACTAAATTTTTAGAGATCTAACGAAATTTTATTGGAGGATGCCCCTGGTTTACTTCGGTGTCTCCTCCGCCATGGCCCTGGGGCTCTTCCTGTGGGCCGGCTTCCTCATCCCCGCCAGCTATCGGCTGCGAAACTGACCTCGGAATACCGATTTCTCCTCTCTCTGTGCGCACGGCGGCTTTCGCGCACAACAACTCCATGAATTGGATACAATTTTATTCCAATCATGCAATAATCTGGAAACAACTCACAAGACAGCATGACATGGCCGTGGTTAAGCAGAATGGAACATGGTGGTTCGGGTGGATTGAGGAGATACCCGGTGTAAACTGCTCAGGCCGCTCGAGGAGGAACTCTTCCGGGCCTCACGAGAAACGCTTCCCGAGGACTTGGGGATGAATAGAGAGGGGGCACGGGAGTCGGGCGAAAAAACCAGACAAACCTAATGGAAGATCTATTACCGAAACGGGTGAATTCCATGACATCGATTCTTAGTTCACGTTTTTTGGGCGTTCTGTGGTCAATGGTTTTGATTCTGGGGTGGGGCACCGCGGGCGTCGCCGGAGAGCTGCCCCCCCAACCCTACTGGGTTGAGGTCTACACCCCGACGGTGAACTCCTTGAAAGTCGTCTGGCAATACAGCCAATCGTCGGCCACCCCCCCCACGGGGTTCATTATCGAGCGGCGCCCCCAGGACAATCCTACTTTCACCCAGGTGGCCACCCTGGATGTGCGGAAATCCTATGTGGATAAAAACCTGCCTGCTGAAAAGTGCTTTTATTACCGGGTTATTGCCGTGAACAGCGCCGGAACTCGCACCTCCGAAGAAAAAATGGGCTGCACTTTTCATTCGATGACCCCCCCGGCGGCGCCGTCCCATTTCAAAGCGGGAAATATCACTCCTTATTCCTTCGATCTCACCTGGAAGGACAACGCCGACAACGAAACCAAATATGAACTGGCCATCAGTTCCTCGGCCCATTCCGGGGCGCTCATCAAGGAACTTCCCGCCAATACCACCCATTACACCTATCAGACCATTGCGCCTGAAGCGACGCACTGGATTTCCCTGCAGGCCATGAGCAGGGGTGGGGTCTCCGCCCCGGTCGCCCCCACCCCCGACCCGGTCTATACCGCCCCGCTCCCACCGCTCAACCTCAAAGCCGAAGCCATGGGCCGGGATGTCATCGGGTTGAGCTGGACCAGTCAAGCCAAATACGCCAAAACCGTGAAGATCGAAAGCCGGAGTCCCGGTGAAGCCTGGCGGCAGATCGTTACCCTGGAAAACGGCGAAACCTCTTATTCCCACAAGGCTTTGGGAACAGGGACTACCCATAGGTATCGGGTTCGGATGAGCCTGAAGGAATCTGATTCGGCCTATTCCAACGAGGCTTCGGCTACGACCTTTCCCCCCCATCCCATGAACCTCAGGGCCGTTGTTTCCTCCCCGACCAAGGTGGACCTCACTTGGAACATCTCCTCCGGAGCCCAGCAGGTCAAGGTGTTGTATGTAAAGGACCAGGATGAGAGAAAACTGGCCCGCCCCTCGGCCCACTCCATAACGGTTCCCGGCAATATCACCGTGGCCAGCGTCACCCTTCCCCAGCCCGGACGATATCGGTTCACCGTGACGGCCCTATCCGGCGGTGTGGAATCAGAGCCGTCCAACGAGGTGGCGGTGGATACCCGTGAGGAAGTGACCCTGAGCATCATGCTCATCGGCCACAACTGGACCGGTGATTGCCCGAACAACGGGATCCAGGCCCTGGAAGCCATGGTTACCGCCAGCGCGCCGGTGAACATCAAATGGCAGTTGGTTAAAAACGGCGTCCTCCAATGGCCGATCGGGGGGAAATTATTGACCGCGGGGCAGAACCACTGGGTGATCAACACCCCGGCCCTGAACTCCGCAACCACAACGTACCTGGTCAGAATCTTGGAGCCGGTTCAGAAGGACTCCAACACCGTGCCCGTCTGCATCACCTGCCGGAACAAGACAGGGCTCACTCCCAAACCCACCGCAACCTATCCGCCGGCGGTGATCCAACCCTCCGGCAGCAACAAAGCCCCCATAAAGCGGAAGTAACCTCCGGCCAATCAGTTGATGTTAAAAGAAAAGTTAGGGGGGGACGCCATTCAGAGGGCGGGGCTTTAAACAGGGGGCTGGTTTGAAAAATTGGATATTCAGCGATGGGTCCAGATGATTCTCTCAAGTACCATAACCTGGCCCCTTTGCTCCTCGACCGGGGCTGCGCAGCCTTCCGCGCCCCGCGACTCTGGACCTTCATGGTCCAACGCGCCATGGTGAATCCCGTGGGATGGAATCGGTCCGCGCGGGCCTACAAAGCCCTCTATGAGGCGGTCACCGGAGCAAGCTGAGCGGAACTTTTTAAGGATTTAAGTAATTTATTTGGAGGTGGCAAATTGAAGCTACCCCAACCATTCCTGGCTTAACCGCGATCTTTCAGTTCTTCAAGCCAGGACCTAAAACAGTTCCAATTCTTCAAGCCAGACCCTAAAACAGTACCTGTACACCTCCGTGGAAATCATCGGAATCCCTTCTTTCCTCAGCGAGGGATACCACAGGGTTCCAGGGTGGTACACTTTTCGTTACCGTTTTGGGTCATTTTTTCATTCCCGGTGACAGGAACGAAGCAGCCACTCCTCAGCCCTTAATAACCTTATATATTGACATAGAGTTATCTTTAGTTATATTACCACCATGAACACAATCGAATGGAAAATCAAAGCCCATAAACAACTCAAAAAAATCCATCCGACTTATCAGCAGGCCATTGTGAAGGCGGTTGACGGGCTGGCAAACTTCCCGGAAGAAAACCGCAACGTCAAGCCCCTCAGCAACCATCGTTATGATTACCGCCTCAGAGTTGGCCGCTACCGAGTGCTTTTCGACCATAAAGAAACCATCACCGTAATAACGATTCAAGAGGTGAAAAAAAGAGATGAGCAAACCTATTAGAAAAATTGAACCCCAGATTATCGAAAAAGACGGCAAGCCCGTTTTTGCCGTGATCCCGTTTGACCAGTTTGTCGAGTTGAAGAAGGTCGCCGACATATACATCTCTGACGAAAGCGAACTGACCATCCCCCACGAGGTGGTAAAAGCCATTATAAGCGGTGACACCATGATCAAAGCCTGGCGTGAATATCTTGGCATGACCCAGGGAGGACTGGCCGAAAAAGCGGGAATGACCCAGCCCGCCGTGGCCAAGCTGGAAAAACCCGGCAGCGCCCCACGTCGTGCGACCCTTAAAAAACTGGCCGATGCCATGGGGATATCTGTCGAGCAGTTGGAAGAATAATGGCTAACGGTTATGCAGGAGAGTTCCATCACTGGGAGGGGGAGGTTGGAGAGTATGGCTGGAAGAATTGGGAAAAACGGCAGCGGGATCAAGTGATTCTTTCAGTTCCCGAAGCCTGATAATCCCTTGTTTTCTCCTGCGGTCTTTGAGCTAAGGCAATAAAGCAAAACCGTACCCAGGGGGTTCCGCGAATAATAGTTCCATACAATGTCCCCCGAACTCGCCCGAAAACAGGGCGTCAGCGCCTCTGAAGCTTGTGCGGTTGCTGTTTGAGGGGAAGTCCCCTCATTTTATGATCGAAAATTCGACAACCTTCCCCGTCCACCAAACCGCGGGTGGTAAATAGTTACACAAAATCAAACATTTCCGAGAATGTAAAAATTTCAGAAACTTCACCTCCCCTTTTCGAAGCGGCCATAAATTTATCAGTCCGATGTTAGAATTGATTGTATGGATTATCCCAATCATTGTTCAGCACAAGGGGTTCGTGTTGACCGAAACAGGGTGGATGCATCCATCGGTCAGAGGTTAGTCCCATTTCTATCCATGTCTGGAGAGTTAACCATGATGACATCAAAGATTTACTGCTTTCTGTTGGTTTTCTGCATAGTTGCTTCTGTTCATATTCTTCTTCCCGAACCAGTTTTTGCACGCAGTACAATCAAGATAGTCGCCTATGATTACCCGCCATATTATTCTGCAGCCGAGACTGCGAACAAAGGCCATGGGTTCATTTCGGATATTGTGACTGCGGCTTTTAATGCCGTAGATGTCGAAACCATCATCACTTATCAACCCGTCCGAAGAAGTGTAAAAAGTTTTAAAAACGGGAATTTTGCGGCATATTTCGGAAGCGATGTGGTACTATTTTCAGTGATGAATGAAACCGAAGTGGATAGTTTTTTTCTTTGTACCTATTATTTGCTTTTCAATTATTTTAAATCCCATATCAATCATGAACTTACCTACGAAAATTTAACGGATCTGAAAGGGTATAAAATTGGTGACATCGTCGGCTCTCAAGAACCCCTGGAGCAAGTGAGCCTGACTGTAGAATTAGCACCAAGGCTGGAACAAGGGATGAAAAAACTGGCCAGCGGCCGTGTGGATCTTTGGGTGACTACTGGAGTAACAGCCTTTTATCTGGTTCGAACCCATCTGCCAGAACGATTATCCGATCTGACCTTTATTAAAAAACCTTTGGGTCAAGGAGACGTAAAAATTTGCTTCTTAAAAAGGCACAAGGATTCTGAAAAAATGAAAGCTTTGTATATAAAAGGGCTGAAAATTATTCGCCACAATGGAACGTGCGAGAATATATTAAAAAACTATTTTGGAAAAAATGTTGGCCAACTGATGAACTTCGAACGTTCCCTGCCCTCATGTTCGCAATGAGAATTGTTCAACAAAAGAAATAACATCCGCATAATAGATGGTACTTTCGGCTCGCCAGCAGAATCTGGAGACAAAAGAGAAGACTGAGGTGGTCCTCAGGAAAAACCGCTCCCCTATAAAAAATCAGTAATTTCCGGTTAGGTTTTTGCTCGGCGTTTTTTTCGGCCTAATCACCTGGTTTTTCTTGAATGACCTTGTTTCCGTGGTCGTTGGTTCAGAAACTCTGCCGCTTCATTCGTAATTTGGTTGCGTAATTCTCGTACCCGATTAATGGTGACCGGTTCGTTGTGCTGCTGTCGGCAATAAATCGCTAGAAGCAGGTAGGTAATCAGGCCGCTGAGAAGTTGGACCATTAACCCGTACTTGCTCCTGGCGATCAGGTGATATACCTTGAGGTGACGTTTCCACCACCCGAAGAATGACTCGATGCTCCAGCGCAGCTTATAGACCTGCGCGATCTCATCGGCGGTCAGGTCATAACGATTGGTGGCTATCCAATAATCTTTGCCGTCAACACGGTAACCGACAAGCCGCAATTCTTTTTCAGTCCGATTGACGCCCTTGGTGCCAAGCAGCACCACCGCATCGTAAAAAACAATGCTGTTCTCGGGTACGGCATGCTCTCTGACAATGGTTTTACTGGTCCTCTCTTGGATTCGGCAGACAAAGTGCTTTCCGTCGGTTTGCCACTGATCGAAATGGAGATGGCACTGGTACCCGCGATCCATGACGTCCGTTTCGCCTTTGTCGATGATTTTGTCGACGAAGGGGCGCTCCCCCTCTTTGCCGTCGGTCAGGTAGATTTTTCCGGGATACCCCGGTTGATGTCGAAGCCAACATGGGCCTTGGCCTTTTTTGAACCACCTCGATAATCGGCCCACTCCAGGGAAAAGACAGCATCGATCAAAGAACCGTCTAAGAAACTCGCCGGGGTCACCCATTAAAAGGCACAGGTCAATAGGAAAGACGACCCCCCGCGCACGAGTTTTTGGTTTTTTTCCCGCCGTTACTCCTGG
>JAFGOW010000175.1 GCA_016926265.1 Deltaproteobacteria bacterium | reverse complement strand
ATCTGCAAAATAATTCAAACCGATAAGGAGGTTCCATGATCCGCCAACTGAGAAAATCGATTTTGTTGGCCGCCTGCCTCTTCGCCGCATCCTTCCTTTTTTCCTCCCAGGCGCTGGCTGGCGATCTCGACCTGTTCCGCGGTTACCAAGGGGCCATCAGCATCTCCGGCGGCACCGCCCACATTCCGGTGATGAAGGAGGCGGCCAAGCGGGCCATGACCGCCAATCCCGACATCCAGATCACCATCGCCGGGGGCGGCACCGGGGTCGGCATCAAGCAGGTGGGAGAGAAGATGGTGCAGATCGGCAACGCCGGCCGCAAACCGACCGAGGCGGAGATCAAGCAGCATGGGCTGGTGCTGTTCCAGTGGGCGATCGACGGCGTCGGCGTCGTGGTCCACCCGAAAAACCAGGTTCAGGCCCTGATCTTTTCCCAGCTTCGGGACATCTATGCCGGGAAAACCGTCAACTGGAAGGCGTTGGGCGGCGTCGACCGCGCCATCAATCTCTACACCCGCGACCAGGCCAGCGGCACCCGCGAGGTCTTTGCCGGCAAGGCCCTGAACAAAGGGGCCGTATCGCCCAGGGCCAACGTGGTCGTTTCCAACGGCGCCATGAAAACCGCCGTGGCCAATGATCCCTACGGCATCGGCTACGTCTCCGTGGGCCATATCGATTCTTCGGTGGCCCCGGTTGCCCTGGATGGCGTCAAACCGACGGAAAACAATGTCCGCGCCGGAAAATACCAGGTCGCCCGCGGCCTCTACAGCCTGACGGCCGGCCAACCGCGGGGGTTGGTCAAGGCCTTCCTCGACTATCTCTTCTCCCCCAGCGGCCAGCAGATCGTCATCGACAAAGGATTCATTCCGGTGCGCTGATGTCGATTTTCTCCCGGATCGTGGAGCGGCTCTTTTTCCTGGCGGCGGCCGGCAGCGCGCTGTTGACCGTCGCCGTTTTTCTGCTGCTGCTTTACCTGGCGCTGCCCCTGTTCGAGCAGGGGGGTTTTTGGGCCTTGATCCGTTCCCCCTGGGATCCGGGGGCGGGGTTCTACGGGATCTACCCGATGCTGGTCGGCAGCCTGTCGATCGCCTTCCTGGCGCTGCTGATCGGTTTTCCCTTGAGTCTGGGCGGCGCTTTTTTCATCACCTGCTTCGCCCCGCTTTTCCTGCGCCGCCACCTCCTGAATCTGGTGCGGCTCCTGACCGGCGTTCCGACCGTGGTCTACAGCTTCGCCGCCCTGTTTCTGCTGGTTCCCTTCCTGCGCGAAAATCTGACCGGCGGCTCTGGGCTCAACATCCTCGGTGCGGCCCTGATGTTGGCCGTGCTCATTGCCCCGACCATGATCATCTTTTTCGTCGACGCCCTCCGCCGGGTGCCTTCCGGCTTCCTTCAGGCGGTCACGGCCCTGGGCGGGAGCCCGGCCCAGGGCCTGGTCTACATCGCGCTGCCGCTGGCCTGGCCGGGGATCCTCAACGGGCTCCTGCTGGGGCTGGGGCGGGCCATGGGCGATACCATGATCAGTCTGATGATCGCCGGCAACGCGGTGGCATTGCCCGAATCCATGACGGATTCGGCCCGCACCCTCACCGCCCACATCGCCCTGGTGATCGCCGCCGACGTTTCGAGTCTGGAATTCCAGTCGATCTTCGCCTGCGGCATTCTCCTCTACCTGTTCACGGCCCTGTTGGTGTTGATGGTGCGCCTGCTGGGAAAATTTCCGAAACGGAGTCCGGGATGAACCGCTTCGGCGAGCTGCTGCTGGCGCTCTTTTCCTGGTGCTGCACCCTGCTGCTGACGGCCACCGTCGGCATCCTGATGGTTTTTCTGCTGAGGCGAGGGCTGCCGGCCTTCAATATGGCGCTTTTTTTCGGCGACACCCCGCCCCTGGACGCGCTGCTTCTTATCAAACCGGTTTTCGACGGCCTCTTTCCGGCGCTGTTCGGCACCCTGGCCCTGGTGCTGGTCGCCGTTTGCTGCGCGGTTCCGGTCGGGCTGGCGACCGGCATCTATCTGGCCGAATACGCCGCGGTCGCTCCCAAACGGGTGCTGAATCTGCTCTTCGATCTGCTGGCCGGCATTCCCTCCATCGTCGTCGGCCTGGCCGGTTTCGCCCTGGCCGTCGTGCTGCACCGGACCTTTTCCGGCGGGATCGGGCCCTGCCTGTTGCTGTCGGCTTTGGCCCTGGCCTTTCTGGTCCTCCCGTATCTGATCCGCGCCACCCAGAACGCCCTCGAAGCGGTCGATCCCGTGACCCGCCGCACCGCCCTGGCCCTCGGCGCCTCAAAAGTCCAAAATATCTTTTACGTGCTGCTGCCGAACCGGCTGGCGGATCTGACGGGCGGCGTCATCCTGGCGGTGGGGCGTTGCGCCGAGGATACCGCCGTCATCATGCTGACCGGGGTGGTGGCCTTCGCCGGGGTTCCGAATTCCCTGCTGCGAAAGTATGAAGCCGTGCCCTTCTACATCTACACCATTTCCTCCCAATACACCGATTTCCAGGAGCTTCAGCGCGGTTTTGCGGCGGCGCTGGTACTGCTCTTTCTCTGCGCCGCCCTTTTCCTCCTGGCGTTTTTCATCCAGCGGCACCTGAAGGAGCGCCTTTTTTACCGATGACGTCAACCATGAGCGAGACCAAAATCCGCCTCGCCGATTTCTCCTTCCGCTACGGCAAAAGCGAGGTGCTCCACCATATCACCGCCCAATTCCCCGAAAACCGTCTCACGGCCATTATCGGCCCTTCGGGCAGCGGCAAATCGACCCTGCTTTCGGTGTTCAACCGGTTCTGGGCCGAGATCCCGGAGGCCAAGGTCGAGGGTCTGGCTCAACTTTGCCTGGCCGGAACATGGCAGAACCTCTGCGACCGGCGGGCGCCTTCCCAGCAGTTGCGGCGCAAGGTCGGCATGGTCTTCCAGAGTCCCAACCCGCTGCCGATGAGCATCTTTCGCAACGTCGCCTTCCCCTTGAAACTGGCCGGTGTCCGGGATCGGGAAGAGATTGCCGTCCGGGTCGAAAACAGCTTACGCCGGACGTTGCTCTGGAAGGAGGTCAAGGAGCGGCTGGCCACGGATGCCCGGTCTCTTTCCGGCGGCCAGCAGCAGCGGCTCTGCATCGCCCGCAGTCTGATTCTGGAGCCGGAAATGCTGCTCCTCGATGAGCCGACCTCGGCCCTCGACCGGGAAGCCGGCGCCGGCATCGAGGAGCTGCTGATCGGCTTGAAAAAGGAATGTACTTTGGTGCTGGTCTCCCATTATCTGGAGCAGGTCGAGCGCCTCGCCGATCGGGTTTTCGAGATGAGCGCTGGAAAGCTCCGCCTTCTTGGCGGAGATCGAAGCTGAGGAGAAAAACCGCTCCAAGGCCAATTCGGGCGATGTTTTTTTAAGGTGCAATTCCTTTGACTTTGGCCTTGCGGTTTTGTAGGTTATCCCCTCGGTTAGTGCTTTACAGAACCTTTTTTTTCGGAAACTCGAGATGAAACGGCCCAATCTGAATTTTATCCATTTAATATGAGGCCCGGCCAGGGAATCCGTGAGGTTCTCCAGCCATAAGGCTTCGCGCCCCGCCCCGCCCCATCCCGCCTGACCGGTTTTCCCGCCGGCCCGCGAGAGCGGCCGGGCGTAACGGAAAGCCAACCGTGCAGAGTCACCTGATAGACCTTTTGTTCTTTTGCCCGCTTTGTTTCCCATCCTTTTTCGGGAAGGGTGTCCGCACCGGTGTCGTTCTGATGCCGAAGGAATACCGTTTTCCCGGAAATCCCTTTTCAAGAGGCATGTCATGGCAAAACAGCTGATCGATTGCCGGGGGCTTTCCTGCCCGCAGCCGGTGGTCCGAACCAAAAAGGCGCTGGAGCAATTCCCCGCCGCTGAACTCGAGGTCCTTCTCGACAACGAGATCGCCGCCGAAAATGTGGCGCGCTTTGCCCGATCGCGGTGCTGGGTCGTCGCCAATACCCTCCGGGAGGGGGAGGAGATCCGCCTGACCCTGGAACCGGGAAGCGGTGAGTCCTGCGATGGCGCCGCTCCCGATGCGGCCGGAGAGGAAAAGGTGCTGGT
>JAFGOW010000174.1 GCA_016926265.1 Deltaproteobacteria bacterium | reverse complement strand
TGTTTTTATTGGCGCGCCGCGAGGAATTCGAATCCCCGACCTTCTGATCCGTAGTCAGACGCTCTATCCAGCTGAGCTAGCGGCGCAAATTTGGCGGAAAAACCTGCTGTTTATCACTCAAATCGGTTATTTTGTCAATCTTTTTCCAACCCACGTCACCACGGCCACCGGCGCGGAACCACCCGGACCTTGGTATCGGCGCAGGAGGATGCGCTGCGCTTCGAATCCCTCCAGAACCTTTGGTTTAAAATGGCGGAGAGGGAGGGATTCGCCGCCTTTGTCGCCGACATCGTGTCGGCTCCGGCGTCGGCTCCCCTGCGCTCGCTGCCGCGGACCTCCCTGTCCGCTTTTCGTCCTCGGGACGCGCTCGCTGCGCTTCGAATCCCTCCAGAACCTTTGGTTTAAAATGGCGGAGAGGGAGGGATTCGAACCCTCGGTACAGTGTTACCCGTACACTCGCTTAGCAGGCGAGCGCCTTCGGCCTCTCGGCCACCTCTCCGTTGCTTGCTATAAAAGATCGCGGACGGTGGGTTGCGCTGCTCGAAACCCAAGGGTTCAGGCCGATAGATTTTCAACCTGAAATCCCGCCGTCCCCCCGAAGGGAGAAAAAAGCCGCGCCCTCGCGAAGACAACAATCTACCTTCTTGTCCCCTTCCTGTCAAGAATCGAAGGCTGAATTGAGGGAAGGGGCGATGGCGATCCTTCGATAACCTCGGCTTGAAAGGTGGACACCATCTCTATTTTCTGATTGAGGCAGGCGGAAATGAATATGGTTTTCCTCTATTCCATAAGGAAAGTGTCGCTACCGGATGAAAACTAGAAAACCAACGACAGGGCCAACATGGCTGACCAGGATTCCCAGTTGACTTCATTCAGCTTGGTTTTTGCAGTGGTTCCATCGGCGAAATAGACTTTGTCCACTCCTTTTTTGTCGGCGGTCCAGTCCGTATATTCCCCCTTGAAACCCAAAGCGAGGATTTTGGTCAGGAAAAAATCGAAACCGCCTCTAAGTTTATAACCGTCGCCCTCCGCGGAGTGCTCGAAGCTTTTGGGGTGGGCGAAATCGGTTCTGAGATTCCAATTGGCTTCGGCTTCATAATCAAAACGGGTGTAATCCCCTTCGAGCCAGAACATGAACCGTTTTTTCTGGTTTAAATCGAGAAGCTTATATTCAAGCCGCAGCCCCGTAAGAGGGCCGTACCATCTTGTTTCATAGGAATTGTCCAGGCCGGGGAAAGGGCCTGTGCCGCCAAACAGAGAATAGGGATCCAATACTTGGACCCCGTTGGTCATGGTAAAATCCTGGGCCCGATAAGTGTAGCCGATGAAGGGAATAATGGAAAAAAAGGCGTTTTTTCCGCTGAATTGGAAGGCCAGCCCCAGGTTGGCGCCGAAATCCCAAACCTCCCCGTCGTCGGCGTCCGATTTTGACCTGGAAAATTCCAATGTGCGGTTGTTTCCAAAGTAATCCGAATCCTGGTTTTCGCCATCGAAAATCCAGCCGTAGCCGCCAAAGAGCCAAATATAGGGGCTGAAAAGTTTTCGCTCCCCTCTGATGGTGAGTTCCCCCTCCATGTAATGGCTCAGGACGTTTTCCCAGGTCAGTTCCGAGAGGATGTTCGGGTTGGTGCCGGCCATGGTGCCGGCGATATTCCAATCGAGGCCATCGGAACGAAGTCCTTCCGAGAATTTTAACTGGGTCTCGATGGCCGCCCCGCGGGAAGGAAAAATCAGCATCGCAATCAGGGTCATCAGGATTGCCCACCGAATTCCTTTTGACGTAAGCATCTTTTCCCCCGTGGTTAAAGAAAATTTCCGGCGCTCCGTTACAGCGGGCCGTTATCCCAAATCCCGCCCGGATAAAATTCCATCGTTGCAATTGCTCAAAACCAAGAGCAGATTTACCATTTAGCAACGACCAGAGGGCTTTCTGCCCGGCCGCAAACAGAGAACCGCTATTTTTCGTTCACGGCGACGAAAAGGCGTGGCGCTGTCCCCAAAAATTTATTCGGTCTTCTTTAGGCCCTTGATGATCTCTTTGGTGCGGTTGCGGGCCGAGTCGACAGCCTTTTGCAAGGCGGCCATCCCTTTGGGGAGGTCTTCCTTGATTTTCTGGAACTGATGGATTGCCATGGAAGAGATCGACTCCGGTTCCGCCATTTTGGGTCCGGGAGCGGGTTTGGCCGGTTTTGCGGACTCGGCGGCGGGCGTCTTTGATTTTTTCGGAGGATTGGCCGGCGGGGCCTTTATCGCTTTTTCGGCATCCAGGATCAGGCGTTCCAGCAGCTCTTTTTTGGAGATGCCGTGATGTTTGGCCAGCTCTTCAAGCGCCGTGAAGGCTGCATTGGAGACCCAATGCTTGATCTGCCGCTCGCCGCTCTCTCCAGCGGTCTTGCGCCGTTTCCGGTATTCCGCCTGCCGTTCCGCATTCGTTTTCATGTCCCCTCCTTTTGTTGTTACAACGTAACTACTCTATCAGACAAAATATCTTCACGAATTCAAAAAACGATGAACATGAGAAAAATTCTCGGGGCCAGACACAGAAAAAGGCCTCCTGGTTCAAAAGACTTTTAAAAAAGCGGCCTCCAACTGTCGCGGGCATGAATTCTCCTGCCGTGAATTTCCGGCGGAGGCCCCGGTTCCTGTTGATATCCCAACCGGAAGACCGTCTCTCCCGCGGTTTGACCAGGCGTCCACATTCGTATTGACTATCCCGGAAGCGAGTGCTACTTGATGTTCAAAAATTAATTCCACCCTTTCAGCTCTCCGGAGCTGTTTTTGTTTTTGAGCCATGATGCTCCGCCCCGTGACCAGAAAATTCAAACTGGTGCAGACCGAAGCCCGCCTGCTGGCGGCCCTGGCGGCGCCGATCTTCATGGCCCAGCTGGCGCACCAGACCTTGGCCTTTGTCGATACCCTGATGGCTGGCCGCGTCAGCGCCGAGGACTTGGCCGGTGTCGCGGTGGGGGGCAGTCTCTGGATCCCGACCTTTCTCTTCATCCACGGCGTGCTGCTCTCCCTCACGCCCATGGTCGCGCAACTGGCCGGGGCCGGCAGAACCGATGAAACCGGGCCGCTGGTCCGCCGCGGGCTGCTGGTGGCGATTCCCCTGGCCCTGATCGGGATCTTGCTGCTGCGTCATGCCGGATGGGTTTTCACCCGCATGGAGGTCGCCCCCCAGGTTGCAAGCATTGCCATCGGGTATCTCAAGGGCATTTCATGGGGGGTGCCGGGCCTCGCCCTGTTCCTTTTGCTGAGGAATCTGAGTGAAGGGCTCGGGCAGACCCGGCCGAGCATGGTGATCGGCCTGGCAGGCATCCCGGTCAACGCCGCCAGCAACTATCTTTTAATCTACGGAAAGATGGGGCTGCCGGCCCTGGGCGGCGCCGGCTGCGGCTGGGCTTCGGCTCTGACGCTCTGGTTCATGGCCGGCTGCATGGTGCTGACCATCTGGCGTTTCAGGAGATACCGGTCGACCCGCTTCTTCGATCCGGCCAGGCGGCATGGCGGCGAAGGAGCCCTGCACATCCTCCGGCTGGGGCTTCCCATCGGTTTTTCCCTGCTGGTGGAGGCGAGCGCCTTTGCGCTGATCGCCCTGTTCCTTTCGCCCCTCGGCGGCCATGTGGTGGCGGCGCACCAGATCACTTTAAACTACTCCTCCCTGATTTTCATCCTGCCGTTGAGCATCGCCATCGCCATCACCATCCGGGTCGGGCACGCCGTCGGCAAGAAGCGTTACGACCGGGCGCGTCTGGTCAGCGCCACTGGGCTGCTGGTCAATATCTTCATCGCCGTGGCGACCGTGGCCCTGACCCTGATCTTGGCCCGGCAGATCGCCGGCATCTACACCCATGACGCCGAGGTCATCGCCATCGCCACCGGCTTGCTTTACCTGAACGCTTTCTTTCAGTTGCCGGACGCCTTCCAGGTCGGGACGGCGGCGGCGCTGCGCGGCTACAAGGATACCCGCATCCCGCTGGGCCTGATCGTCATCGCCTACTGGGTGATCGGCCTGCCGCTCGGCTATACTCTGGCCATGACCGGTTTTTGGGGCCCGCCCCTGGGCGCCAGGGGGTTTTGGATCAGCCTGATCGTGGGCCTCTGTGTCGCCGCCGTTCTGCTCGGCGGCCGTCTGTACCGGGTCAGCCGCCGCGAAGCATGAATAAGGACTGAGAAGGAAAGGAGAAGGGTTATGGTGCAGTTCATGATTGATGAAAGCAAGTGTACGAAATGCGGTTTTTGCGCCCGGGATTGCCCGATCCATATCATCGACATGGATTCCGGCTACCCCTCGATCCCGGTGGAGAATGAAGGCGCCTGCCTCGGCTGCCAGCATTGTCTGGCGATCTGCCCCACGGCGGCCCTCTCCATCTGGGGCCGGAAACCGGAAGACTCACTGCCGCTGGCCGGAGCTTTTCCGGAGCCGGATCGTCTCGAAGCTCTGATCAAGGGGCGCCGTTCGGTGCGCTGTTATCGGGACGAAAATCTGGCGCCGGAACTGCTGCACCGGCTGCTGGATGTCGCCGCCCAGGCGCCGTCCGGGGCCAATGATCGCCAGGTCCGGTTCACCGTGATCGACGACAAGGAGGTGCTGGCCACATTCCGCGAGGAAGTTTACGCCGGTCTGGAAAAACAGGCGGCGGCTGGCAACCTGCCGAAAGGTCGCCAGTTTTTCGGTGAATTGGCCCGACTCTGGAAGGAGCAGGCGGTGGACGCCCTGTTTCTGAGCGCCCCCCACCTGCTGGTCGCTTCGGCGCCGCGGTCCTGTTGCACTCCAGAGACGGACTGCCTGATCGCCCTCTCCTATTTCGAACTTTTCGCCCAGAGTCTGGGGGTCGGCGTCCTCTGGGATGGCCTGGCCAAGCTGGCCATCGACGACCTGCTGCCTGAACTGCGCCGACGCCTGGCCATTCCCGAGGGCCATGTGATCGGTTTCACCATGGTTTTCGGCAAGCCGGCGGTGAAGTACCAGCGCACCGTGGAGCACGGGAGCGCGAATTTCGTGAGGGTGTCCCTCTAGCGGCAAGCGGTTATGGAGTTTATTCCTCGCGGCAGGGAAAAATCCCTGCCCCCATGGGGGGAATGGCTCCCGGTTGGCCGAGCTTTCTGGTTTAAAAAGCACTAAAGGAACTGGTTCTTCAAAGCCTTTCCTGCTTTTGGTCCATTCATGCGGAAGAGGTAGGATTCGCCTACTTTGTCGGCGATCTCCTGTCGCCTCCGGCGTAGGCTCCCCTTCGCTCGCTGGTTCGGCCCGCCCTGGCCGCTTTTCATCCTCATGGAAGCGAGGGACATCCACTTTTTTGATAGGGATTAATCGGAAACAGAATGGAAGGCAAATGAAAAACGGGGGATGTCCCTGTTTTTTCCCTGTTTTTTCAACAATGCCCCCAAATGAGTTCCCAGAATTTGAGGGTTGAGTGAATTTAGAGGAGGGGCTAATATGGCCTTTTGAATAAGGCGCTTAAAAAGGCAAGAGGATGACCTCCTGATGTTTGGTGGGCTGAAAAAGTTAACATGCGCGTTGGATACTTTCAAAAAGAGACTCACAAAGCCTTATAGCGAGTGTCTGGGGGTTCCAAGGGGGAGCGCGGCATCTTACCGGGAAAGAAGAACATTGCTTAAAGACGCGCAGCTTGCCTATGAAAAAGCGTTGAAGGCCAAAGGGCCGGGAGGTCGGTGCTTTGTGGTCGATAATCTTGTAGATGCCCGGAACGTCGTGAACGCTGTTTTAGGGGCTCATGCGGCTTGTGATATGGATGATGCGGGGTTTATGGAATTGGCTGTGGTTTGCCGCAATGATTATTTCGAAAAATTGCGCGATGATATCAGGTGGCAGGATATCGAGCGACCCGGGGATTTCGTGGAATTTGCCTTAGCTTGCAGATGGTTTTGTGAAAAAAGCGGTGTTTAATACATATAGCGAAAAATCAAAGGGGTCGGCCTTTTGGAGTTGAAAAAATTGAAAGCTTAAAAACTTTCAACTGCTCAGGCCTGACTCCTTTGCCTCCCCTAAACCCCCATTGCTCACTCCTGCCAACTTGCAACTATTAAAACCCGCCCCCAATGGGGCTCTCTGGCCGTTTTTCATCCTCAGGATGCGCTCGCTGCGCTTCGAATCCTACCTGAAAATTTAAGGTTGGCGGAGGAGGTAGGATTCGAACCCACGGTGCTTTCGCACAACGGTTTTCAAGACCGCCGCCTTAAGCCGCTCGGCCACTCCTCCGTTTCGCTATTGCTTTTCGATTTTTTCCATCCCGTTCATGTAGGGGCGCAACGCCTCGGGTATGACCACCGAACCATCCGCCTGCTGGCCGTTTTCGAGGACGGCGACCAGGGTCCGGCCCACGGCCAGGCCGGAGCCGTTGAGGGCGTGGACAAACTCCGGCTTCTCCTGGGGGCTTCTCCGGAACCGGATGTTGGCCCGCCGCGCCTGGAAATCGCGGCAGTTGGAACAGGAGGAGATCTCCCGGTAGGCGCCCTGCCCCGGCAGCCAGACCTCGATGTCGAAGGTGCGGGCCGCTGAAAAACCGATGTCGCCGCGGCAGAGATCCATTACCCGGTAGGGGAGTCCCAGCCTCTTCAGCACCTCTTCGGCGTTGGCCAGCAGCTTTTCCAGCTCGGTCCCGGAGTCCTCCGGAAGGCAGTATTTGACCAGCTCCACCTTGTTGAACTGATGAAGGCGGATCAGCCCCCGCACATCCTTGCCGTAGGAGCCGGCCTCCTTGCGGAAACAGGGGGTGTAGGCGGTGAAGTAGCGCGGCAGCTCGTCGGCGGCCAGGATCTCGCCACGGTGGATGTTGGTGAGGGGCACCTCGGCGGTGGGGATCAGGAAATAGTCGGGATCGTCGGTGTGGAACAGATCGGCCTCGAACTTGGGGAGCTGCCCGGTGCCCGTCATCGTCTCCCGGTTGACCAGGAAGGGGGGAATGATTTCCGTATAGCCGTGCTCCTGGGTATGGAGGTCGAGCATGAAGTTGATCAGCGCCCGCTCCAGGCGCGCTCCGGCGCCCCGGTAGAGGGCGAAGCGGGCCCCGGTCAGCTTGCCGGCGCGCTCGAAATCGAGAATGCCGAGGTTTTCGCCCAGCTCCCAGTGAGGGCGCGGCGTGAAATCGAAACTTTTTGGGGTCCCCCAGCGCCGGACCTCCACGTTGTCGGCTTCGCCCTCGCCTGGAGGGCAGCTCTCCTCCGTCAGATTGGGGAGGTTGAGAAGGAACGCCTGCAGTTCGTCTTCCACCTGCTTAAGATCGTCGTCGAGGTGCTTGATCTCATTGGAAACCTCTTTCATGCGCTCGATCTCGCCGCGGACCTGGCTTTTGTCCTTGGTCTTGCCGATCAGGGCGGAGACGCGGTTCTTCTCGGCCTTGAGCTGTTCGCTCGCTCCGAGCAGTTCCCGCCGCCGGCTTTCCAGGGTGCTGAAGACCGAGAAATCGGCGGTCGATTTCTGCCGGGCCAGATTCTCCCGGACGGTATCCAGATGATCGCGCAGGTATTTGATGTCGAGCATGGGCAAGGCCTCTGTTAGGGATTCGCCGAACAACCTGCCGTATTTCTAACACTTCTCAAGTTCCTGTTCAATCCTTTCCTGGCTTGCGGCCGTTGATCCACCACTCCTGGTCGCTGTCGAACCACCAGCGGCTCGAATCGGTCTCCCAGATGGCGGCGGCCAGTTCGCGGGCGCTTTCGGTTTTTAACCGCTGCAGCGTAAAGGGATACCATTGTTCGGCGTAACGATTTCCCAAGTCCCGGTATTCCTTGAGGGAGAGAATCATTTCCAACTGGTCGGCGTCGTGGGCGAGGCGCGCCTCGCGACTCTCGTTGCGGCAGAATTCCTCGACGGTGGCGCGGTAGTCGGCGCCGAAAGGGAGGGTGGCCGCCAGATCCGCCACGGCTTTTTTCTCATCCACCGCGACATATTTTTTGTTGACGTAGTTCATGTCGCCGGTGCGGGCCTCGGGGAGGTCGTGGAAGAGGCAGAGCTGGAGTACCTTTCCCAGGTCGGCTTCGGGATCGAGGCGGGCCAGGGTGTAGCCGATCATGGCGGCGCGGAAGATGTGCTCGGCCACCGATTCGGAGCCGGAGCCGAGGAATTGGAAGCCGCTGCGCGGCGTTCTTTTGAGCATGCCGACCTCGAACAGGAAGTTGGCCAGGTTTTTCATGGAGTGCCTTTCTGGGAAGGAAAAAAGGAAAGCCGGATGTTCAGAGGCCACCATTCTAGTATAATTTCACCGGACCGCAAAGGCCGGCCCCTTCAAAAAAAATAAAACGATGGTTTAAGAACACTGATGAGCTGGGAAATTTTTGGCCGGTATGATTGGGGCCATTGTCGTCTTGCCGGTTTTGTAAAAATCGGCTAGGATGCCCTGTAATATGCAGGGAAAGGGATTGCCGGCTCCGTTCCAAATGATCGAATAAAATAAAACCTTGTTTTATATGGAGGAGAGAATGACCGAATTCCGTATCGAAAAGGATTCCATGGGCCAGATGCAGGTGCCGGCGGCGATGCTGTACGGCGCCCAGACCGCCCGCGCCGTGGCCAATTTTCCGGTGTCGGGGCTGCGCTTCCCGCGCCCTTTCGTCCGCGCCCTGGCGCTGATCAAGAAAAACGCCGCGGCTGTCAACGGGGAGCTCGGCCTGGTGGAGGCGGCCATCGCCGATGCCGTCCAGAAAGCGGCGGCGGAGGCGATGGAAGGCGTTCTCGACGACCACTTCGTGCTCGACATCTTTCAGACCGGCTCCGGCACCAGCACCAACATGAACGCCAACGAGGTGATCGCCAACCGCGCCCGCCAACTGGCCGCCGGCGGCGCCCGCATCCATCCCAACGACCATGTCAATTTCGGCCAGTCGAGCAACGACGTGATCCCCACCGCCGCCAACATGGCCGCCGCCTGCGAAATCCGCTACGCGCTGATTCCGGCCCTGTTCGAGATGCAGGAGGCGTTGGGAGAGAAAGCGCAGGCCTTCGACGACGTGGTCAAGATCGGCCGCACCCATCTCCAGGACGCCACCCCGGTGCGGATGGGGCAGGTCTTTTCCGGCTACGCCCGCCAGACGGCGCTGAGCATCCGGCGTATCGAGGAAGCCAAGGAGGGGCTTCGGGAGCTGCCGCTGGGCGGCACCGCAGTGGGAACCGGGATCAACACCCATCCCGAATTCGCGCGCCGCGTCATCGCCCGCATCGCCTCGGACACCGGCATCGAATTTCGCGAGGCGGTCAACCATTTCGAGGCCCAGGGCGCCCGGGATTCGCTGGTCTTTGCCAGCGGCGCCCTCAAGGCCTGCGCCTGCTCCCTCTTCAAGATCGCCAACGACATCCGGCTGCTGGGGAGCGGTCCCCGCTGCGGCATCGGCGAGCTGCTGATCCCGCCGGTGCAGCCCGGCAGCTCCATCATGCCCGGCAAGGTCAACCCTGTCATGTCCGAGAGCCTGATCCAGGTCTGCGCCCAGGTGATCGGCAACGACGCCGCCGTGGCGATCGGCGGCCTGTCGGGGAATTTCGAACTGAACGTGATGATCCCGGTCATGATCCACAACGTGCTGCAATCGATCGCGCTGCTCGCCAACGCCGTCCGGCTCTTCACGGGCCGCTGCCTGCGCGGCCTGGAGGTGGACCGGGAACGCTGCGCCCAACTGGTCGAGCAGAGCCTGATGCTGGCCACCCCGCTGGCGCCGGTGATCGGCTACGACCGGGCCGCCGAGGTCGCCAAGGAGGCCTACCAAAAACGCAGGACGATCCGGGAGCTGGTCCGGGAACAGGGCATCCTCGACGAGGGGCGGCTGAACGAGGTGCTGGATCTGCGGGCGATGACGGAGCCGGGTGTTTCCAGCCAAGGGTGACGGCGGCGCCGGTTAACGGCTGTTTTTTTTCTTGGGTTTTCTGGCGGGCTGGGCGATCTGGGCGAGCAACTGATCGCCCAGCGCTTCGATCTGCCACTTTTTGAGGGCGGGGATGCGCTTCAGATCTTCGCGGCTTTTCGGTTTGCGGCGGGCGATTTCCTCGAGCAGGTTGTTGTTGATGAGGATTCCCGGATCGAGGGCCAGTTCCGCCGCCGCCGTCTGGCGCCAGTTCTTCAGCTCCCGGACCAGGCCGTTGGCCAGCAGGTTGCGCTGTCGTGTCTCGATCGCGGGCGGCAGCGGCAGCAGCTCTTCCGGCAGTCGCCGCGTCTCCTCGATGATCCGGACGAAATCCGCTCCGTAGCGGCGGATCAGGCGTGGCGTTACCTCCTCCAGACCGACCATCTCCGCGGACGTTTCGGGCAGGGCGGCGGCCAGCGAGGAGAGAGCCTTGCCGCCGACGATATGCAGATAGCGCCGGTTTTGGCGGCGCGCTTCCTCATCCCGCCATTTCAGAAGCCGCTCCAGGGCTCCCAATTGTCTCCGGTCAAAGGCGGCCGCCGCCGGGAAAGCGTGGATCAACTGCCCCGGCAGGTCGTTGTGACGGAGTTCCTCCAGCAGCGCGAATTCCTCCCGCGCCCACTCCAGCCTCCCCGCATCTATTAACCGCTGTTCGATGAGGGCGGCCAGCCGGTGCAGATGGCGGGTGTCTTCGGCGGCGTAGTGGAGCATCTCCGCCGGCAGGGGGCGGAGCGCCCAGTTGGCGCATTGGAATTTTTTATCCAGCTCGACGCCGAAATGGTTGCGCAGCAGGTCCGCCAGGCCGAGGATCTTGTCTCCCAGGAGTTTGCAGGCGGTCATGGTGTCGAAGAGGTTGCGGACCACGATCCCGAAATCGCGGTGCAGGCAGCGGATGTCGTAGTCGGCGGCATGGAAGATCTTGCGGATGCGCCGCTCCGCCATGACCGTTTTCAGGGGATCGAGATCGGGGAGTTTCAGGGGATCGACCAGCACCGTGCGGCGCGATGAGGTGATCTGCACCAGGCAGACCCTGGCGAAAAAGCAATGAAAGGAATCGGCCTCCAGATCGACGGCGACGGTCTCTTCCTGCTCCAGTTCCCCGACCAGTTGGAGCAGGGCCGGGGGGGTTTCGATGATGGGGGGCAGCGCGGTCGTCACAAGGCCTCTTCGAGGGTTGGCGCCGGGCCGGGAGTGAAGCCGCCCCCTTTCAGCCGGTCGACGATTTTGCGGTGGGCGCCGTGCAGCGGGAGGTCGGCGACGACCTCGGCGGCGAACCAGCATGACTCGTCATCCCGTTCCGCGGCGCGGTCGTTGCGGCAAGTGACCTCCCCGCAACGGATTTCGGCGACCAGCCGGAAATGGCTGTAGGCGTGGCGCACCTCCCCGGTGTGGCGGAGCTCGCCGCACAGGCCGAGATCGTCCAGCATCCGTGCCGCCGCATCGCCGCTTTGCTCCCCTTCCGCAAGGATCTTGTTGGGGAATTCCCACAGACCGCCGAGAAAACCGTGATAGGGGCGTTTCCGGAGCAGGAGCTGCCCCCGATGTTTCAGCACCAGCGCCAGCTGCCGCGCCGTCGGAATTTTCTTCTTGGGGGCGGCTACGGGGAATTCCGACACCCTGCCGAGCCGGTAGGCAAGACAGCAGGCGCTGACCGGGCACGATCCGCAGTCGGGATTTCTGGGGGTGCAGACCGTCGCTCCCAGATCCATGACCGCCTGGCTGTAGTCGTGGAGGTCGTCGGCGGGGGTCAGTTCCTCGGCCCATTGCCAGAGCCGTTTCCGGCTGGCTGCCGTGGCGGGCGCTTCCTCCAGGGCGAAAAGCCGGCACAGGATGCGGCGCACGTTGCCGTCCAGAATCGGCGCCCGCTTGCCGAAGGCGATGGCGGCAATCGCTCCGGCGGTGGAGCGGCCGATGCCGGGCAGGGCCATCAGCTCCGCCAGCTCCTCCGGGAAATTCCCCTGGTGCCGGGTCATCAGAAGCCGCGCCGCGGCGTGGAGATTGCGGGCGCGGGAGTAGTAGCCGAGCCCGGACCACAACGCGATGACCTCGGCGGGGTCGGCCGCGGCCAGCGAGGCGAGGTCCGGGAAGCGATCCAGAAAACGCTCGAAGTACGGGATGACGGTGGCGACCCCGGTTTGCTGCAACATGATCTCCGAGAGCCAGATCCGGTAGGGATCGCGGCTGCGCCGCCACGGCAGCGACCGGCCCCGCAGACGGTACCAGGCCAGCAGCCGGCGGGAAAAGTCGGCGTTTTCGGGCCGGGCGGGAAGGGATTTCACCCCAGTGCCCTCAGTGCCGCGAGGGTGGTTTCCATCTCCTCGTGGCTGCCGATGGAGATCCGCAAACCGTGCCGGAGAAAGGGGTCGGTGAAATGGCGGGTCAGAATTTTCCGGTCGTAGAGCCCCTGATAGACGCGGGCGCCATCGCGATCCGGAGGCGTGCAGAACAGGAAATTGGCCTGCGAGGGGATGACATCGTAGCCGAGACCGAGCAGCTCGAAGCGGAACCATTCGCGGGTGGCGCGGATCTGGGCGACGCAGGAGCGGAAATAGTCCTGATCCTTCAGGGCCGCGGTGGCGGCGGCCTGGGCCAGGCGGTCGAGGTTGTAATGATCGCGGATTTTGTCGAGGGCGGCGATGATCGGCGGCGGGCCGATGGCCAGCCCGATGCGCATTCCGGCCAGGGAATAGCTCTTGGAGAGGGTCCGGGTCACGACCAGATTGTCATGGCCGCGCACCAGCTCCAGGCTGTTTTCATCGCAAAAATCGACGTAGGCTTCGTCCACCACCAGGATTCCTTTGAGGCGCCCGGCCAGATCGTCGATGAAGTCGAGCGGAAAGGAGAAGCCGAAGGGGGCGTTGGGGTTGGCCAGGAAGAAGATCTTGCCCTGAAAATCGGCCGGCGATTCCCGCAGTTGGAGGTCGGCGGAAAGCTGCCAGGGACGGACTGTGGCCCCCTGGATCTGGGCCAGGGTCAGGTAGTAGGAGTAGGAGGGGTGGACGTAGCCGACCTCCTCCCCTTCGGCGGCGAAGCAGCGGATCAGGTTGTTGAGAACCTCGTCCGAGCCGTTGGCCATGATCACCCAGTCGGGGTCGAAGCCGTAAACCCTGGCCGCCTCAAGCCGCGGCGCCAGGCTTTTGGGGTCGGGGTATTTCCTCAGGGCGGCCCCGGCTTCCTCCAGAATCGCCGCAATCACTTTCGGGGAGGGGGGAAAGGGGTTTTCATTGGTGTTGAGCTTGATGAACCGTTCCGACTCCGGGGGCTGGAAGCCGGGAACGTAGGCGGTCATGGCGGCGATATTGGGGCGCATCGGGTTCATTGTCTCTCCGGAGCTGTTTAAAGAAAAACCCCCACCTGGCGAGTGGGGGAACGGGGGCGTGGAATGGAATCCCCTGAAACCTTGCCGTTAGTATTTGGCTTTGAAACGCCGATGTTCGCTCTGGGTGAAATAGCGGAACTGACCTCCGAGGCGGCGCTTGAAAAGCTCAATCGCCATTTTGTCTCGAACCTCGGGCTCGTTGAGCAGGTCGGCCACCTTGAAGAGCATATGAATAATGCCGTAGAGGAAGAAGGTCATAATGGGAAGATAGAGCGGATCCCAGTCGGGGAAAGTGCGATAGAACCTGTAGCCGGAAACGACTAACGCCAGGGCGCTGAACAGCCCCGCCAGGGCCGAGGGGATCAGACGGGTGTACTGATATTTTCTGAAGCATCGATCGCAGAGGGGGATTTCATCCGAGGGTTTGACCCGATAAAACACCCGCTTGCGTTTGACGATCTTGCCCAGTTCCGTCTGATCGTCCTCCTCGAACTCCCCACCGAAAAAAAATCTGGCATTTTCTCCTGCCCGCTGAATGCCGCATTTGGCGCAAGGTTTTTCCAGTACCGGGTTCGTATTCTTACTATTCATTTCAGGGGCTTGGTTGCCTTCTGTCATTGTGTTTTCTCTTTGCCTGCAAAGGTTGTGATGGCCGGTGAGCGCTAGGGCCCGGGGTTCGGTTTCGGTTCGGAGGCGCCGGGAGCCGGGGGCGGCGGTTCCTTTGCGTCCTGGGCCTCCAGCGCCTTGGCCCGTCTTTCCGCTTCGAGGCTCTGCAACGCCTGTTTGACCGGCACGATTTTGATGATGGGGGGCAGGCAGTAGAGGAGATAGAGGATGCCGCCCAAGAGGGCGATCAGAATGGTTCCGGCAACGCAAATCTGGGTCTTTTCGCTTTTGGTCATTAAAAAGTCTCCTGGGGCGCAGCGAACCGGCCGTTGCCGGCCGGCTTCTTGAAAAACTTTTTCATGCTAGCACAAAAACGGAGTCAGGTTAACCAGGTTTATTCGCCGCCTGAAGGGGCCAGAGGTGGTTTCCGGGGGCCGGGGGGAGCCGATGTCTCAACGCCGGCGGCGCCGGTAGTAGTCCCGGTAATACCAGTCCCGGTAATACCAGCCGGGATAAAAGGGATCGTAATAGGGCCAGGGGTAGAAGGGGTGACGATAGAAGTAGTAATCGTCCTCCGGGTAGGATCGTCTTTCCGGCCAGAGATGGATTTCTCCGATTCTGAAGAGCGGATAGCGGTATGGTTGGCCGGCGAGCGGGCGGCTGGTTTCCCCCTCGAAGGTTCCGGTCAGCGTGACCAGGCGGTTTTTGGCAAAAAGGAGTGGGTCGAGGAATTCCTCCGTTCGGGCCAGGAAACGCCCCCCGTTTTTGCGGGGCGCCGCCGGTTCCCAGCCGAGGCCGAGGCGGTAGCTGAGGATTTCCAGCTCACTGCCGGAGGCGGTGGTTTCGTTGGCGATGACAAGGCCGCAAAGCAGCAGGGTTTTCCCGACGTGGGCGGCGGGGTGCTCCCGGACCACCTCGAAGGTGACGCCGGGGTTGACGGACCGCCTTGCCGCCGGGGAAAGGGGGTGGATACAGGCCGCCGGAAGGCAGAGGGCGGCCGCCGCCATGATTTTGAAAATCGTCTTGCCCATGGGTCGATACCCTTCGATTTTACCCGACGGGGACCGATCCACAACAGGTTTTTGGGGCCCTGCTTCCGTCCCGGAAATACGGCCTCTGAAGACAGAGAGAGAGGGCGTCATCCCGTCACCGCGGCGACCAAAAATGTTTCCGGCCTCCTTCCGCCACCACAAAGAGAACCCGAATCCTTTAAATTCTGGCTGGTTTCGATAGGACCGGTTTTTGGCACAAGTTCTGCTCAGAAAAAAGCACTCGGACCCCGATTTTTTTGGGGAGCCCCTTTACCCCGGATTTTTCGTCCATGGAAAATGTTGCCATAACTGAAGACCTCTCGCCCTTGGTGCAGCAGATCAATCCGGCCGGAAAAGGCTGGCTGTCCGTCAATCTGGGCGTGTTCGTCAATGAAACCAATGCCCCTTGCGACCTGTTTCGCAGGGTCAAGAGCCATATCGGCGGCAGGCCCAAGGAGACCCATGTCCTGTTCGCTCAGCAGGGTTACCCCTTCGGACATGAGATCCGAACCCGGCTGGCGGATTTTGGCATCAAGGAGCTCTATGTCCATGACCATGACGCCGTCCTCTACTTCAACTATGTCAAGGAGATGACCGACAACATCCTCCGCGATGAAAAATCGACCTCGGCGCAGAAAGCCACGGCGGTCTACACCTGCTGCCAGGAGATCATGAAAAAGGTCTATTACGAACCCCGCTCCACCTCGCTGGAGATGGCCAAGGGCCTCATCGAGCCGACGGTCGAGACCATCATCGCCGATCCCTTTACCAGCCACGCCCTGATCCGCATGGCCTCCTTCGACAGCGACACCTACACCCACTGCACCAACGTCGGTATCTTCGGCATCGCCCTCGCCAAAGCCTATTTCGGTCTCCGCTCGGAAAAGGAGATCCGCCGCCTCGGCCCCGGTTTCTTCCTCCACGACATCGGCAAATGCCAGGTTCCCGTCGAAATCCTCAACAAGCCCGGTCCCTTGTCGCCTCGCGAACGCAAGATCGTCGAGCGCCACCCGGTGGACGGCATCCGGATGCTCAAGCAGATGGGCGTCAACGACGAGGAGACGCTGCTGATCGCGGCCCAGCACCATGAGCGGGACGACGGCAAGGGTTACGTCAGCGGCCTCAACCGTTCCGAGATCCATCCCTATGCCCGCATCTGTCGGCTCGCCGATATCTTCGAGGCGCTGACTTCCAACCGCCCCTATCACCGCCGTCGCAGTTCCTTCGATGCCCTGAAGTTCATGCAGTCGGAACTGACCACCGATATCGATGCGGAACTTTTCAAGACCTTCGTGGAGATCTTCGCGCCCAATCCCCGCCGCTAGCATCGGGGCGTTGCCCCCGACCCTTTGCGGTTCCGAAAAAAACCGTTTCCTCCAGCCGTTCGAAGGCTATACTGTAGCCTTGTCAGACCGGGGATTTTCCCCAATTCGTCATTCAAAACCGGAAAGGAATCCCCATGGGGGATCGAATCCGAATCGGCACCCGCCGCAGCCGTCTGGCCCTGTGGCAGGCCGGCCAGGTGGCGACGCTGCTGGAGGCGGCGGGATTCGCCGCCGAACTGGTCGGCATCGAGACCGCCGGCGACCGGATTCTCGATGTGGC
>JAFGOW010000173.1 GCA_016926265.1 Deltaproteobacteria bacterium | reverse complement strand
TCGCCGTGGCAGCAGGTCGCCAGCCCCTTGGGGTGGCGGGGGGTGGCGCCGGTCTGCCCGACCTGGTTGAGATGGCTGAGGAAGGAGATCACTTCCCCTCCCTCGCAGGACTGGTCCACCAGTGATTTGCTGCTCCCCAGCGAGGCCGCGGTTTTTTGAAGGAAATCGTGGATCAACTGCTCCGCGTCCTTGATGTGGGTCTGGCCGTCGGCCTGTTTTTTGGTCCAGCCGGCGCCGGCCACCAGCAGCAGTTCGGCTTCGGGGCGGATAGTCTGGGCTTCGGCGGCGGGGGCCTGGAGGCCGAGGAAGCGGGTGCGGCGGGCGCCGTCCGGCAGGGCCACCGCCACTTTTCCCACGGCTGCCTGGCCGGCTGGCCCCTCCCAGGGCTTGAACACTCCCGGGTCGACGAGAATAAACCAGGGGCGCTGGGCGCGGCCCAAGGTGGCTATCATGCGCTGGCGGTAGTACCAGCGCTGGATCTGGAGGCTGTCGCCGCCCCCTTCGAGGCCGCAGACATGGGTTTCGATGCGGCCGCCAAGGCGCAGCGCGGCGCCGGGCAGGGCTCTGGCGAAGCGGCTGACGGAAGGGGCCAGCACCAAAGTGGCGGCGGCTTTGCGGGCCAGCGCCTCGGCGGCGGCGGCGTCGGAGCCGTAGCGCGAGGAGGCGAAATCCTCCCCTTCCACGGCCAGAAACTCCTGGGCGCCGCAGGAGGCAACGGCATCAGCCGCGGCCTGGGTCTTGGCTCCGATCAGTCCCACGGTCAACGGCGCCTGGAGTCTGGCGGCCAGCTCCATGGCGGCGCTCAAGGTTTCAAGAGCCGCCTTGGGAAGGGCGCCGTCGTTCTGGGTATAGGCCAGAAAAAGAATTTTTTCCATTATTTATAATCTCCATTTGGCGATTTTTGTCTTGAGTGCCGCCGTCAACCCTTGATCCAGGCCGCGAGCTCTTGGGCGATCTCCTCCACCGAGGCGTTTTTGACGACCCGGGTTTGCCGCTGCTGCGCCGGGAGCGCCACCGAGGCGAAAAGGGCGCCGGCGGCGACCGGCGCCGCCTGGGCCTTCTGCAGGGCCGGCATGATGGCGCGCATGTTCTGCATCCCGATCTGGGGGTTGTTGGGGGGCTCGGGCAGGTTGCCGGTGGCCCAGGCCAGCACCGCGGGCGGGCCGGCACAGGCGGAGGCCTGATACTGCCCCCCCTCGATCCGCTCCAGGATGTGGAGGGCACCGTCCTCCTGCACCTTCAGCTCGTCCACAGCCAGGAACTGGTCAAGAATGCCGAGCCGTTCGCCGACCATCTGCATCGTCACGCCGGCGTCCCTCGATGCCGAGGAACAGCCGCCGAACAGCAGCAGCCGGGAGCGGTCGAGGCCGGGGATCTTTTCGATGGCCGCGGCCAGGGCGGCGGCGACCTCGAAGGAATCGGTGAAGCCGCTCGCCGGCCCGTCCAGCGGCACCAGCTCGAAGGCCACCTTCTGGGCCACCGTCATCATCAGCTGCTGGAGCTTGGCCTTGTTGCCGAGGCTGACCAGCCAGATTTTGCTCCCCGGCGTTTTTTTCGCGAGAGCGGCCGCCTCGTAGAGGGAGTGGGCGGCGAAGGGGTCGAGGATCGCCGGCAGCATCAGCTCGTTCTTGAGGGCGGGCCCAGCGGGGCCTTGAGCGGGGGCCAGGGTCTGGAGCGGATCGGGGACCAGGCTGCCGCACACCACGATATGGAATCCGGTACTCATGATTTCGCTATTCTCCTTGTCGAATGATCAGTTTTCCGCGGAATGGAGGCCGCCGGAGCCGGCGCGGAAATCGATATTGCCCCGCTCCGGATCGTCGGCGCGGCCCTTGGCGCAGTTCCAAAGGCAGGCGCCGCAGTGGATGCATTTGTCGCGGTCGAACTTGGGAACCTCTCCCCCCTCCCCTGGGGTGATGGCCTGGCCCGAGCACACCTCGGCGCAAAGCTGCGGGTAGCAATCGCTGCACAGCTTCGGATCGAGGAAGGCGACATGGTCGGCGAATCCCGGCGCCGCCTGCACCTTGCCTCCCATCAGCAGTACATCCTGATGGGAAACCAACAGCTTGCCGTCGAAAGGGATCTTCGGCCAGCCCAGGGCGTCCATGACGGCGTCGAAGACCGGCATTCCCTTGGCGCGGGCCTCGTCACGCAATGCCGCCAGTTGGGTCGGATCAATGCGTTTTTCACAGAAGGACTCAAGGGAGCGGAGCTGTTCCCTGGGGCGGCGGATCTCGGCGGGGATGTGCAGGTGGCCGCGGCTGAGGCCGGTCAGCCCCATGCCGATGACGCCGGGGATGAAGCCCCGCTGGAAGCCGTCACGGGCCTTTTCGGCGATCCTGGCTTCCTTTTCCAGCCAACTGTCGCGGCGGCGCCGGACATAGGCCCGTTCCAGGTTGGCGCGGTCGAAGGGGAGCCGCGCCTTGATCAGCTCAATGACCCCGGCGGCGAGCTGGACGCCGCTGGCCCAGGCCTCGTCGATTCCGGAGCCGGTCAAGACGTTGGTTGAGCCGGAGCCCTCCCCGATGCGGGCGTAGCCGTCCCCGACCAGGAACGGTTCTCCCCGGCGGCCCGATTCCTGGAGGGACTTGGCCCCCCACGACATCAGCCGTCCCCCTTGGAGGTGCTGCCAGAGGGCGGGGTGCAGCATCCAGTGCTGGAGATAACGGTAGCTGGTGCGGCACGGGCTGTCGAACCAGGAGGGGACGAAGATGCCGAGCGAGGCCATGCGGTTGGGAAGGACGTAGAAGAAGCCGAAGATCTCCGGTTCCGGAAAACCGAGGGTGTGGAGGACGGTGCCGGGCGGCAGCGCGCAGCTTTCGGGGAGTTCCACCACCGCCTTCATGCCGACCGCCCATTCCCGTTGCAGATTCCCTTCCGGCAGGCCGAAACGGCGGTCGAGGGCCTGGCCGACGGCGCCGACCGGCCCGTCTCCGACCACGGTTAGGGCGGCGCGGATGGACATACCGGGCAGAAAATTGGGGCCGGGGGCGCCGTCCTTTTCCACCCCCTGGTCAGCGAGCTTGACGCCGGCCACCCGGTTCCCCTCGAAGAGCGGCTCCGCCACCGGCGAGCCCGGCCAGATCTGGACCAGGCCGCTTCCCATCAACTGGGCGCCGACCCACTGGGTGAACTGGCCGATGGACATCACCAGACCGTCTTTTTTATGCAGGAACGGGGGAATATACGGGAGTTCGAAGGCATGGTCCCGGACCGGGAGGATTCCCTTGCCGAGCCGAAGGATGCGGTCGGCGATCTTGAGCATTCCGGAACGGCGGCTGGCGCCGACGGGATCGAGCAGGTAGAGCACCTTTTCCTGGGCGACGGGAGCGGTCAGGGGAATATCGGCGGGGTTCATGTCGGGGAAACATTCCCGGATGGCGCGCGCCTTCGTGACCACTCCCGAAACCCCGAAACCGATGTCGTCGGAGCGTTCGTAACAGACGATCTGCAGCGGCAGGCCGGGCATGGCGGAGCT
>JAFGOW010000172.1 GCA_016926265.1 Deltaproteobacteria bacterium | reverse complement strand
GGTGGGATCGCTGCCGCCGGACTGCTTCAGATGGGCCTCCAGTTTGGCGCGGTCGGGGCTGGCGATATCGAGAATGACAACCCGGTGGCGGACTATGACGGGTTCTTCTTCGTTTATCGCGCCCCAGCCGATGACCTGGGCGCGGCAAGGGATGGTGAGGGTATCGGCCAGGGAGAGGGTGAGGGAGGGGAGCACCAAACCGGGGAACAGGAGGGCCTCCTTTTTTTCCTCTTCCACGGAAAACCCCGATCCGGAGATGGCCTCAACGGCGAGGGAGACGTTTTCCCCCGTCAGCGGGTGGTTGAAGATCAGCTGCGGGGCCGGCGTCAGCCGCTGTTGATTGTTGGGGAAATCCTCGGTCCGGATCCGTCCGGTCTGACAACCGTCCAGTTCGAAAACGAAGTCCCGTGCATGTTCGCCATAGCCCTGGCGGGTCAAAAGACATTTTCCGGAAAAGAGCGTTTCGTCGCCCTGCAAGAGGATCAGATAACCGGCGGAACCGGGGTCGATCCGGGATAAACGGTGGCCGGGTTGTGACTGGAGGTTGACCCGGCAGAAACCGGGGCTGAAATTCTCCAAGTTTCCTTCGAATTGAACGCTGTGCTGGAGGAAGCGGGCGCCCACCCCGTGGCAGGCATGGCGGCGGGCCCGCCGGGCGCGGATTTCCCGAGCCTGTTCGGGGAGATTCACCACCAGGCCGTCCTGGTCGAGGCTGTGATGCTCCGCTTGGACCAAAAGCAGTTTCAGACCGTCATCCAGCAGGAAATGGTCGAAACGGTAGTCCTGAAGTTTTTTGGCCAGAGGGTGGGAGGAATCCCATTTCAGGCGCAGGGTTTCGCCGCTGCAGGGCTCGGGGCAGGCCTTGACCGACAGGGAATGGGGATGTTGGCTGTGCCGGAAGGTGAGGAAGATGTTGCCGTTCTGATTGCTGATGGAATTCAATTTATCGACCAGGTGCCGACGGGATACGGTTTGGCAGTCCTCAAGGGGTTTTTCCTTGAGCGCCTCCGCCAGAAGAACCAGATTGGAAACCTTCTCCATAGTCAATTTCCTTCTTGCCGATCCGAAAAATTCAATTAAACCCCGGAACTCCCGAGGGAACTTCAGACGGAGAAAAATCTGAAAAAACACCTGGATATGGGAAACCCGGCGGAATGGGTTCCCTTAGCCGTCGCTTGCAGGTTCCGTTCCCGATTTATTGCAACCCGCTAAGGTATTTTTCGCCGCCGGCTCTTGTCCAGGGACTTGCCGCGGAATTTTTCGAGGCCGCGTATGAGCGGGTCAAGAAGGGGGAAAGGGGCGAGTTCCTCCTCATCTCGGGCTGTGAGTGATTTCCCTGAGGTGGGCCGTGGCCCTGTTTTTGGCCTGAAAATCCTTGAAGGCCCTGGAAACCGCTTTTTCGGAAAGGCCGAGGACCGGGGCCACTTCGCTTTCGGGGATCCCGTGTTCCCATGCATACAGGAGGTGGTCCAGCTTATCGAAAGGGATGCGGAAGAAGAACTCCTGGTCGCTCACCGGGAGGCTGAAAGTGTCGGGACTCGGCGTTCTGTTGACGATCTCGGGTATGACACCGAGCTCTTCGGCGAGTTGGTACACCTGATTTTTATAAAGGTTTGCAAGGGGTTCCATGTCGGTGCCGCCGTCGCCGTATTTGCAAAAATCGCCCAGCACCATCTCCGTGCGGTTGGTTGTTCCGGCGACCACTCTGTTGCGGCGTTCCGCCTCCCAGTAGAGGTGGATCATGCGGGCGCGGATCTTGATGCTGGCGAAGGCGGTGATGGTTTTGAAGGCCTCGAGCCCGAGCCTTTTGGTTTTTATCGAACCGTCGGGCAGTTCGACCCGGAGTATGTAGAAGCTGAACGCGTCGCGCTCGAGCAGGTCCGGCGGCAGGCTGATGTGGTAGCGGCACCCAGGGCCATATTCCGGCATCAGCGATGTCAGATAATGGTCCCGCCACTCATAGGGGCAGACGCTGGTGACGGTTCCCGTTATGTCGATTTCCCGGAATTCGATCCCCATCTTTTCGGCGTGTTTGGCCGCGAACGAACTGCTGACGGGGTTGGATTCCCGCTCGGGCAGGATGAGCCCCACGACATTTTCCTCCCCCACGGCCTCGACGGCAAGCGCCGCCATCACGGCCGAATCGATGCCGCCGCTCAGTCCCACCACGACCCCGTTGCGGCGGTAGACGTCAGACACCTCCCTGCGCACGAATTCCGCCAGTTCCCGGATCGTCGCTCGTGCGTCGATTTCAAGGATGTCAGGACCGAATGCCATGCATTGCTCCGATCAAAACGGGCCGCTGGGGTGAAATCCTGCTTTCCGTTGCCTGTTCCCGTGCAGCCCGCGGAAAACGCCGATGCATCGGGTCGGGAATCCGGCCCGTTGACGGTCTGTTAAAAAACCGCCGGCGATATTTCGACGTCCAGCGGTTTCCTTTTTTGAATGCAGCGTTTTTCCTTTAAAATCCCATCATTTTCCTACGGTCGTCAGCCTTAAGAAAATACTCTCACATTAAGGGAATGTCAATATTATCGCCGCCACCCCCGCCGTACCCACAGGGGGAAGGTTGGAGGGCGTTGAGGCGGGTCACCCGCTCCGCGACGGGGGGATGGGAGTAATAGAACCAGGCGTAGAGGGGATGGGGAAAGAGGTTGGCGAGGTTTTCTCCGGCCAGCTTGACGAGGGCCGCTGCCAAGGCCCGCGGGTGGGCAGTCAAATTCACCGCGAAATCGTCCGCCTGGGCTTCGTGGCGACGCGACCAGGCGGCGCCCAAAGGGGTCATGAAAAAACCGGCGAGGCGCCCTGCCACGGCCAGTACCAGCAGCTGGGCCGCCGGCGACAGCGCGGGGGCCCCTACCCAAGAGGGGATCCCTCCCCAGGCCATGAGACCGCAGGCCAGGTGAAAACCGGCCAGCGACACCAGCGCCGAGAAGAGCAGCCGCTGGAGGATGTGGCGCAACCGCCAGTGCCCGATCTCGTGAGCCAGCACCGCCTCAATCTCCTCGGGGTTCATCTGCGCCAGCAGGGTGTCGAAAAGCACGATGCGCTTGACCTTGCCGATGCCGGTGAAGTAGGCGTTGGAGTGGCCGCTGCGGCGCGAGGCATCGACCTGCAGCACCTGGCCGGCCCGGAGTCCGGCGCGCGCCATCAGATCCCGCACCCGCTCCGCCAGTTCCCCGTCGGCCAGCGGCTGGAATTTGAAAAAGAGCGGCTCGATCAGGTAGGGGGAAAGGACCATCAGAAACAGGCTGATTCCCATCCACAACCCCCACACCCACAGCCACCAGTGAGTGGTGGCCGCTACCAGCCACAGGCTGCCAGCCGCCAGCAGCGCGATCAGAATCGCGGCCAGAAGCAGGGATTTGAGCTGATCCGACAGCCACAATCTGAAGGTGGTGCGGTTGAAGCCGAAGCGCTCCTCGATCCGGAAGGTGCGGTACCAGGAGAAGGGGGCGTCGAGCAGCCACCGCAGCCCGGACAGGCCGAGAAAAAACAGCACGCCCCCCCAGAGCGGCGAACCGGAGGAAGCGGCGGCGAGACGGTCATAGGCCGGGAACAGGGGCGTGAACAGAAAGAGCAGAACCAGGGTCTCCGCCACCACGCTTTCCACCCATTCGAGGCGCTTCCGGGCCAGAGCGTAGTCGCCGGCCCGCTCCAGGGTCTCGGCGCTGACCGCGCCTTCGAACCCCGGCGGCACCTCGCCACGGTGGCGTTGCCGATGGCGCTGATCCAGGCACCGCAGGCCCATCTCCAGCGCCAGGACCAGCAGATAACTCGTCATGAAAAATGTTTTCATGGTTTACATCCTAGCGAAAAGCACGGCTTCCCGTCGAGGCGCAATCGCCGCATCGGAAAGCATTTGCCACTCGAACCTCTTGCAAAAGGGTTGTCATCCCCGAATGCTTCTTTCGGGGATCCCATATTTTTCATTGGTTGCAAGTCTGGATTCCGGCTTGAAACCTGCCGGAATGACGTTTTTGCCGACTTTTGCATGAGGCTCACTCCTGAGGAATTTTATGAGCTGGTTCCGGGGGCCGGGAGTCAGCCTTCGCAGCCAGTATGGGAGGCTTGGTTGTTTCGGATTCGGAAGGCGGCCGGGGGTATCCTTTAACCTTTCTTCAATTTGACGGAAATCAGCCAGTAGGTGATCCCCAGGGCCAGCAGCAGGGCCGCGGTGGCCCAGACATAGCGGAAATCGAGCGTCGTGTAGTCGAAGACGATGACCTTGCGGGCGATGGCCATCAGGGCGGTGGCGATGACCAGCTTGACATGGATGACGTCGTCCCGCAGATAGAGGGTGATGTTGAGGAAGATTTCGATGGCGATCAGCACCGCCAGGAAGGCGCCGAAGGCAGCAAGCAGGTCGTCGATTTTCAGCAGCAGGAAAGGCGGCGCGCTGAGCCGCTGGTAGAGAACCAGGAAGATGTCCGCGATCCCCCACATGATGACCGCCACCATCAGGATGGCCAGGAGGCGCACCGCCTGGCGGATAATCTGATGGAGGAAGCGGATCAGCGGATCCTTCTGCTCGGTGGCGAAGGAGCCGTGTTCGTCGGTGGCTCGTCCCTGGTATTCGAAATCTTCCATGACAAAGGCCCGTGAGGCGGTCGGGAGGACCAGCCTGGCTGAGGCCGGCCCGGGACCTCCAAGCATGAATCAAATCTATCACATTCGCGGGAGGGCGGAACAGGGGACGCGAAGCGGGAGACTATCCGCCAGGGGATGGCCTCCCGATTTCGTGTCAGAGGAGCTGTTCGTATCAGAGGATCTGTTCGAGGAATTTTCTGAGTCGGGGGTGTTCCGGATTCTGGAAGAAGTGCTGGGGCGGGCCGGTTTCGATGATCTTCCCCTCGTCCATGAAGACCACCCGGTCTCCCACCTCCCTGGCAAAGCCCATCTCATGGGTGACGACCACCATGGTCATCCCCTCCTTGGCGAGGTTGACCATGACGTCCAGCACCTCCCCGATCATCTCCGGATCGAGCGCCGAGGTCGGTTCGTCGAAGAGCATGATCTTGGGATTCATGGCCAGGGCGCGGGCGATGGCCACCCGCTGTTGCTGGCCGCCGGAGAGTTGGGCCGGATAGCTGTTGGCCTTGTCGGCGATGCCGACCTTCTCCAGCAGCCGGATGGCGGTTTTCTCCGCCTCTTCGCGGGGGATCTTCTTGAGCTTGGTGGGGGCCAGCGTCAGGTTGTGGAGCACCGTCTTGTGATGGAACAGGTTGAAGCTCTGGAACACCATGCCGAGTTCCATGCGGATTTTGTTGATGTCGCTTTTCTCGTGGGCGATGTCCTGGCCGTCGACGACGATGCTGCCGGCATCGACGGTCTCCAGTTGGTTGATGGTCCTCAGCAGGGTGCTCTTCCCTGAACCGCTGGGGCCGATGATGACCACCTTCTCGCCGGGGAAGATGTCGAGGGAGACGTTGTCGAGCGCCCGCAGCGCGCCGAAGAATTTGGAGACGTTGCGGATGCGGATGATCGGATCAGCGGCGGCCATGGTTTCCCATCCTTTCTTCCATGATCCCGACCAGTTTCGAGAGGATCAGGGTGATGATCAGGTAGATGATCGCCACCATGGT
>JAFGOW010000021.1 GCA_016926265.1 Deltaproteobacteria bacterium | reverse complement strand
TCACAAAAAGTAAATGGTTTTCCCCAAACTCCACTAGGTTTTGATCAGGTTTTGATTTGCTTTGGTCTTTCTCCGCGTTCTCCGCGTCTCCGCGGGAGGAAAGGGTTTGGTTTCCACCGCCCGTTGGCTCAAACGCGCTCAAGGTCACGAAGGACGCCAAGGGACCACCCCCTTTTTCATCCCCCTTTGCGATCTTGCGGAAAAAGATCATGGCGATGGTCCATAATTACAGTTTTTCAGGGAAATGACCGATCCGTTGTGGGGCGAATGCCGATCAGGTTTGCTAGGGATGAATTATCGAGGCGATCATGAATCTTTGCCAAAAATGTTTAACCGGTTTGCTGGTCTTTGGGACCCTGGTATTGTTGCCCTGCCTCCAGGCGACCGGTGCCCAGGCCATTCCGGAACAGGCCCGGCGCCATTTCAACCGCGGCCTGGCCGCCGTGGAGATGGCCCGAACCGCTGAGGACTACGAGCTAGCCATCGCGGAATTCCGCAAGGCTGAAGCCCTGGCCCCCAACTGGCCGGAAATCCACTACAATCTCGGGCTGATTCAGGAAAAGGCCGGCCGCTATGGGGAAGCGGCGCAATCCCTGCGCCGCTACCTGAAGCTGGCGCCGAAGGCTCCGGATGCCGCGGCGGTCGAAGCCCTGGCCGACAAGCTGGAGTTCAAGGCCGAGCAGGCCTTGAGCGACGACGACATTCTCGAGATCCTCGCCTCCCTGACCGACAGCGCCAAGTGGCGTCTCCGGGGGATCCGGAACGCCAACCTGTTCAATCAGCACAAATGGGTCAAATCGATCCGGCGGGAGGGCAACGCCTTGTGGATCACCTCTCCGAGCGGCACCTGCGGCGCGGCCCTGCTGCCGCCCAGCCCGGTCCATTACATCCAGGACCGGGTCATGCCGAACGGGAACTCCCTCGATTTCCAGACCCTCTACTGCCTCTGCAACCCATCGGTCCAGAGGGATCATTGTCCCGAAACCTTCCGCTACCATTTCGAGGTGGTTTCGCGCCGCAAGGTGACGATGACCCTGAACTATTGGCGCTCGGGCATCCGCGGGGGGCCGGCCGACAGCGCCGAGGCATCCTTCGAGTTCGTGAGGAATTAGGAGGGAAACCCCTCAGCCCCGCACCGGGAACGGGGCCGCTTCCGAGCCGAACCGGCTCATGACGATCTGCCAGGTCTGGAGGCTCCGGGCACGGAAGGCGCCGGCGCAGGAGAGCAGGTAGTATTCCCACATCCGCTTGAAACGCTCCTCGTAGCGTTCCCGGAGCCGGCCCCAGGCCTCCTGGAAGTTGCGGTTCCAGGCCATCAGGGTCTTGTCGTAGTGGGGCCCGAGGGCGTGCAGATCCTCTATGACCAGCAGCCCTTCGACGCTCTTGGCGATCTGGGGGATGCTCGGCACCACGCCGTTGGGGAAGATGTATCGGGTGATCCAGGGATCGCAGCCGGTATACGACAGATTGTTGCCGATGGTTTGGAGCAGGAACAGGCCCCCCGGCTTTAGGCAGCGCTGGACCACCTTCATGAACCGCCGGTGGTTCCGGTAGCCGACGTGCTCGAACATCCCCACCGAGACAATCTTGTCGAAGCGCCCGTCGAGTTGACGATAATCCAGGAGTTCGAAGGTCACGGGCAGCCCTTGGCAGAACCGTTCGGCAAAGGCGAGCTGCTCCCGCGAAATATTGACGCCGGTCACGGCGCAGCCGCGGCGTTCCGCCATGTAGCGGGCCAAGCCGCCCCAGCCGCAGCCGATGTCCAAGACCCGGTCCGAAGGGCCGAGATGGAGCTTGCGGCAGATCAGCTCCATCTTCTGCTCCTGGGCCCGGTCCAGTTCCTCGGTCTCCTCAAAAAAACCGCAGCTGTACTGAAAGAAGGGGTCGAGGAAGGAGAAAAAGAGCTCGTTGTCGAGATCGTAATGGCGCTCGGCCACGGCCCGGGAGCGACGGCACGACTGGAGGTTGAAGACCAGGGACGGGGCGACCGCAATCAGGTCGCGCAGGCCGAAGGGGATTTTTTCGTCGACACCCCCCCGCAGCAGCCGGAAGACCATCTCGTCGAGATGCCGGCAATGCCACCAGCCGTCCATGTAGGACTCGCCGAGGCCGAGGTTCTTCTCCCGCCACACCCGCCGGTACCAGCGCTCGTCCCGCACCTGGATGTCCCAGGGCCGGTCTCCGTTGACCGCGATGTCGGCCCCTCCGAGAAACTTCCGGATCGTCTCCGCCACCATAAGCAGCCCCCTGGTTCCGCCATCCGCCGGCCGTCGCCGCGCTGCCGATGGCTTCCGAATCATCCTCCCATAAAAACTTTTATCACCCCCGGAAGGCCTTCGCATCCCCGCCATAATCGCAAAAAAAGCCCCGGCGAAAGAACGCCGGGGCTTCGAAGGCGGAACCGGACCGGACTTGCGATCAGTCCGTCACCGACAGGATGTGATTGTGATTGATATAGACGACCCGATGGTCCTGATAGAGCGCCGAAAATTTCAGCGACTGGTTGAAGAAATCCTGGACCCGGCCATGCTCGTTGGGAAGGTTGATGTGGATATCACCCCGGATCGGCTCCTGGCCGAAGGCGGTCACCGTCACCGCGCGCTTGTCCCCCAGCTCCGTCAACTCGTCGCTGTCCTCCTGCCGATCGGCTTCGACCATCACCACATGATTCAGATTCAGCAGGGTCACCAGACCCTCCGGCACCCGTTTCACCGGGATGAAACGGGTATTGTCGTCGTTGAGCAGTTCGTCGAGGCGCTGGGTGCTGTCATGCCGGAAGGTGAAGAGATGCAGAAACACATCCCCTCTGACGCGGCTGCCGTCCGAAAGGGTAAAGTCCACAGTGCGGGACTGTTTGGGAATTTTTTGCCCTTCCATGAGTTTTCCCCCTTTTCTAACCTGGAAACAGATTCTTGTTGACCGCGAACTTGCGGGCTTCCTCCACGGTCACCCGTTTCGCCTTCACCAGATCCTGAAGCGCCTGATCCATCAGCTGCATCCCCTCCCCTTTGCCGGTCTGGATCACCGAAGGGATCTGGAAGGTCTTCCCTTCCCGGATCAGGTTGGCCACCGCCGAGTTGACGGAAAGGATTTCGAGGGCGGCGCAGCGCTTCCCCTCCACCGTCTTCAGCAACTGCTGGGCGATCACCCCCTTGAGGGATTCCCCCAGCATGGTGCGGATCTGTTCCTGCTGGTTGGTGGGAAAGACGTTGATGATGCGGTCGACGGTCTTGGGGGCGCTGCTGGTATGGAGGGTGCCGAACACGAGATGCCCCGTTTCCGCTGCGGTGATGGCCAGTTCGATGGTCTCCAGGTCGCGCATCTCCCCGACCAGGATGATGTCGGGGTCTTCCCGCAGCGCCGCCTTCAGCGCCGCGGCAAAGGAGCGGGTATGGCGCCCCACCTCGCGCTGATTGACGAGGCTTTTCTGGCTTTCGTGGACAAACTCGACCGGGTCCTCGATGGTCAGGATGTGGTCGCTGCGGGTTTTGTTGATATGGTCGATCATGGCGGCCAGGGTGGTGGATTTGCCGCTTCCGGTCGGCCCGGTGACCAGCACCAGGCCGCGCCGGTACTGGGTGAATCTCAGAACCGTATCGGGCAACCCGAGCTGCTGGGCGGTCAGGATTTCGGTTGGAATCAGCCGGAAAACGGCGCTTACGCCGTAACGGCCGTTGAAGATGTTGGCGCGGAAGCGGGATCTCAGTTCCGTCACCTCGTAGGCAAAATCGATATCGAGGGTTTCCTCGAAGTTTTTTCTCTGGGTCTCGGTCATGATCTCATAGACCAGCCCCTTGCATTGCTCGTGAGAAACCTTTTGCTGAATGAGCGGGGTCAGCTCCCCGGCCAGACGCAGCAGCGGCGGGTTGCCGGGGGAAAGATGGAGGTCGGAGCCCCCTTTTTCCTTCATCATCTTGAACAGGGCATCGATCTTGGGCATGTCTTGGCTCTTTCGGTTGGGAGCGGAAAAGGTCCCCGGTCGGCGGGACGACAGCCCCTTTCGAGCATTTTCCATGCCCGGCCCGGACAGCGTCGAAACCCTCCGGAATCGGATGGGAAATTGACGACGCCCTTCCCTTGAGGGGGCGCAAAGTGCTAAATTGGGTGCGCGGGGTGACAAAAAAAGGAGCCCTAGGAGCCGCCGCAGAAAAACCGCGGCAATCAACAGGGATGGAGGGGATGAAAGGGATTACTTCACGAGCCTAAATTAAAAACCTCCGCCAAAGAACATTCGAGAATCCAGAAAAACCCCTTGAAACGGGTTGGTTTTCCCCTTTCCAAAAAGGTTTTTTGCTCTGATCCCCGTGGCCGCCATGGTTAGGGGCCGGCAGAGCGGTTTAGCTTCCCCATCCCCTTTATCCCTGTTACATCAGGGTTTTATGTTTTTTGGCTGAAGCTGAACAGTAACTCATCAGGGACCATTGATCATGACCAGTGCCGACCTTCATCCCCAACTGACCCCGATCCTGGATCTCTTTGCCGCCATCAGCGCCGTGCCGCGCCCTTCCGGCCACGAAGCGGCCATCGCCTCCTGGCTGCTTAAGTGGGGTGAAAAACAGGGCTTTGAAAGCGTCCGCGACAGCGTCGGCAACATCGTGATCCGGGTTCCCGCCACACCGGGGATGGAGCAGGCGCCGACTCTGATCCTGCAGAACCACATGGACATGGTCTGTGAAAAGGAGCCGGAATCCCGCCACGATTTCAGGAACGATCCACTCCGGCTGGTAACGGAGGGCGACTGGCTGCGGGCCGATGAGACCACGCTGGGGGCCGACAACGGCATCGGCATGGCCTTGGCGTTGGCCTTGGCAACCCACCCGGCCCTGGCCCATCCGGAACTGGAGCTGCTCTTCACCGTGGAGGAGGAGACCGGCCTCACCGGCGCCCAGGGTCTGGACGCCTCACTCCTCAAGGGCCGCCTCCTCCTCAACCTCGATTCGGAACGGGAAGGGCTCTTCACCATCGGCTGCGCCGGCGGCGAAGAGATCCATCTGGAGCTGCCGATGGAACGGAACCCGCTGCCGCCGGCATGGCGGGTCGCGACCGTAACGGCAGCGGGGCTGCAAGGGGGGCACTCGGGAATGGATATCGCCAAGGGGCGGGGCAACGCCAACAAAATCCTGGCGGAGCTGCTGGATACCTTGGATTCCGAAGGGGCTTTGAGGATCCTTTCCCTCCAGGGGGGAAGCCGCTCCAACGTCATCCCGCGCCGCGCCGAAGCCGTCGTCGCCTTCCCTCCGGAGGCATCCGGCGCCGTCGCCGAGCGGTTGCAGCGCTTCGCCGCGGAAATTGCCGGCCGCTTCGCCGAGGCCGAGCCGGACCTCGTCGTCACGCTCTCCGTGCCTGTAGCGGCCGGCGTCGACCGCCGCGCCCTGACTCCGGAGAGCGCCGGGCGCTGTCTGCGGCTGCTGCTGGAAATTCCCGATGGGGTGCGAAGGATGGAGAAAAACGCGCCGGAATTGGTGGCAACCTCCAACAACCTGGCCGTAATCCGCTGCGAGGAAGGGGCCTTGCAGGTTCTAAGCCTGCAACGCAGCAGCCGCATGGCGGAACTCGATCTGCTCAGCGCCGAGATCGCCGGACTCGCCGCCCGCCTGGGCGGCCGATCCAGAACCGACGGCCGCTACCCGGCCTGGGAACCCCAGCCGGATTCCGCCCTGCTGCGTCACTGTTGCGATCTCTACCGGCGGCTGTTCCAAACCGAGCCCGTCCTCCACGTCACCCACGGCGGCCTGGAATGCGGGGTCTTGAGCGCCAAACTGCCCGGCGCCGAGATGCTTTCCCTCGGCCCCGACATCGAAAATCCCCACTCGCCGGGGGAGCGGGCGCATCTCCCCTCCATCGTTCGGGTGTACTATTTTCTCCAGATACTGCTAGGTTCGCTGGGCTGAACCAAGAAAAAAGGCAGCCTGCAACGGCTGCCCCTAAAGCATCTTTTCGATGGTTTCAAACCCGGCCCGGTACCGGCTGCCTCAGTTGAGATCGGCGTTTTTCCAATACTTGGTGCCGGCCAACATCGCCTGCAACGCCACGCCGGCCTTGGTCAGGGAATAGACCTCCACCTCCCGCTGGAAGGTGACCTGGGTCCCCAGTTCCCCTCCCTTGTCGAGGGATTTGGCCGCCGCATCGGCCTGGCCGCCGAACTCCCACCCGTTGGCCATGAATCGCTCCAGAACCTCCCGGCTCCTGAAGATGAAAACCAGCCGGTAATCCTTGATCCCCAGACCCGGGCCGAGGCCGACCTGGGCCATCTTCATGTAGGTCCTGGAGCCGTCGGCATTGTTGAAGCAGAGCCCGTAGCCGGTGCCGCCGCCGATCAGAAGCAGATTGGCATTGGTGTTGTTGAAAACCGCGTAGCCCGCTCCGGCCCGCACCTTGTTGCGCGTCTCCGGATAGGACCGGTAGAGCCGCTCCAGGGTTTCGTCGTTCATCTGGTCGATAACCCTCCGTGCCTGAGCCTTGTCCGCTCTCGGCGCCAAACAGCCGGCCAACAGAACGGCCGCCATCGCGAAAACCGTTGCTCTTCCCAAAAATTTCGCCATTTTCCCCTCCGCAGCTGGAATTCGGCGCCCGACAGCGACTTCTTCCGAAGCGCCACGGCATCATTCTAGCCGGATATTGCGACATGGCCAACAGGAAACTGTTCCCGTACCCCCCACCACCAGGTGTGCAATGGAAAAAGCGGTGCATGATTCTTGCATAAAAAATATCCCATTTTATTGGATTCCAGTCGGATCCGTTACGACACCCCTCAAGGAGGAAGCTCCCCATGTCGTCCCATAACGCTCCTGACAGTATCGCCATGCTCAACGTTTTCGATGAAATGGCCGTCCAGTTGCAGCTCATGGCGCTCAATTTCGCCGTCGAATCGGCCCGTCTTCCCGGCCCCGCCGAAACCGCCAAAAACCTCTTCCACGAAGCCATGGACCTGTGCGATTCCATCGAATTCACCGCGCTGGAAATTTCCTCGCTGCTGAAATCGAGCCTCGGTCTCGAGGTGGACGCCATCCGGAAAAAAACCTTGTCGAAACTCCAGGATCTCAGCCGCCATATCGAAAGGATCGGGAACCTGACCCATGGCCGCGAAGGGTTTCCCAAGCAGACGCCGGAACAACCTTTCGTGCCCGGGCCCCGCCAAAAAGGGTCAGTGGGCGGCGCCGTCCTGAACGAACAGGCTCTGTGCCAGAAATCCCTTTCCAAAAAAACCGTGGAGATCCAGAACATGCTCCGGCAGTTCAGCCTCGATCTCGACGCCGAAGACCCCTTCGTCTCCTGACTCTCCTCAGGACAAGACAAAAGGAAGTCAACTCCTCTCCGCGGGAGCTGACCGACTGCTACAAACTTCTGTTGCCTGCCTTCCGGCCCCGCGGCCGGAAGGCTTTTTTTTGGAGCCGCGACAAATGCGGTTGTCTTTGCCGCCGGCCCGCATTACATTCGGAGCAGGGCGAACACTGGAAAACAGCGCCGGCCGCCGGAAGAAAACGGAATTGTCATGATTATGCAGGGAACTTTGGTCAATATCGCCGCCATCGCCCTGGGCTGCCTGGTGGGGCGACTCTGCGGCAGGCTGCTCAGCGACCGGGTGCGCCAGACCATCATGGCCGGCCTCGGCCTGGCGGTGCTGCTGATCGGGATGCAGCTCTCCCTGCAGAGCCGCCAGCCGCTGATCGTCATCGGCGGCCTCATCGGCGGCGGCATCGTCGGCGAACTGGCCGGGATCGAAAGCCGGCTGGAGCGGTTCGGCCTGTTTCTGCAGAAACGCTTCTCCGGCGCCGGCCAGGTCGCCCAGGGCTTTGTCACCGCCAGCCTGATCTACTGCATCGGCGCCATGGCCATCATGGGCGCGATCCAGGACGGCCTCGGCGGCCGGCCCACCATCCTCTACGCCAAGTCGGCCCTCGACGGCATCGCCTCGGTGGCATTGACCTCCACCCTGGGAATCGGGGTCCTCTTCTCCATCATCCCCTTGGGCCTCTACCAGGGCGGGATCACCCTCTGCGCCGGACTGGCCAAGACCGTCCTGACCGAAACCGTGGTGCTGGAGATGAACGCGGTCGGCGGGCTCCTGATCTGCGCCATCGCCCTCGACCTGCTCGGGATCAAGCGGCTGCCGATCGGCAACCTGCTCCCCGGCATCTTCATGGTCCCGGCCCTGATGTGGGCCTTCGGCATGGCCTGACAAACCCTCGCTCCAGCAACCCCTTTTTCAGACCCTCCGCCAGGGAGATAGCGCACACTGCCAATTTTTCTGCTGTGTCGGCCCTTCCCCGCAGTTCCGCATCAACCGGCGCTCTTGCCTTCAGCACCTGCCTTTTGAATGATTCCGCGGCCCGGTTTGAAAGGATGCTCCGGGCCGGCGAACACTGGAAAGCGTCCTGCCGGAGTTTGCCCGGTTCCCCCTTCCGGGCCGGAAAGGTCCAAGAGTTGCGCGAGCAACCTCTGCGAGGTAAGTTTAAAGAAACACTTATAATATGGGAGGGAACAATGGGAAAGATCTATGAGGCCCCCGGCAGACCCGGAAGTATCGTTTCTGTGAAACCGCGTTACGACAACTTCATCGGCGGGCAATGGGTAGCCCCGGAACAGGGGAAATACATGGCCAATATCAGCCCGGTCACCGGAAAGCCCTTTTGTGAAGTGGCCCGATCGACGTCTGCGGATGTGGAGCGGGCACTGGATGCGGCCCACAAAGCCAAAGATGCCTGGGGCGCCACACCCCTGGCTGAGCGCTCGGCAGTTCTCAACCGCATGGCTGATGCCATCGAAGCGAACCTGGAAATGCTCGCCGTGGCCGAGAGTTGGGAAAACGGGAAACCGGTGCGCGAAACCTTGGCCGCGGATATCCCGTTGGCCATAGACCATTTTCGTTATTTTGCCGGAGCCGCCCGCGCCTTGGAAGGGACCCTGACCGAAATTGACAAAGACACCATCGCCTATCATTTCTTCGAACCGCTCGGTGTCGTCGGCCAGATCATTCCTTTCAATTTTCCGATCCTGATGGCGGCCTGGAAAATCGCCCCCGCCCTGGCCGCCGGCAACTGCACCGTCATCAAACCGGCATCGCCCACCCCCTGGTCGATCCTGAAACTGGCGGAAATCATCGCCGACATCGTTCCGCCGGGCGTTGTCAATATCGTCACCGGCCCTGGCGGAGA
This sequence comes from Deltaproteobacteria bacterium, assembly GCA_016926265.1. Lineage (GTDB taxonomy): Bacteria > Desulfobacterota > Desulfuromonadia > Desulfuromonadales > JAAYDE01 > JAAYDE01. The sequence goes on along the minus strand of JAFGOW010000021.1, from coordinate 7,870 downwards.
GATCGGCAAGGCCCTGGCCACGAGCCCACGGATTGCCAAGATCGGCTTCACCGGCGAGACGGTGACCGGCCGACTGATCATGCAATATGCCGCCCAGAACCTGATCCCCTCCACCACCGAACTCGGCGGCAAATCGCCCAACATTTTCTTCGCCGATGTCATGGCGGAAGATGATGCCTTTTTGGACAAGGCGGTGGAAGGACTGGTCCTGTACGCCTTCAACAAGGGCGAGGTCTGCACCTGCCCCTCCCGCGCTCTCGTCCAGGAATCGATTTACGACAAGTTCATGACCCGCTGTCTGGAGCGCATCGGGAAAATCATCCAAGGCAATCCACTGGATACCGCGACCATGATTGGCGCCCAGGTCTCCACCCAACAGCTTGAGAAAATAAGCGGTTACGTCGAAATAGGGAAGCAGGAAGGCGCTGAATGCCTGATCGGCGGCAAACGGAACCTGTTGGATGGCGAGTTGGCCGGCGGTTTTTATTATCAGCCAACGGTTCTGCGGGGGCACAACAAGATGCGGGTTTTCCAGGAGGAAATCTTTGGCCCCGTGCTGGCGGTGACGACCTTTACCGACGAAGCGGAGGCCTTGAGCATCGCCAATGATACCCTTTACGGACTTGGAGCCGGAGTCTGGACGAGAGATGGCAGCCGCGCCTATCGCATGGGACGGGCGATCAAGGCCGGACGGGTGTGGACGAACTGCTATCACCTCTATCCCGCTGGCGCCGCTTTTGGCGGATACAAGATATCAGGCGTGGGAAGGGAGAACCATCGGATGATGCTTGCTCATTACACGCAGACCAAAAACCTGCTGGTCAGCCATAACCCGAACCCCCTCGGCTTCTTTTGAGTGGGGATAGGATGGAAACCTCCGAAGGAGAACCGGCCGTCGTTGCGACAGCCGCCGCTCTTGAGGCCATTGAACGCTTGGTGAAAGAGCGGGGACCTCTTCTCTTCTTCCAATCAGGGGGATGCTGTGACGGCAGCCTGCCGATGTGTTTTGAAGAAGGAGAATTCACCGTTGGCGACCACGATGTCCTCTTGGGCGAGGTCGGAGGTTGCCCCTTTTATATCGATTTTCGCCAGTATGAAGTCTGGAAGCACACCCAACTCATACTCGACGTCGGCGAGGGTGAACCGGAAGGTTTCTCTCTGGCTGCCGGCGAAAACAGCCACTTCGTCACCAGATCCCGTGTCTGCTCCCGGCGCGCCGCGGAACCCGAGGACCAGCGCCATGGGCGACCATCGGACTGAAGAGGGTTCCTGAAAACCACCATCTGGAATTCGTCTCACAGCCGGGTGTGACCCTTGCCATTTCCTCCCGTTCCCGAACAACGTGCGGGAACGGGAGGGATACATTATCCGGCGCAGCGCCAATTTCTGGGGGAAGCGGATCTGCCTCGAAAAGCGGCGCCTGGGACCAAGGTTCAATTCAAGACGGCGCCACCCTTCCCCTTTTGCCAAACCCCACCGACAGACCGGCATTCAAAACAAAAAGCTGCCGGCCGCAATGGCGGGTATCCCCAACGGCCCAGCAGAAGGGGCCACGCAGGAAGCCCTTCATCGGCCGGAGAAATCCCCGAACTGGCGGCAATTCTTCGCGCCCATTATCGGGCTATACTGAAGAGAAGGGCCAACCGCAATCCTTTCCAATCCCTCGACTTGTCCAAAAAGAACTCTTTAAGAGAAATCCGGTGCCGATTTTCTTTTTTTCAGTCATGAGGTCGGTCACCTTGTGGTTTCATTTTCTGTGATGCGGTAGGTTTTTATAGGGGGATACTTCCTTCCGTGCCCGTTTTCCCCTCGCGCCTTTTCTACCCTTGGAGGGCCAAAGAGCCTGGGTTCTGAAACAAGAAGTTTCCTGTCGGAGTTGTCTGAGATGTCGGAAAAACGGACGTATAAAGAGCTCGAACGCCAAATCGAGGAGATGAGGAGCGCCGAACGCGACCTCAAGACGGCCCAACAACGGCTCAGCGAGGAGATCGCCTGGCGGCGCCTGCTTATCGAACAGTCCCGAGACAGCATCGTCATTCTGGACCAGAACGGCAAGGTCTTCGAAGCCAATAAACAATTCGCCAATCTTTTGGGTTACTCACTGGAGGAACTGTTCCACCTTTACGTCTGGGACTGGGATACCCGCTTCAGCCATGAAGATCTGCTGGAAATGATCGCTTCCATCGACAGCGCCGGCCACCACTTTGAAACGCGGCAAAAGCGCAAAGACGGCAGCATTGTCGAGGTGGAACTCAGCAACAACGGGATTGTGTTCGGCGGGAAAAAATTGATTTTTTGTATTGTCAGGGACATCACCGAGCGCAAAAAAGCCCAGGCTGAGAAGGAGCAGCTGATCCGGGAAATCCGGGAGATGAACCTGAGGCTGGAAGAACTCTCCGTCAAGGATCCCCTGACCGATGTATTTAACCGCCGCAGTTTTGACAGCTGCTATGAAAAAGAGATCTACCGGGCCAGAAGGAGCCGCTGCGATCTGTCAGTTTTGATGATCGATGTCGATCGTTTCAAAGGAATCAACGACCGGCTGGGCCATCCCTGCGGCGACCGGTGCCTGGTGGGGGTGACCAAAGCGATAGGGAAAAACCTGAAAAGGCCGAGTGACTATCTGGCACGCTACGGCGGTGATGAGTTCGTGGTCATCCTGCCGGAAACCCCCTCCTCCGGTGTGAATACATTGGCCGAAAAAATCAGGCGCGACGTGGAGAGGCTTCGCATCCAATGCGAGACCAGTTGGATCGGCCTGACCGTGAGCATCGGCGTGGCCAACTTTTACGCCGGCGAAAACGAGTCGGATTCGGCGCTTCTCTCGCGGGCCGATATCGCCCTTTACGAGGCCAAAGCGCGCGGGGGAAACCAGGTAGTCACCGATTATCGTTAAGAATGCCGTGATTCCCGAGCTTTCCCTAACCGCCGATCATTTTCTCCGATCACCTTTCCCGGCGGCGTCCCCCTTCCCCCTTTCATTCCCATTGACAGAACGGTAATACATTGTATTATTTTCTCCGGATTCTTTTCACTTGTCCTGGGAAGCCACCATGAAAACAAAGCCGGAGATGATCAGTTTCAAGGCCGATGCCGCCCTGAAGGAGGCCCTGGCCGGGATCCCCAACCGCTCCGAGTTCATCCGCGACGCGGTCCTGGCCGCCCTCGAAAACGCCTGCCCGTTGTGCCATGGCACCGGCATCCTGAGTCCTTCCCAGAAGGAGCATATGAACCAATTCTTGGTCAATCACTCCCTGGAGAAATGCCAGGATTGCCAGGAGATGGTGTTCCGTTGTCGGAAATAACGCGGCGGTGCCGCGGCCCGAAAGGATTCTGAAAATGCCCTGTGGCGTCCCCGTCTTCCGCCTGCTCGCCGGATCGCTGTGCCTGCTCGGCCTGCTGGCCGCTCCCGTTTTGGCAGCCGAAGCCCCGCTGCCGGTCTTCGTCAGCATTCTGCCACAGAAATATTTCGTGGAGCGGATCGGCGGCGACCAGGTGAAGGTCGCGGTCCTGGTCGGCCCCGGCCGCAGCCCCGCGACCTACGAGCCGACCCCGAAACAGATGGCCGAGTTGTCACAGGCCCGGCTCTATTTTTCCGTCGGGGTCCCCTTCGAAACGGTCTGGATGAAGCGACTGGCGGCCAACAATCCGCGGATGAAGGTGGTCGACAGCCGCCGCGGCATTCAACTGCTGTCCATGACCAGCCACCACCATCACGACGACGAAAAACATCCGGCGGGGGATCACCACGCGGCCCACGACCAAGGCCAGGGCCTCCCGGATCCCCATGTCTGGACCAGCCCGGCCCGGGTCCGGATCATGGCCGAAAACATCCTGGCGGCGCTCATTGCCGCAGCCCCCGACCACCAGGCGGAGTTCCGGGCCAACTGCAAGAAATTCGTCGCCGACCTCGACGCCCTGGAACGGGAGATCCGGGAGCGGCTGGCGAACCTGACCAACCGGCGCTTTCTGGTCTTCCACCCCTCCTGGGGCTACTTCGCCCACGACTTCGGTCTCGATCAGATCGCCATCGAGAGCAGCGGCAAGGAGCCCGGCGCCAAGGCCCTGGCCGCCCTGATCCAACAGGCCAAGCGGGACAACATCCGCGTCATCTTCGTCCAGCGGCAGTTCAGCCGCACCGCCGCCGCCACCGTGGCCGCCTCCATCAACGGCCGGGTGGTCGCCATCGATCCGCTGGCCGAGGACTACTTCGGGAATCTCCGCGCCGTGGCGACGGCCTTCGCCACCGCGATGGAGAAGCCGTGAGCCGGGCCGTCATCGGTCTCGACAACGTCTCCTTCCGATACAACGACCTGCCGGTCCTGGCAGGGGTCAGCCTGGAAGTGGAACAAGGGGAGTTCCTGGGGGTGGTAGGGCCCAACGGCGGCGGCAAGAGCACCCTGCTGAAGCTGATCCTGGGGCTGCTGAAACCGCTCAGCGGGTCGATCCGGGTGCTGGGCCAAACCCCGGAACAGGCCTGCGCCAGACTCGGCTACGTCCCCCAGTTCATCAACTTCGACCGCCACTTCCCGATCACGGTGCGGGAGACCGTACTCCAGGGCCGCCTGGGCAAAACCCGGCCCCTTCTCGGCTTCGGGGAAAAGGATCGGAATCTGGCCGCCACCGCCATGCAGGAGACGGAGATCCTCGACCTGGCCGGCCGCCCCATCGCCTCCCTGTCCGGAGGACAGATACAGCGGGTGCTGATCGCCCGGGCATTGGCCTGCGAACCGGAGATCCTGCTCCTCGACGAGCCGACCGCCAACATCGACCCCAAGGTGGAGGAGGACGTTTTTGAGCTTCTCAGAAGGCTCAACGAGCGGATCACCATCGTCGTGGTCTCCCACGACATCGGTTTCATCTCCAACTACATCAGCCGGGTGGCATGCCTGAACCGGACCCTGGTCTGCCACACCACCTCCCGTCTCACCGGCAGCCTCATCGAGGAGCTCTACGGCTCGCCGGTGCGGATGGTGCATCACGAGACCCGGCTTTCCCCCCACCCCATAAAGAACGGCGACGACCATGGCCGGCTTCCTTGACGCCCTGACCACCCAGACCTTCCTGCAGAACGCCCTGTGGGGGAGCCTCCTGGCCAGCATCGCCTGCGGCATCATCGGACCCTATGTGGTGGTGCGAAAGATCGGCTACCTGGCGGGCGGCATCGCCCACGCCGTGCTGGGGGGAATGGGGGCCGCCTACTTCCTGGGCAAAAGCCCCATCGGCGGCGCCCTGGTCGCGGCTTTGGGGGCGGCTCTGCTGATCGGCTGGGTCAGTTCCCGGGAGCACCGCCAGGAGGATATCCTGATCGGGGCCCTGTGGGCGGTGGGGATGGCCTCGGGCATCCTCTTCATCTCCCGGACGCCGGGCTACAACGTCGATCTGATGAGTTACCTGTTCGGCAACATCCTCATGATCCCGGCCCACAACCTGAAACTCATCGCGCTGCTGGACGCCGGCATCGCGATCATCGTGATCCTCTTCTTCAAGCAGTTCCTGGCGGTCTCCTTCGACCAGGAATTCGCCCGGCTGCGGGGGATCCGGGTCCAGCTCTTCCACCAGCTGCTGCTGGCGCTGGTGGCCGTGACCGTGGTGATCCTGATCCAGGTGGTGGGGCTGGTGCTGGTCATCGCCCTGCTCACCATCCCGGCCGCCATCGCCGGGCACTACACCGGCACCCTGGGGAGAATGATGCTGCTGGCGATCCTGCTGGGGGCCCTCATCACCACCGGCGGCCTGGCCCTCTCCTACCAGCCCGACCTGCCGGCCGGCGCCACCATCGTGATGCTGGCCGGGGCCGCCTATCTGGTCTCCTGCCTGGTCAAAGCCTGCCGCCGCTGACGTGGGAGGCCGGCCTTCAGCGCCCCTCCGGAGCGGCCTTGCCCTGGGCCGCGACCTTGGAAAGCTTGGCGCGGATCGCCTCCGGATCCCCCAGATAGCGCTTTTCCAGGACCCTCAATCCCTGATCGAGCCGGTAGAGGAGCGGCTCGCCGGTGGGGATGTTGAGGGCGACGACCTCGTCGTCGGAGAGGGCGTCGAGGTGCTTGACCAGGGCCCGCAGGCTGTTGCCGTGGGCCGCCACCAGGACGTTCTGCCCCCGCGCCACCTCTGGAGCGATCACATCCTGCCAGTAGGGGAGAAACCGCCGCACCGTGTCCTGAAGGCTCTCGGTACGGGGGAGTACCGCCGGATCGAGGCCGCGATAGCGGGGATCGAGGCCCGGGAAGCGCTCGTCCCGCTCCTCCAGAGCCGGCGGCGCGACGGCATAGCTGCGCCGCCAGATCCGGACCTGCTCCTCGCCGTGGCGGGCGGCGGTCTCGGCCTTGTTGAGCCCCTGCAGGGCGCCGTAGTGGCGCTCGTTCAAGCGCCAGTGGCGATGGACCGGAATCCACATCCGGTCCATGACGTCGAGCACGATCCAGAGGGTGCGGATCGCCCGCTTCAGCACCGAGGTAAAAGCCAGGTCCGGCAGCAGCCCTTTCTCCAGCAGCAGCCTGCCGGCCTTTTGCGCCTCCTCGATTCCCGTGGCCGAGAGATCGACGTCCGTCCAGCCGGTGAAGCGGTTTTCCCGGTTCCAGTCACTTTCGCCGTGGCGCAGCAGAATCAGATTCCCCATCGCATACCTCCCGTTTCCTTCCGGTGCCTGTTTATCCCGCCCCAAAAACCGGACAACGCCATTCCATTCTACCAGGCGCAATCCCCTGGAACCTGACCATTCCAGCATCAAAACCCAACAACCCGTTGAAAGATCGATTTCCGGTAACTATTCACCATCGGCGAGATCTTTTACCGCAAAGATCACAAAGGACGCAAAGAAGGCAAAAAAAGGGGGTTTGGAAAAACCTCATCTCTTTTGGTTTCCTTTGCGTCCTTCGTGTCCTTGAGCGAGCGGCGCGAGCGGGCGGTAAAACGCCTTGATGCAACAAACGCGGGTGCCTGTGTAGATTGTAAATAGTTACGATTTCCGCACCCTTGAGTCAGCCGCAGGATTTTGAAAGGCCCGGCACAAAAGACGCGATAGGGAAGCCTTTGCAAAGCAGCAGGCCACGCGGCATAAGGGCCGATGACAGAGTTTTACAGCAACCTGCTGAAAAACCCGGAGAGCTATTGACAAGGGGGTATTCTCCATTATCCTTTTTCAAAAAATTAACGGAAGGATACGGAGCGCTCCCATGGCCAACCAACTTCAGGAACAACTCCCTTCGGAATACCTGCTCTCGGAGAACGAGCCCTACATGAACTCCCGCCAACTCGCCTACTTCCGGCACAAACTGCTCCAGTGGCGGGCCGAGCTCCTCTCCGAATCGGACCGGACCCGGGAACAGATGCGGGAGGAAAAACTGCGGGAAACCGACCTGGTCGACCAGGGTTTTTCCGAAACCGAGAGCGCCTTCGAGCTCCGCACCCGCGACCGCTACCGGAAACTGATCAAAAAGATCGATGCCGCTCTGGAACGGATTGAAGACGGCAGTTACGGCTTTTGCGAGGAAACGGGCGAGGAGATCGGCCTGAAACGGCTGGATGCCCGGCCGATCGCCACCTTGTGCGTGGAAGCCCAGGAACGCCACGAACGAATCGAAAAACTTCAGAAAATAAAAGGGTGATTTCCTCCGGCTCGGTTATCCCCCAACGGACAGACCTTTCCCCCTGATTCCCTGACCGAGGCGTCTTCCGCGGCCAGGGAATTCCCTTCACCGAAAAACACCCTCGACCCCTGGAAAGTCTTGCCGTCGCCGGGCGCCGCACGGGGTCGCGCGGACCAGAAAAATCTTTACACGATACGGGTTCTGTTGTAGTTTATCCGTCTTGCGGAGAGGTGACCGAGCGGCCGAAGGTGCACGACTGGAAATCGTGTGTACTGAAAGGTACC
>JAFGOW010000171.1 GCA_016926265.1 Deltaproteobacteria bacterium | reverse complement strand
CCGGGGTCACCGAGCGGAACAGGACCCCCTGGCGCAGGGCGCCGAGCAGCAGTTCCGGCGGGATCTCCCGCTCCTCCAGGACCGCTTCCGTCAGCTCGTCGCAGAACAGGGTGGCGATCTCCACCAGCTCCTCGCGGCGCCGGGCCGCCTCCTCCCGGAGCCCGGCCGGGATCTCTTCGCTGCGCACCTTTTCGCCGTTGGCGCCGTCGAAGTAGAGGGCTTTCATGGCGACCAGGTCCACCACCCCCTGGAAATCGGCCTCCAGCCCGATGGGCATCTGCAGCAGCACCGCCTTGTGGCCGAGCTTTTCCCTGAGCTGGGCCACGACGCGGTCCGGATTGGCGCCGCTGCGGTCGCATTTGTTGATGAAGGCGATGGAGGGGATCTTGTAGCGCCTCATCTGCTGGTCGACGGTGAGGGTCTGGGACTGGACCCCTCCCACCGAGCAGAGCACCAGCACGGCGCCGTCGAGCACCCGCAGCGAGCGTTCCACCTCGATGGTGAAGTCGACGTGTCCGGGCGTGTCGATGATGTTGATCTCATGCCCCCGCCATCGGCAGTAGGTGGCGGCCGAGGCGATGGTGATGCCCCGTTCCTTTTCCAGCTCCATGGAGTCCATGGTGGCTCCGACCCCGTCCTTTCCTTTGACGTCGTGGATGGCGTGGATGCGGTCGGTGTAATAGAGAATTCTCTCGGTCAGGGTGGTCTTCCCCGAGTCGATGTGGGCGCTGATGCCGATGTTGCGGGTTTGGGTCGGATCGGTGTTCATTTTTGGTATTCCCTTCAGGTGGATCGGTTGCGCGGTTTTGAAATGGGTGACGCACGACTTCCTTTGAGAGCGTGAATCCTCGCCCCCGTTTGTTTGGCTGAGATTATGAAAATTCAAGAAATTGGTTTGGGCCGAAAAAAAACGCGCGGAGCGGGCGATCGTCTTCCGATTGCGGGAACTGTGGCGGAAGCGGGGAGGGGGCCATTGCAGGGAGCGTGAATAAACGGGCCGGGAAGGCCCGGAGGCGATAGCGGGAATTTTCTGCCTAACGAAAACTCATCATTTGTTCATCAAATCTTAACATTGACGGCGCACCTATTAGCCTTCATTAGCGATCGGAGGACGGCATGGCCATCCAAAAAACGGCAACCCGGTTGGTGGTTTCTTCCCTTGTTTTGCTGCTGGCATCGGGCGGTTGCACGGTTCCCCGGCCCGGATCAAAGGTTGTGGCTGCGGGGGACCGGGTCACCCTCCACTACCGCTGCTACCTTCCCAACGGCGAACTGGCGGCCACCACCTTGAAAGACTCCCTCCTTGATTCCCGGACGCCGAAGAGCGCCATCTACCTCCCGAAGAAGAACGACGCCCCCGTCACCCTGGTGGCCGGCGATACCGCTCTCTCCGGCAGTCCGGAGGCCCCCTCCCTGGAAGAGATGGACATGGAAAACCTGATTCCCGTGAAGATCGCCGGACTGCTCCCCGGTATCGGCCCGGACGGCGAGGTGACCCGGCAGATCGGTGCCGCTCGGAAACCGGCGAAACCGAACAACGATTACACCCTGTCCCTGAATAAGGTCCGCCACCGTCCCCAGGTGATGAAGATGACGCCGCAGGCTTTTCGCGCCCGAACCGGGAAGGAGCCGGAAATCGGGGCGGAATTCATTCTCGATCCCCTGATCCCCGGGACGGTGGCGGCGCTCTCCGAAAAGGAGGTGGTGGTGCATTTTCTCTCCGAAGAGGGAAAGAGGGCCGAACTGCCCTTTGGTCCCGCCGTGATTCACGATGTCCCCCCTTATTGGGAGATCCGCATCGATCCCCAGATCGGGCGCCTGGTCCGCACCGGCCCCATGGTGGGGAGGGTCGCCGAGGTGAAAAAGCGTTCCTTTGTCATCGACTACGGGCACCCTTTCGGCGGGGAGACCCTTTCCTGTGAAATCCAGATTCTCAACATCGAAGAAGGAGCAAAGGCTCATGGGGAATGAAACGGTTGGCGGCTCGCCAGAAGGTTTCGGATTTTTCCGGCGGTTTTTCCGGGGGCGATCCCTGGTGGCGTTCGCCCTGGCCGGGTTGTTCGGCGGCTGTTTGCCCCTCCGCCAGGCCGCGGCCCCGCCGCCGGCGCCGGCCGTTGCGGATGTTGTCGAAAAAGGCGACCTGGTGACGGTGCAGATGACCGCGTCCCTGGTTGACGGCACGGTCTTCTTCACCAGCGATCCCCTGGTGGCCGCCGATCCGAAGGTCAAAAAGGCCGATTTTTTCGATAAAAGCCAGGCCAAGGGTCCTCAGGAGTTGGTGGTCGGCAGCGACCAGCTCTTCCCCGGTTTACAGGAGGGCCTGCTCGGCATGAGGGGTGGGGAAGCCAAGCGGATCGTGGTCCCCCCGGAGCAGGCCTTCGGCGCCTCCAAGCCGGAGCTGATCGAGAAATTTCCGCGGCGCATGGAGATGCCCCGCATTCTGACCTGGTCGGCTCAGGAGTTCACCTCCCGGACCGGCGCCTTCCCGGTGAAGGGGAAAGAGTTCTCCCTCAACCCCTATTTCCCGGCGCGGGTGATGGCGGTGGGGGAAAAGACGGTGCAACTGAAAAACCTGGCCCGCGACGGCCAGACATTCGAGGACGATCTGGGCAAAACCAGGGTTGCCGTCACCGGGGAGACGATCGTCCTGATGCTGGAACCCCGGATCGGGGCTGCCTTTGAAGCCGCGGGCAGGAAGGGGAGGGTTTCGGGAAGCGATGGGGAAACTTTCAGCGTCGATTTCAATCCGCCCCTGGCCGGCCAAGAGGTGGTTCTGGATCTGAGCCTGGTCTCCCTGGTCAAGGGAGAGACCTTCCGGCAGATCGCCATCGCCCCGCTGGAGGAATACGAGGCCGCCCTGCGCCAGGCCCGCGACCAGGGGAAGCCGGCGGTGGTGATCCTCTACGCCGATCGGTGTGGCTGGTGTAAGCGGCTGCTGGGGGAGACCCTGGAGGACCCCCGGGTTAAACGGCTGAGCCGGGACTTCGTCTGGGTGAAAATCAATTCCGAGCGCGAGGCGTCCTTCCAGGAGAGATTCCACCAGAAGGGTTTTCCCCTGGTGGTCTTTCTGAAACCGGACGGCACCGTCATCGAAAGCCGGGAGGGTTTTCAGGACGGCCGCGTCTTGGCGCTCAACCTGAAGAAAATCAAAGCAAACTTGTGATCGATGACAGTGAAAACCGGGGTTTGATTCATGAGTCATATGCGATGGGCTGATTCAGTGCGATTTTTTACGGCGATTCTGGCGGCATTGGTCTTCGGCGTCCTATGGTCTCCGGCGCTGGCATCGGATCAGGTGGAGATCGATCCGAGCTTTGAAATCAAAGGGTTCCGGGTGGAGGGAAATACCCTGCTGGCCGCGGAGACCCTGGAGGAGGTGCTGCGGCCGTTCACCGGTCCGGCGAAAACCTTTCAGGACGTGGAAGCGGGCCGCACCGCCCTGGAGAAGTATTACCAGGAGAACGGCTACGTCCGGGTGCTGGTCAACATCCCCCGACAGACCGTGGAAGAGGGGACTATCAGCCTCGATGTGATCGAAACCAAGGTCGCCAGGGTCAAGGTGGTCGGCAACCGCTATTTTACCAGGGCCTCGATTCTGGACAAGCTCGCGGCCCTGGAATCGGGGGAAATCCTCTACGCCCCCGACGTGGAGGAGCAGTTCCGCGACATCAACGGCGGCACCGATCTCAAGGTCAAGCTGAACCTGGTGCCGGGCCGGCAGCTCGGCGAGGATATCGTCGAACTGACCGTGGAGGATCGCCTCCCGCTGCATGCCAGCGTAGAACTCAACAACCGCTCCGGCCACGACACCGCGGATCTGCGCCTCAATGGCCTGATCCGCTACGACAACCTCTGGCAGTGGGGGCATTCGATCTCCTTCCAGTATCAGACCTCTCCCGAGGACACTTCCGAGGTCCAGGTCGTGGGCGGCTCCTATGTTCTGCCGACCCCTTGGTGTCCCCAGCATTTTCTGGCCTTCTTCGCCCTCTGGACCGACAGCGAGACCGCCTTCGGCGAGGGTTTCAGCCAGGTCGGGAGCGGGACCTTCCTCGGGGCGCGGTATCTGATCAACCTTCCCCCCTACCAAAAATATTTCCACAGCGTCTCCCTGGGGCTCGATTACAAGGATATGGACGAGACCACCTCCATGGCCGGCGCCGAATCGGAGCGGGACGAGGCTCCGATCACCTATATGCCTTTTTCCATCGGCTACAACTCCAGCCTGTTCGATGCAACCGGGGTGACCAAGCTATCCGCCGGGGTCAACATGGCCTTCCGGGGAGCCGTCACCGACCAGGAGGAATTCGAGTACAAACGCTACCAGGCGCGGGGGAGCTACATCTATCTGACCCTCGGCCTGGAAAGGGAGCAGAAACTCCCGTGGGGGATGCAGTTTGACGCCGCCCTCGACGGCCAGATTTCGAGCCAGGCCCTGGTCTCCAGCGAACAGTTCTCCGCCGGCGGCATGGAGAGCGTGCGTGGCTACATGGAGAGCGAGGCGATGGGGGACCACGGCATTCACGGCACCTTCGAGCTGGCTGCTCCGGATCTGGGGGAAAAGCTCGGCTGGCAGAAGTATTTCCGCCTGACCCCTTACCTGTTTTATGACTTCGCCTGTCTGGAGGTGAAAGACCCGCTTCCGGAGCAGGATGCCCATATGACGCTTCAGGGCACCGGCTTCGGCATCAGGGGGGGGCTCATCAGGGGGTTGTCCTACCAGATGGATGTGGCCTGGGCTTTGACTGAAACCGAGCGCGACACGGAACGGATCGACGAAGGGGACAGCCGCATCCACTTTTTCGTCAAGTATCAGTTTTGATTATTCCTGGAGGGCGGCCAGGGGGAGGGGGGAAAATGGCCCGGAAACTGTTCTGTCTGGTACTTATCGCTCAGGTCGTATCCCTGCCGGTAACCGGTTACGGCAGGACTTCCCTCTACGGCGGGGCCGTCATGAACCCCATCGGGGCCCATGTCCATCCGACGGCGGCCGACGTCCGCACCAGCACCGGGATCTCTTCCGTCGAAGAGGTCTCCGAAAGCCGGAGCGTCATCCACCAGACCCAGTCGCGGGCCGTCATCGACTGGAATTCCTTCAACATCGGCCGCGACGCCTCGGTCCATTTCGACCAGCAGAAGAACAGTTCCTGGGCGGCCCTCAACCGCATCCACGACGCGAATCCCAGCCAGATCCTCGGGACCCTGACCGCCGACGGCAAAGTCTACCTTATCAACCAGAACGGCATCCTCTTCGGGGCCGGTTCCCAGGTCAACGTCCATTCGCTGGTCGCCTCCTCCCTCAATATCTCCACAAGCGATTTCGAGGCGGGACTTGACCGGTTCCGGGCCGAAAACTATCAGGGCCTGGCCGACTGGAGCTTCGAGCGGGCCGCGGTGTCGAATCAGGGGGTCATCCGCACCGACGACCTGGGATCGGTCTACCTGCTCGGCGCCAATGTCGAGAACCTGGGAACCATCGTGACCCCGGTCGGGCAGATCGGCCTGGCCGCCGGCAGCGAGATCGACCTTGAAGCCGGCTCCACCCAAACCAACGTGCAGGTGGGGAGCGCGGTGGGTGCCGCCTTCAACCTGGAAGGGGGGAGCCTGATCGCCGATACCGGGGTGGTCGGCATGTACGGCAGGGAGGTCTACCAAGAGGGGCTTATCCGGGCCGTTTCCGCGGTGCGCAAGAACGGCCGGATCGAGCTCTGCGCCTCGGACCGGATCGTCACCGGGATCGGCAGCCAGACCCTGGTGCCGATATCGGACTCGGATGAAACTGTCAGCCGTTCCTTTCTCACCGCTAGCACCAAGGAGGTGTTCTTCGGCGGGCTCGATTCGACCGATGCCAATAGCGCGACGAAGGTCATCGAGCATTACGGCGAGATCGTCGCCCCCTCCGGCAGTGTCACCTTCTCGGCCGGCGAGGAGATCTTGCTCGGCTCCCAAAGTCGCATCGACGTCAGCGGACTGTGGGTGGAAAAACCGGCTTCCGCAGCCAGTGTCGAAGTTACCCTCAACAGCGTCGAACTGCGGGACGATTACGGCCAGAAAGGGGGGCTGCTCCAGGGGGAGGAAATCACCGTCAACCCTCTGCTCGGCTCGGCGGTGGGGGATATCTCCGGCTATCTGAAAGCCGAAGAGGTCACCGCCCGGGAAGCGGCCACGGCCGGGGGGACCATTGAACTGAAGGTTAACAGGACCTCGGGAGCGTCTGAACTGGCGGTCATGAAGGGGGCCGAAATCGCTTTCTCCGGCGGCGGCATCAAGTATCTCGGCGGGTCGGCCGCGGCCTCCACCAAGGTGCGGTCGGGCAACGTGATCTACGATATCAGCGAACTCCCCGAATACGCCACCGTCGACGAGATCCTGGGGGTCTATACCAAATACCACCGGCGTTACGGCATCACCGAAACCCTTGAGGGGGTCTACGGCGGCGGCGCCAATGCCCTTCTTTCCCGTTCCGACGCCTGGATCCAGGGGGACGATGCCGGCCAGCTCACCCTGATCGCTTCCCAGATTCTGCTCAACGGCACCCTGTACGGCGCGGCCACGGCCGGCTACTACCAGATCCTGGACCATGAAATGACCGATGAATACGGCAACCAGGCGACCGTGGGGTGGAAGCGGCCCGAAGCCGGCACCCTGGTTATCGGGAAAACCGTGCCAGCAGAAAACGATCCGCTCGGCAGAGACCAGGTGGTGGAGAAGATCGTGGTCCCGGCCGATGCCGTGGAGGTGGCCGAGGATTTCTCCGTGGCCGACGACATCCCCGGCGACGAGAGCGTCATTGCCGCCGGGGTGCTGAACGATTCCGGGGTCGGCAACGTCTACCTGAACGCCACCCGGACGGTCCGTACCACCGCCGACGCCGACGTCCGGCTCCCCGCCGGGGGCCTGCTCTCCGTGGAGACGCGGGAGATCGTCCACCTCGGGGACATCTCCATCCCTTCCGGCACCATCCGCTTCGTAACCGACGAGAATCTGACCAGCGTTACCTCGAACTCCCGGTACGTGGAGCTTCAGAGCCGGATCTTCCTGGGCCAGAACAGCAGCCTTTCGGTCGCCGGAGAGCGAGTGATCCACAGCCTGACCGAGGAGGGGCTGCTCCACCCCGAGGGCTCGGCCCAGGTGAACGGGGGCGCCATCGTCCTGGAGGACCGGAGCGACTCCGGCACCGGGGTGGTGGCGATCCAGGGGAGCCTTCTGGATGTCAGTGGCGGCTACGAGGTGGAGAGCGGCGGCGCCGTCACCGGCGGCGACGCCGGGTCGCTGCAAATGCAGGGGCGGGCCCTGGTTCTCGACGGCAAGCTGAAAGGGGAGGCACTGCCCGGCCATGACGGCGGCGAGATCGTCCTCCATGCCCAAAACGTCACCGTAGCCCGGGAGGGTCTGGCGGCCCTGGTCGATTTCGATGAAAACTCCACGCTGCCCGAGGCGTACATCGACCGGCTGGTTCTGGACGACGACCGGCTCGACGCCACCGGCTTCACCCGCATCGCGCTGCAGAGCGCCGACAACCTGACGGTCGAGGCCGGGACGGCCCTGGCGCCGTCCCGGGTCCGGCTGCAGGCAGCGGCCGCCGCGTCCGACCTTTTGAAGGGGGATTACGTCGATGCCGGCCTCTACCTGACCGCGGACGGCCAGATCTCCCCGGACTATATCGGCGCCACGGCCCTGTCGGTCGCGGCCGGGGTGCCGTTGGATCTGACGACGCCCAAAATAACTTTGCCAGTCAATGAAAACGCCGTATTGAGCGTCGAGGCGGGGGCGGTGCTGCGCACCGCCCCCGAAGGGGAGATCTCCCTCTTCGGGCCCCGGGTGGAACTGGCCGGGACCCTGGATGCCCCGGCCGGGGAGATCTCTGTGACCGGCCAGTATGGTCTGAAGGTTTACGATATCGCCCTGGTCCTGGCCCGGGGCTACAACAAGCCGGGAACGGAGGCCGCCGCCGACTACCTGTCGCCCAATGCCGAGCCGCTCGACGGCGGCAGCGTCACCCTCAAGGCCCCCGACGGTCTACTGACGGTCGAGGCCGGCGCCGTGGTGGATGTCTCCGCGGCCGCGCCGGTGACGAACTGGGTGCTGGACGCCTTCGGAAGGCCCCGGGAGATCCGCGTTTCCGGGGCGCCCGGCTCGATCACCCTGGTCTCCGAATACGACCCGGTTCTGGAAGGGACCTTCCGGGCCGCTTCCGGCATGAAAGGGGTGGCGGGGGGGGCTTTCAGCCTGACCCGGGAATCCCTCGCCTCCGCCCTCCAGGTCTCCGACACCTTCCTGCAAAGGCTGGGGGACAACGGCTTCGATGACGTGACCCTGAGCAGTTTTCACGCCCTGCTCTTCGACGGGGATTGCAGCCTCGATCTGGGGCGCCGCCTGACCCTCGACACCCCGGAGATCTCCCTGACCGACGGCAGCGACGTCACCCTCGGGGCAAACTGGGTCACGGTGCAAAACACCACTGACTATTGGGCCGCGGTCCCGACCTCCTATGAGGAAAACGGCGGCCGGCTCACCCTGCAAGGGGACTGGATCGACGTTGCCGGCCGGGTGGCGGTCTCCGGGGTTCGGGAGAGCCGCTGGCTGGCCGCCCGCGACCTGCGCCTTTCGGAATTCAATTATTCCAACCTGGGGACAGGCAATGCCACCGGCTGGTCCGGCGCCCTTCTGACCGGAGGGGATCTGGTGCTCCAGGCGCAGCGCATCTACCCCACCACCCTGAGCGAGTTCGAGATCGATTCCCTGGGGACGATCACCATTCTCCCCGCGGCCGGCGCCTCCGGCCAGCCGATCTATTCCGCGGGAGGCATCCTCTCCCTGACCGCCGCCAAGGGGATCCGCCACTACGGGGTGGTGGCCGCCCCCTTCGGGCAGCTGTCCCTGGAAGTGACCGACGAGGGCGGGGAGGTCCTTCTGGGGGAGGGCAGCCTCCTCTCCGTCCAGGGGGAGTCGCTGGTGTCGTATGGGACCGTGGACGAGAATTCATTCTGGGTTCGCCGGGGCCGCTCCATCAATGATCCTACCGATATCGAGACCGTTCCGGAGAAGGGGATCACCGTCGAAGCCGACCGGATCGAGGTCCGGGAGGGGGCGGTCGTGGACGTTTCCGGCGGCGGCACCCTGTTCGGCCTCGCCTTTGCCGCCGGCATCAGCGGCTCCGAAAATCCCCTCACCAAGGATGGGCGCTATGTCGTGGTCCCCGGCATCGAAATACCGGGGCGGGCGGTCTATCTCGAGGGGGGGGGCGGCATCGCGGCCGGGGTCTATTCCATCCTTCCCGAGGAGTTTGCCTTCCTCCCCGGCGCCAAGGTGATCGAGCTGATCGGCGATGGCGCCGTGGCGCCGAAAGGCGGCCAGCTCACCGAAGAGGGCTATTCCATGGTCCAGGGCTACCTCACCGAGCTCGGTTCCTGCATCCGCTCCGAGCGGATGCAGGTTTTCTCGATCCGCTCCGCTCGGGATGTCTTGCAGGAGGGGTCCTTCACCACCTATTCCTTTGAGGCGGGCCACGGCGGTGACCTGGCGCTGCTCGGCTCCACCACCCTCATCGAGGGAACCCTCAAGGGGGCGGGCCTGCCCGGTTTCGACGGCGGCACCCTGTCCCTGAGCGGCACCCACGTGAGAGTGACCGACAGACTGAAACCGGAGGAGGGCCGGGAGGGCTACCTGGTGATCGGCGAGGAGGCCCTCTCCGGCGCAGGCTTCGAGAACATCTGGCTCGGGGACGAGGCTACCCAGACCCTGACCGTGACCACCGGCGCCACCGTGTCGGGCGAGGCAGTGACCCTGGAGGCCGGGCGGATCGACCTGGAGGGAGATTCCACGGTGGCGGGCCTCTCCGAGGACGGTCATGGCGTGGTGACCCTGGTCGCCGCCGGCGACGGCGGAACCATCCATCTCCAGGAAGGGGCACTGGTCCACGCCAGCGACGAGGTGGTGATCGACACACGCCATTTCCCGACCCTGGAGGGGGAGATCGTGGTGGACGACGGGCCGCTGACCCTGGTTTCCGACGCCATCCGCTTCGTGGCGGAAGGGACCGGCTATGCCGGAACGGGCCTGGATCTGACCGCGGCCCAATGGAATTCCCTCTCCGGCTACTCCAGCCTGAAGCTTCTCAGCCGCGGCGCCATCGAATTCCTGACCGATTTCGCCCTCTCGACCCGGGACAGCCTGGCCCTGGACGCGGCCCTGATCGGCAACGACGGGGTCTTGGTTTCCCTGAGCGCCGACTCCGTGACTTTGCGCAATTCCCTCGGAACCGATCCCGGAACCGTCATTGCCGATGACAGCGGCACCCTCACCGTGACGGCCGAAGAGATCCGGCTCGGCGCCGGCGAGGTGCGTCTCGACGGCTTTGCCCAGACCGAACTCAACGCCCAAGGGGATGTCATCGTCGAAGGCGAGGGCCGCCTTTCGGGCGGCGGGGATCTGACCATCTCCTCGGCCCGGGTGACGGCGGCGCCCGCTGTCGAGGCCGACGGCGATACCGCGGCGGCGGATTACGCCATCTCCTTTAGCGGGGCCGCTGCCCTGGTCTCCAGCGGCGGCGACATCGGCGCCTCCGATTACGTCGGCGGCGCCTTCGGCCTGACCGGCGATACCGTGGACATGAACGGCGTCATCGACATGGTTGGCGGCCGGGTCACCCTGGAGGCAACCGCCGGGGATGTCCTGATCGGCGCCGCGGGGCTGATTTCGGTCGCCGGTGACGACACCTTCGCCGGCGGCAGGATCGCCCTGACCTCGGAAACCGGTGTCGTGGCGGTGAGCGCGGGATCGGTGCTCGACGTTTCGGCCGGCTCTCAGGGGGATGCCGGCGCCATCGCCGTCACCTCCCTCGGCGGCGAGGCCCAATTGGATGGGGAACTCCGGGGGGCGTCCGGCGACGGCGGGACCGGCGCCAGCTTTGAACGCGATGCCTCTGGCCTGAGCGATTTCGGCGCCCTCGCGGCTCAACTCGTCCAGGGCGGATTCAACGAAAGCATCGCAATCCGGGTCCGCAACGGCTCTCTGGCGGTCGGGGCCGGGGACGAGGTCATGGCCCGCACCATCGAGCTGACCGCCGACCAGGGCGGCATTACCGTGGCCGGGACCCTGAACGCCGACTCCGCTTCTTACGAAGGGGCGATCGAACTGCAGGCCCGGGACGACATCCTGCTTGCCGCCGGCAGCGAGCTTTCCGCCGACGGCCTCGCCGCCGGGATCGGGGGCGGGGAGATCCGTCTCAGCAGCAGCGAGGGGTGGGTGCGGCAGGAGGCCGGCTCCCGG
>JAFGOW010000170.1 GCA_016926265.1 Deltaproteobacteria bacterium | reverse complement strand
GGGCCGGATCATCGGTGAAATGGACCGTTCCCTTGCCGTCCACCCACTTGTAAATCTCTCCATAGCCGGAGACCACCAGCACCGCCAGCATCAGAATGAGAAAAGAACCCAGGCATTTCATCGGTTTGCCACCTTTCTGCGGCAGCGGCTCGGAGCGGCGGTCTTGTTTGGGGCGCTGCCGCCGTCGGCCGGGGGGGGGGGGTTAAAAGAATGGAATGTTTTGCTTTTGTAATTAAATAACGGTCGGCCGTCAATAAAAAACGCTCGTCCCCCCCTTTCCGGCAACGAAACGGGGAACGCTGTGGCTCGCCGCTGTTCCCTCGTGCCGGTAAACAAAAAGGGCTTTCCGGCTGCACCCGGAAAACCCTTTCGAAAATCGGTTGGTGGGCGGTACTGGATTCGAACCAGTGACTTCCACCGTGTGAGGATGGCACTCTCCCGCTGAGTTAACCGCCCGTTTTCCAATCAGCCATTTTCATACAACGAATCACCGGGCTTGTAAATAAAAAAACCGCCCCCGACTTCAGCGGCTGGGTTATGATGGCAACCACCGTAAGTCGAGAGCCAAATCCATACTGAAAGGAGGCAAATATCATGAGTAAAGGCCAGGATCGCAAAAAGGAAGGCAAAAAAGAACCGGCCAAGAGCCCGAAGGAAAAAAAGGCTGAAAAAAAGGAAAAAAAAGCGGCCAGGGAGAAGTGAGCCGCCCAGATTTTCAATGGTTGGCGACAAGGGGACAATCGACGACTACACCTTGGCCTGTTTGGTCTGGTGATCCATGATCGGCAGGATGGCGCGGGCTTTGGGGGAGGTCTGCCGGATATGCGGCCATGAAGTGGCGCAAGTGATTGAATCGCCCGCCGGCATCTGATCAGGCCCGGCACCCGCAAATCCCCGGCGCCGGCTTGAAATCATGGCGGGGACAGGGTATATACCGTCCCGATCTTTCGCAAAACCCCCTGCCCAGGGAAAGGAGCCTGTTCAGATGATCCGGCTGTCGTGGAAAATGGCCATCGGGTTGCTTTTGTTGCTGCTCTCTTCGCTGCTGGGCGGTCTGCACTACCTGGCTTTTCGAAACCTGAGGGATCTCCTCTTCTATCTGGCCCTCGATATCGTGTTTGTGCCGGTGCAGGTCCTGCTGGTGACCCTGATCATCGAAAAGTTTCTCACCGAACGGGAGCGCCAGGCGCTTCTGAAGAAAATGAACATGGTGATCGGCGCTTTCATGGGGGAATTCGGCGCCGAGTTCCTGCGCCGGGTCGACGGTTTCTGCGGCGAGGCCCCCGACCTGGCCCGCCGCCTGGCGGTCACCTCAAGCTGGGGGAAAAAAGATTACCAGGCCGCCTTGCGGTTTGCCGCCCAGTACCAGTCCAACCTCGACCCGAGCGGTGAGCAGCTGAGGGAATTGCGTGATTTCCTGCTGGCCAGGCGCCCCTTCCTCCTGGCGCTGTTGCAGAATCCGAATCTGCTCGAACACGACACCTTCACCGATCTGCTGTGGGCGATCTGCCACCTCACCGAAGAGCTCCAATGCCGGAGCGGTATCGAAAAGCTCCCCGAGTCCGACCGCCGCCATCTCGCCAACGATATCCGGCGCGCCAACACCATCCTGATCCGCGAATGGCTCAGCTATCTGCGGCACCTGCAGGCGGAGTACCCCTACATGTTCTCGCTGGCGGTGCGCATGAACCCTTTCAACCCCGAGGCTTCGCCCGTCGTTTCCTGAAGAGCGCCGTTTCGTTGAAGGTCACGCCTGGGCCAGGCGTTTGCCCGCGCTCGGCGGGAAATCGTCCCAGACCGCCCGGTTGCGTTTTTCCTTGGCGAGATAGAGCATCTGGTCGACATAACGGGTGAAGTTGGCCAGGTTGCCCTCCGGGGAGGGGAGGATGGTGGCGCCGCCGACGCTGATGGTGACCACCCCCGCGGGCCGGGAGGCCCGGTGCTCAATGCCGAGGTTCCGGATCTCGCGGCAGATCCGTTCCGCGATGCCCCAGGCGACGTCGCCGGGGGTGGCCGGCATGATCAGGGCGAACTCCTCGCCGCCGTAGCGGCCGACGAAGTCCGAGGAGCGGCGGAGAACTCTGGTCATCGCCCCGGCGATCCGGCGGAGAACCTGGTCGCCGCCGGCATGGCCGTAGCTGTCGTTGTAGAGCTTGAAATAATCGATGTCGAGCATCGCCAGCGAAAACGGTTCGCGGCTGCGGCAGGCCCGTTTCCATTCATCCTGAAGGCGCAGATCGTAGGCCCGCCGGTTGGGGATCCCGGTCAGGCCGTCGAGCATGGCGATCCGCTCGACCAGCTTGCGGTGTTCGACCAGTTCAAGCATGTTGTTGACCCGGGCCTTGACGATGGCGGGGTGGAAGGGCTTGCCGATGTAGTCGACGGCGCCCAGCGACAGTCCTTTCTCCTCATCCCGGTCGCTGTCCAGGCTGGTCAGGAAAATCACCGGGATGTGCCGTGTCTTGGGGTTTTCCTTGAGAGCCCGGATCAGGGCGTAGCCGTCCATCCCCGGCATGACCACATCGAGGATGATCAGCTCCGGGACCAGGGATTCCGCCAGCCGCAGGGCCTTGACCCCGTCCTTGACCGGGCTGATGTTGTAGTCGTCGAGAAACAGCTCGGTCAGAAACTGGAGGTTGAAGGTTTCGTCGTCAACAATAAGAATGCGCGCTCTTTCCTGTTTCATCTGCCGCGTTTTTCCTTGATTCCAATTGGTTGCCGAGTTCCTCCAGGGTGGCCAGGGCCTCATCGAAGTCGAATTCCCAGATTTGGGTCTGGAGGGCCATCAGGCGCTCTTCCCACCCTTCCCCGGCCAGGGCGCGGCGGAGTTCCGGCAGCAGGGACCCGGCCCGGGCATCGTTTTTTTTCAGAAACGCCTCCAACCACTCCAGCAATACCTCGCCCTGGGCCAGGTCGGAGCTGGGTTTGCCCTCGTCGGCCTGGGGGACGGTGGGGGGGACGTCCGCGGCTTCCAGGATCGGGCCCAACTCCTCCAAAACGGCCTGCAGCGCCCGGCTGAAATCGCCGTACAGCGCCTGGATATCCTTGTCCGGATCGCAATTGATGGCCTTCTCCAGGAGCGCGGCCCTCTCATACAGGGTCCGGGCGCCGATGGAGCCGGCCGGACCTTTGATGGCATGGGCCAGGAAGGCCAGTGCCTCCTGGCTGCCGGAGGCCCTCGCCGCCTCGCAGCGGCGGAGGAAATCCTGGTACTGGCGGCCGAACATCTTGAGGAACCGGAGATAGGAGCGGCTGTTTCCGAGGCAGCGCCGAAGCCCCTCCTCGGCGTCGATCTCGCAGAAACGGTAGGGGATCAGATCCGCATCGCGGAAGGTGGGGCCAGCGGCAGGAAGAGGGGCTCCTCCCCGGTCCAGCATCCGTTTATTGCCGTATTTGACCAGCATCGACATCAGTTCCTGGGGGTCGATCGGTTTGGTGATATGGTCGTTCATGCCGGCGGCCAGGCTCTTCTCCCGATCCTCCTTCAGGGCGTGGGCGGTCATGGCCACGATGGGGAGGGTCTGGGCATCCTTTTGGTTGCGGATGCGCCGGGACACCTCCAGCCCGTCGAGGTCCGGCATCTGGATGTCCATGAATACCAGGTCGAATTCCCGCTCCGCCACAGCCCGCAGGGCCGCGGCGCCGTTTTCGGCCACGGCCACTTCCATCCCGGCCTGTTGCAGGAATTCGGTGGTGACCTGCTGGTTGAAGGGGTTGTCCTCCACCACCAGGATTCGGGTGCCGCGCACCTGCTCCAGCTGTTCGGGGCTGACCTCGATGCTGGCCGGGGTTTTCCTTCCGGCGCTTCGGCCCCACAGCTCGGCCACGGTGTCGAAGAGGCTGGAGGCGCAGACCGGTTTGGTCAGGAAGGCCTCGATCCCGGCGAGGATGGCGTTGGAGCGGGCCTGCTCCAGATCGTAGGTGCTCCCCATCAGGACCAGGCGCGGTGCGGTCTCCTCCGTGGCGGACTCCTCCTTGATCCGGCGGCAGGCTTCGATGCCGTCGGTGCCGGGCATCCGCCAGTCGAGGAGAATGAGGTCGAAGCCCTGGCCGAGGCTCTTGGCGGCGCGGATCTTCTCCATCGCCTGGATGGCTGATCCGGCGGTTTCCGGCGGCGCCGAGAAGATCGAGGCGACCATTTCGGCGTGGCTTTCCAGGGCCGTGGCGTTGTCGTCCACGATCAGGGTCCGCAGGCCGCGCAGGTCGATGGGGAGGGAGAGTTGTCCCGCCTGATCGGGGGCGGCCTCCATTTGGGCGGAAAAGTGGAAGGTGCTCCCTTTTCCCGGCTCGCTGGTTACCCATATCCGGCCCCCCATCATCTCGACCAGGTTCTTGCAGATCGCCAGTCCCAATCCGGTGCCGCCGAATTTGCGGGTGATGGAGCCGTCGGCCTGGGAGAAGGGCTGGAACAGGGCGTCGATCTGCTCGGGATTCAGCCCGATGCCGCTGTCGGTCACGGAAAAGTGGAGCTGGATCTGCCGGTCGCGCTCTTCAGAGGCATCGACCCGGACCAGGATTTCGCCGCTGGGGGTGAACTTGACGGCGTTGCTGGTGAGGTTGGTCAACACCTGCCCGAGGCGCAGGGGATCACCCACCAGCCACTGAGGGGTCTGGGCCGACACGGAGAAGATCACTTCCAGCTGTTTTTCCTGGGCCTTCAGCAGGGTCACGTCGGCGATGGAGCCGAGCACCTCGTCCAGCCGGAAGGGGACCTTCTCCAGCGCCATCTTCCCCGCCTCGATCTTGGAGAAGTCGAGGATGTCGTCGATGATCCTCATCAGGGACTGGGCGGCGCCCCGGATCTTGTTCTGATAGTCCCGCTGCGCCGCGTTCAGCTGGGTGCGCAGCGTCAGATGGCTCATGCCGATGATGGCGTTCATCGGGGTGCGGATTTCATGGCTCATGCGGGCCAGAAAATCGCTCTTGGCCCGGCTGGCGGCCTCGGCGTCGTAGCGGGCGCGGATCAGGGCGTTTTTCATCTCCCGCTCTTCGGTGATGTCGAAGATGATGCCGCTCTCGCCGATATAGCCCAGGCCCGATTCGTCGGGAATCAATCGGGAGAGGGAGCGTTTCCAGCGCCACACCTCCTCCCCCTCGGTTACGCCGCCGTGGCGGAACCGGAATTCCCGCTGATGGGTATGGGTCAGAGAGCCGCCGGCCTGTTCCCAGCGCTGGATGACCGACGCTTCTTTGCGGACCACCTTCCGGCCCCCGATTTCGAGGAAGTCCTTCTGGAGATGGGCCGCGAACTCCTCCCAGCGAGAGATTTCTTCCCAGGGGAAATCGCCGAAAAAGGCCTGGAGGTCCTCGGGATGGACATGGTTCAGGTAATCGGTGAAGGAAGAGATGGTTCTCCGGTCTCTTCCCAGCACCTGCTCCACATCCCCGGCGTATTGGAGTTCACCGGTCTCGAAGGAGAACTGCCTCGAGATCGCCCCCGCGGCCCGGAGGCTGTTCTGGAGATCGGCCTGGAGTTTCCGGAGCAGGTGTTCCTTGGCGTCCCGTTCCGCGATTTCGTCCCGGGTCCAGACCACCCCCAGATAGCCGGCTCCGACCAGGATCAGGATCACCACGCAGGCCAGCAGGATGGAGGCCCTGGTGTTGGCGGCCATGTCGGCGAAGAAGCTGGCCCGGTTCTTTTCGGCCATGGTTTTGGAATACTCGACCAGGTTGTTGATGTCGGCGATCAGGCGGTTGGCGTGGGGTTTGGTTTCGAGATCGTTCAGGACCCGGATGATGTCGGGACCGAAGATCCCCTGACGGAACGACTGCCCGAGGATCACGATATCGTTGGCGTAGATCTCCAGGGCCTGGTAGGTTTCCGCCAGCAGTTCCTTGTTGCGGGGATCGTTGGCGGTCTTTGCGTATTCGTCCAGAGCCGCCCGGATCCTGGGGATGTTTTCTTCCATGGCCCGGACCCATTTCATGTCGCCGCTGTTGGCCCGGTAGAAGTTGATGATCAGGTTGTGGAGGTGGAAGTTGGCCTTTTCCCCCCAGATGATCCCCCGGGTTCCCTCTTCGGCCAGGATTTTTACTTGTTCGCCGCTGTCGATGAAGCGGAGGATGAGGTAGGCGGAAAGGCCGGCGGTCAGGATGGCGATCAGGCTCATGACCAGAATGAGCCGACCCGAGATGCTCATTTTTCGAAGGCATTTCATGCTGGGGATCCCTATTCCGTCAAACCTTGACGCTGGCGGTGCCCTTTCCCGGCCCGAGAGAGGCCTGTGAGAGGGTGAAACGGCCTTTAGCCGGGGGAAAAGTTTTTTTGGGGCCTCCGTTTGACCAAATTTCCCCATATTTTGCATATTTCAAGCCAGCTTCTCGATTATAAATGCTCTATGTGATTGGCTTTTTCTCACTTTTGAGGGATGGAGCCTTTTCCCCTCCCGTTTGCCGCTGGGGCCAGGTCCAAGAGGCGCAGGGCTCCGAAGGGGGTTGGCAAGAGGAGGGCGGTTTGGTATCACGGGGTGGAATTTAACCTGGAAGGTATTATTATTTTCCGGAAGTACCTTTGCCCTTCCGCTCCCCTGGGGCGAAAGGAGCCCCGAAGGGCCTGGAATTGAAAAAACGGTATGCCGCCAGGGTTGCCGCGGGCCGGGGGGTGCGAGCTTGCCGATGAGGTTCATGAAACCGATCCTTGCCCTCCTGGTCCTGGGAGTGGGGCTGGTGTCTTCCGCCGGCGCCTCGGCGCTTTCGCTCGGCCCGGAGGAACGGGCCTTTCTGCGCCAGCATCCGGTGATCCGGGTGGGGACCGACCGCAACTGGCCCCCCTTCGATTTTTTCGATCCGCTCAAAGGGCATCAGGGCATTGCCTCGGGCTACCTGAAGGAGGTGGGGCAACGCCTCGGGGTGACCTTCGAGATCCATGCCGACGAGTGGAGCAAGGTGCTGGGGCTGGCGAAATTCGGCGAGGTCGACATGCTGGCCTGCGCCGCCAAGACCCCCCAGCGCGAGGCCTTCCTCGATTTCTCCGATCCCTATGTCACCATCGACATCGCCGCCTTCGTCCGCAAGGACAACACCGCCGTCGCCACCCTCAGCGATCTGCGGGGGAAGACCGTGGCCCTGCCCCAGGGGAATTTTCTCAACGATCATCTCCAGAATCACTATCCCGACATCCGGCTGCGCTTCACCGCCTCCAACGAGGAGGCGCTGGACCTGGTCTCCCTCGGGGAGGTCGACGCCCACATCGGCAACATCGCCGTCGGCGGCTATTTCCTGGAGAAGAACATCATCACCAATGTCCGGGTGGCGTTCAAGATTCCGGCCCTGAGAAGCGGGTTCTGCTTCGCCAGCGTCAAAACCAAGCCGGTTCTGCACCGGCTGCTGCAAAAAGCCCTCGCCGACATCGGCGAAGAGACCCATCGCCGAATCCGAAGGGAGTGGGTCTCCTTCTTCGCGGAAGATCGCCAGCCGGCGGTTACGCTGAGCCCCCGGGAACGGGAGTGGCTGCTCCGGCATCCGGTGATCCGGGTCGGAGCCGGGAGCGAATGGCCCCCCTACGATTTCCGCCAGAAAGGGGAATATCTGGGGATCGCCCGGGATTACCTCGATCTGGTCGCCAGGAAGGCCGGCCTCCACTTCGATTACACGACCGCCGATACCTGGGCCGGCCTCCAGCAACGGCTGCTGGAGCGGAGGATCGACCTGCTCCCCGCGATCTATTTGGACGAAGCCTACCGGGACCGTCTCCTCTTCACCGATGTCTATATCGAGGCCCGGGAGTTCGTGTTCGTGCGCGAGGAGGGGGGTACCGCCGCCAAGCTGGAGGAATTGAACGGCAAGACCGCGGTCTTCGTCGCCGGGAGCAATACCCTGCCGGTGCTCAGAAAGCGGCTCCCTTCCGTCCGTATCGTCGAGGTCGATACGGTCCGGGAGGCGCTGCGGCTGCTCACCGAAAACCAGGCCGATTTCTATATCGACACCTTCGGCGCCGTCAGTCATCTCTCCGGCCAGCTGGGCCTGGTCGGCATCAAGGCGGCCTTTCCGGTGGATCTGGTCGATACCGGACTGCGCATGGCGGTCTCGAAGGACGAGCCGCTGCTGTTTGCCATTGTGCAAAAGGCATTGAAGTCCGTGACCCCGGAGGAGAAGGAGGGGGTCGAGCGGCGCTGGTTCGGCCCCGGCCTCCGCGACCGGCACAAGGGGATCTATTTGACCGAGGCCGAGCAGGCCTGGATCAGGGAGCACCCGGTGGTGACCGTGGCCGGGGATCCGCTGCGGGCTCCGGTTTCCTTCTTCAACAAGAACGGCGACTATTCCGGGATTCTGGCCGACTATCTGGCCCTTATTCAGGAGCGCACCGGTTTGAAATTTTCCCCCCGGCGCGCCGAATCTTTTGCCGCGGCCCTGGCGGCGGTGAAAGAGCGCCGGCTCGATATGGTCGACGCCGTCGAGTTTTCCCCCGAACGCTTTGAGAGCATGGCCTTTTCCAATGAACACATCCATGTCGACAACGTGATCGTGGTGCCCAAGGACGGGCTCGCTCTCCGCCGTATTGCCGAGCTCTCGGGCCACAGGGTCGGCGTCGTCGCCGGGCACCTTGCCGGGGAGCGACTCCGCCGCGATGTGGCGGACGTCCGGTTGCGCCCCTTCACTGATCTGGAGGCTGGCCTCAGGGAGCTCTCCCAGGGGAAACTGGAGGCCTTTGTCATCGATCTGCCGACCCTCGATTTCCTCAGCCAGAAACTGGGGTTGAGCAATCTGAAGGTGTCGGGGGGCACTCCCTACTCCTTTGCGCTCTACTTCGGTCTCCGGAAAGATCTTCCGATGCTGCGGGCGATTCTCAACAAGGCCCTGGCCAGCATCGATGTCCCGGAGCGCCAGGAGATCTACCGCCGCTGGGTCGGTTTCGAGTATGAAGCGGAGGTCGATTACACGCTGCTGTGGCAGATCGCCGGCTTCCTGTTTCTGATCATCGCCGGGGCCCTCTACTGGAATCGGCGGCTGTCCCGCGAGATCGGGGAGCGGAAGCGGGTCGAGGGGGAGCTGCTGGTCGCCAAGGAGGCGGCGGAAAAGGCGACCCGCGCCAAGAGTGAATTCCTCGCCAACATGAGCCACGAGATCCGGACCCCGATGAACTCCGTGATCGGTTTCGCCGACATACTGGACGGTCTGATCCAGGACCCGCTGCAGAAAAACTACCTGCGGTCGATCAAGATCGGCGGCAAGGCGCTGCTCGGCATCATCGACGACATCCTCGACCTTTCGAAAATCGAGGCCGGCCAGCTGAATCTGGCTTATGAAAGCATCAACCCCCACCTGCTCTTTTCGGAGATGGAGCAGCTGTTTCACGAAAAGATGGCCGGGAAGAATCTCGAATTCCGCATCGAGGTGGACCCGGATCTCCCCGAATTTCTGATTCTCGACGGGATCCGGCTGCGGCAGATCCTGCTGAATCTGATCGGCAACGCCGTCAAGTTCACCGACCGGGGGGAGATCACCCTCGTGGCCCGGAAGGTCTTCAAGGATGCCCGGAAGAGCAAGATCGATCTGGAGCTGCAGGTCTCCGACACCGGGGTCGGCATCCCGGCGGAAAACCAGGAAAGGATCTTCCGCATCTTCGAACAGCAGGAGGGGCAGGATGTCAAAAAATACGGCGGCACCGGGCTCGGCCTCTCCATCTGCAAGAAGCTGGTGACGCTGATGAACGGCGAGATCTCGGTGGCGAGCGAGGTCGGCCGCGGCTCGGTTTTCACGGTGACGCTGCATGATGTGGATGTGAGTGCCGTCGGTGCGGCGGCGACGGATTCAGCGGCCGAGGACGACCTGGCGTTCGAGCCGTCCACGATTCTGATCGTGGATGATGTCGCGGACAATCGGGAACTGGTCAAGGCCTGTTTCCGCGGCGAACCGGTCGTGGTCCTGGAGGCGGCCCATGGCCGGGAGGCCATCGATCAGCTGGAATGCGGCGGGGCGGTGGATCTGATCCTGATGGATCTGCGGATGCCGGTGATGAACGGTTACGAAGCGGCGGCCCTGATCCGCGCTCGAAAAGAGTGGCGGGAGATGCCGCTGGTGGCGCTGACCGCCTCCGTGGTCGGGGAGGATCTGGGGAGCATCGGAAAATTCGGGTTCAACGGCTATCTTCGGAAACCGGTGGAAAAACGGAAACTGCGGCGGGAGGCGGCGCGATTTTTGCGTCATGGCCAAGGCGGGCCGGCGTTGCCGGGCCCAGAGGAGCTGCCGCGCTTGCCGTCGGCGGCGGTCCGCGATGCGGTCGTCAGTCGGCTGGAAAACGAACTGGTTCCTGAATGGCGGAACGTGAAGGACAAGGGGGATATGGAACTGATCCGCGGCTTCGCTGATCATCTGCGGGGGCTGGACGCTGAATTTGAGCTGGAGATGTTGAAAAACTATTCCGCCAAGCTTGCCGCCTGCATGGAGAGCTTTGATCTGGCCGAACTGTACGAATTGATGAGTCGATTCCCCGGCATCGTGGAGGGGATCAGGAACGCGGAGGTGAACCCGGATGGCCAATAACTCCCCGAAGATTCTGGTCGTTGACGACGATCTCAAGAATATCCAGGTCGGGATCAACATTCTCAGGGAACAGGGCAACTATCACATGATCTTTGCCACCAGCGGCGAACAGGCACTGGAGCGGGTCCGGGAGCACTCCTTCGATCTGATCCTGCTCGATATCCTGATGCAGCCGATGGATGGCTATGAGGTCTGCCGCCGTCTGAAGGCGGGGCCGCTGACGCGGCATATCCCCGTTGTCTTTCTCACCGCCAAGACCGATACGGAAAGCCTCGTCAAAGGCTTTGAGATGGGCGGGGTGGACTATGTCACCAAGCCCTTCAACTCCTATGAACTGAGCGCCAGGGTCAAAACCCATCTGGAACTGAAGCGTTATCACGACCGGGAGATCGAGGAGACGCAGAAGGAGATCATCCTGACGATGAGCCATATCTGCGAATTCAAGAGCGCCGAGATGGGGAAGCATATCCAGCGCGTCGCCGAGATCTGCGCGCTGCTGGCCGAGCTTTACGGCCTCAGCGAGGAGGAGTGCCTGGAGATCCAGTGGTCGGCGGCGATGCACGATATCGGCAAGGTCGCGGTTCCCGATGCGGTGCTGCTCAAGCCGGCGCGGCTGACGCCCGAGGAGTTCGAGGCCATCAAATACCACACCGTGGCCGGTCACCATATTCTCAAGAATTCGACGCGGAAATTACTCCGCTCGGCGGCCGTCATCGCCCACCAGCATCATGAGCACTGGGACGGCAGCGGCTACCCCCGGGGTCTTGTGGGGGAGGAGATCGACATCCGGGGCCGGATCGCCATCATCGCCGATGTCTTCGATGCCCTGCTGCAGAAACGGGCGTATAAAAAATCGTGGTCGGTGGACGATGTGAAGGACTACATGGCCTCCAAACGCGGGGTCCAGTTCGATCCCCGGCTCCTGGACCTGTTCTTCGACCACATGGAATCCTTCGTGGAGATCGAGGACCGGCTGAAGGACGATCTCTGACTACCGAGGGGGGCTAGGGGGAGATCTGCCCCGAGAACTCGTTCCAGACATCCTGGATCGAGATCGCGAAGCCGATCCCCTGGGTGTTGCCGAGGATCATGGTGTTTACTCCCAGCACCCGGCCTTCTTCGTCCACCAGCGGGCCGCCGCTGTTGCCGGGGTTGATCGGGGCGTCGGTCTGGATGACCGTGGCGTTGGCCTTGCCGGGCTTCTGATAGCTGCGGTAGGCGGAAACGATGCCGGCGGTGACGCTGTGCTTGAGCCCCATCGGATTGCCGATGGTGAAGACTTTGGCGCCGGGGATGAGTTGTTTGAAGTTCGGCTTGATCGGCTCCGGCCCCGAGCCTTCGATGGTCAGCAGCGCGAGGTCGAAATTTTCGCTGACGGCGATGTCGGAGACGCTGAGTTCCTGGCCGTCGGCCAACACTACCTTGATGGCGGAAGGCTGGTCCGAGTACTGGATTTGACGCCGCTGCTCCTGGTATTTCCAGTAGAGGAGGTCGTATTTTTCGTATTCCTGTTGCCGCGCCTTGAGGTGGTCCTGGATTTTCCGGCGCCGCTCCGGGTTGGAAGTGCGCTCCAGCTGTTCTTCCAGGGCGCGGATATTCTTCTTCTCCCGGTTCAGGGCTTTCTCCAGCTGTTCCAGTTGCTCCCGGAAGTGCTGGAGTTTTTTCGGATCGAACTGAATGACGTGGCGGTTGGTGACGATATGGCCGGCGTTGTCGACGAAAAAGCCGGAGCCGCTCCCCCACGGGGTTTTGATGTAGACGGTGGCCGAATGGGCCGTTTCTATGGAGTTGGCGGCGGCCAGGGGGGGCGGGAGCTCGGCTGCGGCGGGCGCGGGCGGCCCGAGCGGAGCCGACGGCTGCCCCGGCGGGAAACTTTCCTGGGGCGCCGGGCTGACGGGAGCCGGACGCTGAGCGGCGACGGACGGGGAGGAGCCGCCGAAATAAAGCTTGCCTGCCAGTAGGCCCACGGCGATGGCCAGCACCGCAATGATCAGGGTCGGGAGCTGGCTTCTGCCCCCCGGTCTGCGCTCCGGTTCAGGGGTAAAAACGGGTTGCGGCGCCGCTTCCCGGCTGTCAGCCTGGCGTTCGGCGAATTTGGCGAAGACGATGCCGCAGGCCTTGCAGACCTCCGACGGCGTTTGCCGAAAGCCGCATTTCGGGCATTGGGTGAGCATGACGATCCCTCCGGGGTGATCGGAAAACGGTGGTTTTTGTCTTAACTGCAACATGTGTGCGCAACCCAACCGCGGCGGACGGTTTTCCCTTCGATTTTTCCGCTCTCAAATTGGGGTTCGGCATCCCCTGGTTTTTTTTGAGGGGTTGCGGCATGGGATTTGAACTGAACATTCTTTCATAAAATCCCTCTAGGGGGACCCTGTCTTCAAAGAATTGAGGAAACCGCAATTTTTCGCCCCGGTCGAGGTTTCGGGCAGGATGCCGGTGATTTTTCCGGGTGACAATCCTGGCCCCGGGGGGGCCACTCCAGGGACAAAATTTGAGGCTCCGGGAGACCGGGGCGGCAACTTCGAGGTAAATATAGTCAAGAACACCCAATTTTTTCAAAACAAATTTTCAGAGGCTCCTAATCATTTTCCCTTTAAATAGATCAAGGGGCCGCGGGATTTTTGGATGAGACTTCCGATCGCCATCGGTCTGGCGGCTCTGGCGTTTTTCGGCGCACCGGCTTGGGGCGGGGAAAACCCGGAGGCGCCGCGGGTTCTGATCCTCAATTCCTACCACCAGGGTTTCGGCTGGTCCGACCGGGAGCTCAGCGGTCTCAGGGACACCCTCCTGAAGAAATACCCCAAAGTCGAAATTCTTATCGAGTACATGGACACCAAGCGGCGGTTCCGTTCGACGCTGTTTGATGAACTCTCCCGGCTCTACGCCCGGAAATACCAGGGAGATCCATTTGACCTGATCTTTGCCGCCGATGACAACGCCTTCCAATTCCTGAAGTCCTACCGTCGGGAGCTGTTCGGAACGACCCCCGTCGTCTTCTGCGGGCTGAACTTTTTCCGGCCCGAACTGCTCCAGGGGATGACCGCAATCACCGGCGTCGCCGAGTTCTACGATATCCGCAACACGCTGAAACTCATGAAAAAACTTCAGCCCGGCCTGAAAAAGGCGGTGGTCGTCACGGATCTTACCCCCAGCGGCCAGCTGCTGCTGGGACAGATGAAAGGGATCATGGCGGAGTTTGGCGGCAGCATCGAATTCGAGATCCTCAGCGGCTTGCCCCTCCCCGAACTGGAGCGGCGCCTGTCGCGGCTCTCCTCCGACCAGGCCG
This sequence comes from Deltaproteobacteria bacterium, assembly GCA_016926265.1. Classification (GTDB taxonomy): domain Bacteria; phylum Desulfobacterota; class Desulfuromonadia; order Desulfuromonadales; family JAAYDE01; genus JAAYDE01. The sequence continues at coordinate 9,350 of JAFGOW010000170.1, read as the reverse complement.
TTTTTCTGCTGAATTGCTTCCGGGACCCCACCGGAACCTACTACCAGCCGGAAACCGCCATGGCGCGGCTGTCGCGGGCCAGTTCGGCGCCCATCTACGGCTTCAACGAATTCTACATGGGACACGGTCAACTCGGCGGCATGATCGGCGAGGGTTATTTCCAGGGCCGGTTGGCCGCTGAGCTTGGCCTCAGAATTCTGGCCGGGGAGGACCCCGCCGCGATGCCGGTGCGCGTCGAGTGGCCCAGCCGGCTCATGGTCGATTACCGGGAAATGGCGCGGTTCGGGCTGAAGCTGGCCGATCTGCCCCCGGAGGCGCTGGTTCTGAACCACCGGAACGGAAAACAGCAGGAGATTCTGCTGCTCCATTCCTGCGATCCGGGATTCCCCTGGACCGCCCGGCTCAACGAGGGTTTGCTGAAGGAACTGGAACGGCGCCCGGACGTGGGGGAAATCTTCGTGGAGTACATGGACGCCAAAAGGTACTCCTCTTCCGCTTATTTCCACCGCCTCTACGAGCTCTACCAACTGAAGTACGGCCACAAGAATTTCGGGCTGATCCTCGTCACCGACGACGACGCCTTCAACTTTGCCCGTCAATACCGGAAGCTGCTGTTCAAAGATGTCCCCATTGTCTTTTGCGGGGTCAGTTATCTGGCGGACAAGGAAAAAATCAACGCCGAAGGGATCACTGGCATCGTGGAGTCGACGGACATGATCGGCACCCTCAACGCCATCCTGGATCTCTATCCGGAAACCGAAAAAATCCTGGTCATCAACGACCGGACCAGCGTCGGCGTTCAGTATCACCGCCGCCTCGATCTTTTTGTTCCGGTCCTGAAAAAGCCCGTTTCGCTGGTTTTCACCTACGATCTGGACATGGACGCGATCCTCGCCCTGGTCGCTGCTCTCGATGAAAAAACCGCCGTTTTCTTCCTGACGTTGACCCGCGATGCCCGCAACAACCACTATCCGGCGCCCGAGAGCCTGCGGCGCATCTCGGCAGCTTCCAGCCGTCCGCTGTTCGGTCTTCATGAGAGCCATCTGAAAAACGGCCTGGCCGGAGGCAGCATCAGCAACGGGGTCGAGCACGGACTGATGGCGGCCCGCCTGGCCGCGCGCATCCTGGATGGAGAAAAAGCCGAGCGGCTTCCCATCATCGCGGAGAGTCCCCACCGGTTCATTTTTTCCTATCCGGTTCTGGCGCGCTTCAGCGTTCCTTTCGACCGGTTGCCGCCCGAGAGTCTGCTGCTCGACTCCCCGACCGCTTTTTTCAGCCAGCACCGGGAGAAACTGGTTTGGATCGCGGCCCTGGTCATGGCGCTGTCGATCACGGTGGTATTCCAGGGGCTGCGGCTGCGGAGGAAGGAAAAGTACCGACGGGAGATGGAGAGCGAAGCCCGCATCGACGGTTTGACGGGGGCCATCGTCAGGAAGCATTTCGCTCCCGAAATCCAGGAACTGCGGGAGCGGAGCCTGGCCGAAGGCCGGAAGTTCGCCTTGTGCTATTGCGACGTCAATCATCTCAAATACGTCAACGACACCTTCGGACATCCCGAAGGGGACCGTTACCTGCGCGCCATGGTCGATCTGATCCGGTCCTCGATCCGCTCCAGCGACCGCATCTATCGGGTCGGGGGGGATGAATTCATCGTGCTTTTCGCCGGCTGCGACAAAACCAGGGTGGGCGGCCACGTCGAGAACATCAACCGGGAGCTGGGCCTTCTCAACAGCCGGCCCGACAGCCCCTATGCGCGGGGGCTCAGCTTCGGGGTCGCCGAATTCGACCCTGCCTGCCCCAGGAGCATCGAAGCGCTGCTGGAAGGAGCCGACCAGGCCATGTACCTGAACAAGAATCTCGGCGCCGTTCCGGATGGCCGGGAGAAGATCTTTTCCCCCATAATCGGTCTTTAATCGATTGCCGGTCCCTTTTTCGGCGCCGGTCCCCGGCCCCCGCCTTTTTTCCCTTCGGCTGTCACTTTGAAAGCGGATTCTGTATTATTGAAGCGGAGGAGGCGCCCCGAAAATGACCACGTGCAGGCGAAGATCGGCCGTCATTCCCTTGCTGTTCTGGCTGTTGTCAATCCCCGCCGCGGGGAACTGCGGCGCGGATGCCGCCGAGATCGTCCGTGCCTCCATCGACTACTACCGGGGCCAGGCCTCCGCCTCGACGGTGGAGATGACCATCCACCGCCGGGCCTGGGAGCGCACCCTGACCATCCGGGGCTGGACCAAGGGGATGAAGGAGAGCCTCTTCGCCATCACCGCCCCCCCCAAGGACGAGGGAAATGCCACCCTGAAGCGGGGCAACGAGATGTGGACCTTCAACCCCAAGGTCCACCGCACCATCAAGATCCCCCCCTCCATGATGTCCCAGAGCTGGATGGGCTCCGATTTCTCCAACAACGATCTGGCCAAATCCGACAGCATTCTGGAGGATTACACCCACCGCCTGGCCGGCGCCGAATCCCATCAAGGGAAGACCGTTTTCGTCATCGAGTCGCTGCCCCGGCCCGCGGCGCCGGTGGTGTGGGGAAAACAGCTGCTGCGTATTCGCGAGGACCATATCCTGCTCGCCGAGGAGTTCTACGACGAGGATTTGCGGCTGGTGAAAAGCCTCACCGGCTCCCGCATCGAAATGATGGGGGGCCGGCTCTTCCCCACCGTGTGGCGCATGGAGAAGGCCGACGCGGCGGGAGAATACACCCAACTGCGCTACCTCGAACTCTCCTTCCCGGAAGATCTCCCCGACAGTCTTTTCACGCTCTCTTCCCTGAAAACCCTGCGGAGGTAAAGGGTGTTTTCCCTGGATGTCCGAATGGCGTGGCGCAACCTGTGGCGCAATCCGCGCCGCTCGATCCTGACCCTGGCGGCCATCGCATTCGCCACCCTGCTGCTGGTGTTCATGCTCTCCTGGCAGTTCGGCTCCTACGAGACCATGATCAACGCGGCGGTGCGGGGGCCGACCGGCCATCTCCAGGTCCAGGCGCGGGATTACCATGAGAAGCGGGAAATCGAGATGGTCGTTGATGACCCCGGAGCCATCCTGGCCCTGGCCGAGGCGCTCCCGGAAGTGGCCGCCGTCACCCCCCGCGCCGTCGCCTTCGCCCTGGCGGCCTCGGATCGGCGCACCTACGGCACGGCGGTGCTCGGCATCGATCCGGAGCGGGAAAACCGCGTCTCGGAGTTGAAAAAGCGGGTGCGGCGCGGGGATTACCTCGCCGCCGGAGCGGCGGGCCAAGCCCTCCCCGGCGACATCCTGGCAACCAATCTGCGGGCGGCGCCGGGCGCCGAGGTGACCCTGCTCGGCCAGGGGCGGGACGGTTCGGTGGCCGCCACCGCCGTCACCGTGGCCGGCAGTTTCCGCAGCGGCCAGGACGTCATCGACCGCGCCACGCTCTACCTGCGGCTGGACGATTTCCAGGAGACCTTCGCCATGGCTGGGGCGGTGCACCAGGTCGTGGTGGTGGGGCGCTCTCTGGACGAAGTGCCGCGCATCAAGGCGGCCCTCCAGCGGGGGATCGCGGCGCTTGGCCGCGACCGCGAGCTGGTGGTCCTCGACTGGTCGGAACTGATGCCGGGCCTGCTGCAGAGCATCCAGCTCGATCTGGTGAGCGGCTTCATCTTCTACCTGATCCTGATCGTGGTGGTGGCCTTCAGCATCCTCAACACCTTTCTGATGGTGGTGCTGGAGCGCACCCGGGAGTTCGGCATGCTGATCGCCATCGGGGTGACCCCGGGGCGGCTGAGCCGGCTGCTGCTGATGGAATCGGCGGTCATGACCTTTCTGGGACTGCTGGCCGGCATTCTGCTGGGGAGCCTGGTGACCTGGTACTACCAGGTGCATGGCATCGAATTTTCGGGCGCCGCCGAGATGCTGAGACAGTTCGGGCTGCCGGAACGGATGTATCCGCGGCTGTCGCTGCTTTCCATCGCCGTCGGCGCCGGCCTGGTCTTTGTCATCACCGCGCTGACGGCCCTCTACCCGGCCCGGCGGGTGAAACGGCTGTCGCCTCTGGAGGCGATGAAGGGATGACCAGAGAATCGGACAATGGGGCGAGGTTCTGATGCTTTTTCAGCTGGCGTGGCGCAATCTGTGGCGCAATCCGAAACGGACCCTGATCCTGCTGACGGCGGTGGTGATCGGGGTCTGGGCGATGATCGTCATCGGCGCCCTGATGCGCGGCATCTCCTCGCAGATGCTGCGTCACGGCATCGCCACCCTGACCGGCCATGTCCAGATTCATGCCCCCGGCTATCGCGCCGACCCGGTGGTGGAGAACAGCATCCCCGCCGCCGCTCCGGTGACGGCGCGGCTGGCGGCTCTGCTTCCCGCCGGGACCCGGTGGGCGCCGCGGATCCGGGTGGCGGCCATCGCCGGCAACGCCCGCCATTCGGCCGGGGTCACGCTGGTGGGGATCGACCCCGCGGCCGAAAAAGGGGTTTCCTTCATCGGCGCGGCGGTGACGGAAGGGGCGTATCTGCCGTCGGAAGGGGAGGGGGGCCTCCTCATCGGCAGGGCCCTGGCCGATCGGTTCGGCACCGGGCTCGGCAAAAAGCTGGTGCTGATGTCCCAGGACTCCGAGCGGGGGATCGCCTCGCGCGCCTTTCGCATCACGGGACTCTTCAGGGCCGAGCTGGAGGCCACGGAGAAGGAGTTCGTCTTCGTCACCCTGCCCGAGGCCGCCGCCATGCTGAAGCTGGGGGCCGGGATCTCCGAGATCTCCCTGCTGCTGCCCTCGGACGGCCTGGCCTCCGAGGCGGCGGACCGGCTTCGGCAGTCCCTTGCCGGGGAGGCTCTGGAGATCAGCACCTGGCAGGAGCTGCTCCCCATGATCCGCGGCGTGCTGGAGCTCTACGACGGCGTCATCTTCGTCTGGTTTCTGGTGATCTTCATCGCCATGGGCTTCGGCATCGTCAACACCTTCCTGATGGCGGTGCTGGAGCGGCTCCGCGAGTTCGGCCTGCTCAAGGCGCTGGGGATGAGGCCTTCCGGCATCGTCGGCCAGGTGCTGGCGGAATCCTTGCTGCTGCTGCTGACCGGGCAGGCCCTCGGCAGCGCCTTCGGATTTTTGAGCTACCGGGGGCTGGCGCGAAACGGGATCGACCTGTCGGCGGTGGCGGAGGGGCTGGAATACGTCGGCATGACGCGGATCATTTTTCCGGTGCTGCTGCCCAGGGATGTGGCGACGGCCAATCTGGTGGTGTTTCTGCTCGGGCTGCTGGTCAGCCTCTATCCGGCGGTGAAGGCCGGCCGGGTGACGCCGGTCCAGGCGCTGTCATCGGTGTAAACAAGGGGGGGACATTGCAACAGGGGGCGGACATGGCGATGGTGGAGTGCCGGCGGCTGCGGAAGATCTACCGGCAGGGGAAGCTGGAGGTGGTCGCCCTCGACGGCATCGATCTCGCCATCGGCAAAGGGGAATTTGCGGCCCTGGCCGGGCCGTCCGGGTCGGGCAAGACCACGCTGCTCAACCTGATCGGCGGCCTCGACCGCCCCGACGCGGGGGAGATCCGGCTCCAGAATCAGCTTCTCAACGACCTCGATCAGTCCCAACTGGCCGAACTGAGGTTGCGCCAGATCGGTTTCGTGTTCCAGTCCTTCAACCTGATTCCGGTTCTCACCGCCCTGGAAAATGTGGAATTCATCCTGCTGCTGCAAGGGGTGGCGGCGGGCGAGCGGCGGGAGCGGGCGCGAACGATCCTCGACGATGTGGGGCTCCAGGGGCTCCACGGCCGGCGGCCGGCGGAACTCTCCGGCGGCCAGCAGCAACGCGTCGCCGTGGCCCGCGCCATCGCCTCCGATCCCGCCATCGTGCTGGCGGACGAGCCGACCGCCAACCTCGACTCCAAAACCGGCCAGGGGCTGCTGGAGCTGATGAAGGAGATGAACGAGAAGAAACAGGTGACCTTCATTTTCTCCACCCACGATCGGATGGTCATGGATTACGCCCGGCGCCTGATTCTGCTCCATGACGGCCGGATCGCCGAGGATCGGGCCAAGGCGGGGAAATGACGCCGGGCCGCATTGCCGGGATGACAGAATTTCGCGACCGGGGGCCGATCCGCCGGCTTTGGCCCTGGGCCGCGGCTCTGCTGCTGGTGCTCCCCAATCCCGGTCTCTGCTCCGATGGGGTCTGGTCCTCGGGGCTGGAATGGTTCCAGCCCCGGCTCGGCGGTCAGATCACCGCCCGGGGCTCGGTCTCGGACCCGCCGCGCGACTCACTGTTCGCTCCGGTGGGGACCGAACGCCACCACGACGCCGGTTTCGACGCCCGCCTCAAGGGGGAATTCACCCTGGCTCCCACCGTCGATCTGGAGCTTCACTATGAGCTGGTGGGGCTGACAGGAGAGACCTGGCGCGACGGCCGCGAGCTCGGCCGCCTCTATCCCGGGCTCGGTGACGCCGTGGCGCTCGGCCCCCGGCCGATCAGTGACCGCCGCCGCCTCTTCGACCTCACCAAGGTCATCGACGAGGGGGACGACGGCATCCTCTACCATCGCCTCGACCGCTGCGCCGTGACCTGGAAGGATCAGGGGACCCTGGTGCGTCTCGGGCGCCAGGCCGTTACCTGGGGGCACGGCTTTCTCTTCAATCCGATGGATCTGCTCAACCCTTTCGCCCCCACCGACATTGAGCGGGACTACAAGGTCGGCGACGACATGGCCTTCTTCCAGCACCCTTTCGGGGCTGGGGGCGATCTGCAGCTGGTGTTGGCGCCGCGGCGCCATCCCGACAGCGGCAAGATCGCGGCCGATCAGTCGTCGCTGGGGGGTAAATATCATTTCGCCGTCGGCACCCTGGAGACCGATCTGATGGCGGCGCGCCATTACGAGGATGTCATCCTCGGCATCGGCAACGTCGGTTATCTGGGCCGCGCCGCGTGGCGGCTCGACGTCACCTGGACCATTCCCGATGCCGATACCGGGGAAAGCGATTACCTGGCGCTGGTGGCCAACCTCGACACCTCCTGGGTCTGGTTGGACAGGAACTGGTACGGCCTGCTGGAGTTTTACTACAACGGCCTCGGGGATGACGATTACGGCAGGAGCATCCGGGAGGAGCGGATCGCCGAGCGCTTCGAGCGCGGCGAACTCTTCACCCTGGGCCGTTTCTACCTCGGCGCCACCCTCCAGGTGGAGCTGCACCCGCTGCTCAATTTCTATCTGACCGCCATCGCCAACCTCGAGGACCCCTCCGGCATCCTCCAGCCCCGCCTGCTCTGGGACGCCACCGAAAGCCTGCGCCTCACCCTGGGGGCCAACCTCTACTGGGGAGGGCCGGAGACCGAATACGGCGGCTTCGAGATCGGCAACACCGGCCTCACCCAACGCCCGGCGCCGAGCGTCTATGCCTGGCTCTCCTGGTATTTCTAGCCTCTTCTCCCTGCCTTTCCCTCTATTCCTGACTAAATTGGTCACGATAAGCTGTACAGGAAAACAGGGTGACCCCTGACCTTCGCGTCATCGCGGTTTCGCGCGACACAAACCCCTGTTTCACCGCCCGTTCGCTGCGCTCACTCAAGGCGCCAAGGCCGCAAAGGAGACCTACAAGAAAAAGGGGTTTCTGTTTCTTCCCTCTTCGCTCTCTGGGGGATCTTTGCGGTAATGAGAAGTTCTTACAACCTAAAACCGTGGCAGCGGGAGGGAAGGTTCAAAAAAAATGAAGGAAAGGCGATCCGGAAAGGTCGTTTTTTTCGTTTTTGATCAAAAAAATGGCGGTTTGTGGTTGCGGCACAAAAACTTAATTTGGTGAAATTATTGAAACTATTTTTTTATTATGTTGAAAAATCAATTAGTTACTAAAGAAAAAAATATCATTGACTTTTACTAAATAAGGGAGAATTTTAACTTGCCTTTTCATGAAGGGATAAAGGGTGGGGCCTCCGCCCCAAAAGCCGGGTTGGAAAAAAAACCAAAAGCAAGGGTTTAACGATTGGAATGGGGTTTGACAAAAAGATAAATAAAACAATGGAATAAGGCAAGAAAAGTTTTAATTTCTTCCCAGGTTTTGGCACCTGGAAATCAAAAAGCAAGACCTGACCCCCATGGTGACCCTGACCCCCATGGTGACCCTTATCGGTCCCCCGAAAAAACCGGTTTGGGGCAACAAGGTAAACCATGCACTTCATGCACTATGTAATTAGCCTTCTGTTTCTGGCCCTGTTTTTGGGGATGGCCGCCGCCTATTTCCTGGGAGGCTATTGCCTGCTGAGAAGTCTGCCTTACTTGGTGCAGCGGGTAAAAAAACGGGGGGAACTCTTTTTCAAGGTTTCATTCAAGAAGCTCCTGATTTCCTGTTTTACCGTGGCTGTGATTGCTTTCCTGCCGGTATACATTACCAGCCGCATGGAATGGTGCGGTGACGACAACGCCCACCTCACCGCCAAGCAGTATTTCGTTGTCGGCCAACCCCTTTGCGGTATGCGGTTGATCCTCACCAAAGTCCTCAATCCCGACAATCCGATCCTCTGGCCCCTTAACGGCCTCCAGCACCTGATCTATTGGCAGGGCACCCGTTACCTGCCGGAAAACGACGGCGAGATCGGGGTCTGGAACGACCTCTGGTTCAACTATCCTTTCATCCACCGATCACATAAACCCTATGGCACCGACGATAGAAAGCCTTCCTATCGCATGCGTAAGCTGCTCGACAGCATCTGGTTTTCCATGGAGCAGATGAGCACCAAGCCTTTTGCCGACAAGCAGATGGAAGAGGAACAGTACTTTCGGAATTTCCCGAGGATGGCGTTCTATTACACAGTTAATGACGCGTATTATCACGACCATTTAATTGGTTCCAGGAACGACCTCCTTCAAAAAGTCAAATTTGTAAATTATACGAAACTATTATCTTATTGGGTAATAAGCCTCAGAGAACGTTGGATAAAAGTCGGCATTTACGATGAAATAAAGCAAAAAACGCCAAAAATAGAAGTATTACGGCAGCAGGTATTGATCTCATCCTTGGGCGATCTTATTGAAGCCACAATCTATCCTGGCAACTTTCGTTGTAGCGATCCAAATATCAGTCTTTATATAGAAGCCCGTCGGGAATTTACCGACTCGGCAGCGACAAATTATGTGTGGGAGAGCTATCACCGAAAGGAAAAAAGACAGGCGGAAACTCTCTATGGTGTGGCTATTGATACTGTCATGTCCAGTTTTCAGAAATATATCATTGAACATTACTGCGGTATGGACGTGCCTGGGGAAGAGAAGTTTTTCAGCTATGACGCTGTATTAAAAGATTATTTAAAAAAAACACGAACCAGTAAAATTAAAAGTGTATTTCGCGATGAACTAAAGATTATTGAGGAGACAAATCATGGCCATGAGAATCGCTGATCC
>JAFGOW010000020.1 GCA_016926265.1 Deltaproteobacteria bacterium | reverse complement strand
GGCTGCCGCGTCAAGCCCGGCTCCATGGGGAGGCCCTCCCCCGGCTGGCAGGTGGAGCTCCACGACGAGCAGGGGCAGCCGGTCAAGACGCAGGAGCCGGGGCGGATCGCGGTCAAGCTGGAGCCCCGTCCGGTCGGCCTGTTCCAGGAATACGTCGGCGATGACAAAATCAACCAGAAAGCCTTTGTCAACGGTTTCTACTACACCGGCGACAAGGCCTACCGGGACGAGGAGGGCTATTTCTGGTTCGTCGGCCGCGACGACGACATCATCAAGAGCTCCGGCTACCGCATCAGCCCCTTTGAAGTCGAAAGCGCGCTCCTCACACATCCGGCGGTGAAAGAGGCGGCGGTGGTCGGCGCACCGGATCCGATCCGGGGGATCATCGTCAAGGCCTATCTCATCCTGAAACCCAACATCGAGCCTTCGGAACGGCTGGCGGTCGAAATCCAGAATCATGTCAAGGAGATTACCGCCCCCTACAAATATCCGCGGTCGATCGAGTTCCTGGATAAACTGCCCAAGACCCATTCCGGAAAGACCCGCCGCAACGTGCTGCGCGCCATGGCAGCCGGGAAAAACCCCGAAGGCAAGGATTAGGCAATGGCAGCGGCCAGATATTTCATCCAATATGCCCTGTTTCGGGCGGCGGTCTTCGCGGCTCGCGCCCTGCCCCGCAACGCCGCACTGCGTCTCGGAGAAAAACTCGGCGGCCTGGCCCGCTTCCTGCTGCGGAAACACGCCGCCATCGCCGCCGACAATCTGCGCCAGGCGTTTCCGGAAAAATCGGCGGCAGAATTGCGGCAGACCCTCCGCGCCGTGTTCCGGCACCTCGGCGCCAGCGCCATGGAGATTCTGCGGGTCGATCTGTTCAAGGGAAAAGAGGACCTGGAAAGATACTTCATCTACTCGGGGAAGGAACACCTGGAGCAGGCCTACGCCCTGGGCAAGGGGGTATTCCTGCTATCCGGCCACGTCGGTTTCTGGGAGGGGGGGTCTTTCTTCCTGCCGACTCTCGGCTTCCCCACCGATTGCGTCGCCAAACGGATCAAAAACCCCTATATCGACCGCTATTTCGGGAAACTGCGGGGAGCCTGCGGGGTCCAGGTTCTGGACAGCAAAAAAGGGGCGCGCCGCATCCTGCGGTCGCTGGCGGAAAACCGCGGCGTCGGGGTGGTGCTCGACCAGCACATCACCCGCAGCGAAGCGGTCCCGAATCTGTTTTTCGGGCGCGAAGTCTGGACCACCCCGATCATCACCCAGATCGCCATGAAACAAGGGGTGCCGATCGTGCCGATGTACTTCTACCGGACCCCCGATTTCCGCTACCAGGTGGTGATCGAACCGGTCATCCGGTTCGAAAACGAGCCAGGGCGGGATGCGATCCTCCGCAACACCGCCCTGCTCACCGCCAATATCGAAGCGGCGGTACGCCGCGACATCACCCAGTGGTTCTGGGTGCACCGCCGCTGGCGCACCTATGATAATAAAGACGCCTGAAATCAGTGGCTTACCGTCTTGGGCAACTCCTTGGCCTGGGCGATCCAGCTCTCCACCTCGGAGAGCGCCGCAACCTTCTTGACCAGTTTCTTCGCCTCGTTGACCGCCACCATCTTGGCCTGGAGGTTTTCCGCTTTCCTTTGCGCCAGTTCAGGGACCGAATCGACCCCGGCCAACTCCAGGAGATCCGAATACTGGGTGCTGATCCCCTTGATCCGGAACAGATCGGCCCGGTTGACCCATTTCAAGACCAGTTTTTCGCTGATTCCGGTCTTTTCGGCGAGGGTCTGGCGACCTTTTTTGCTGCCGCAGATCTCCAGAAGATCCTCGATGGAACGGATCCCCTCCCCTTCCAGCTTGGCCGCAAAGGCCTCACCAATGCCCTCGATCATCGACAGTTTCTTCATCCGGCTCTCCTTTGTTTGGGGGTTGACAACAACTCCGGCAAAAAAACCGGCATTCTTCCCGAAAGAGTACCACATGAGGAAACGGCTTTTGGGCGGCGCCGCTTCATCGGCAGTTTCAAAGCGGCCGTTTTTTGAAAAACCCGGTTATGGAAGGGAATCGGGGAACAGGGTCGGCGGGAAAAACGGCCGCCGCTTTTCCCCCGGAATTATTTCGAAAACCACCACATCGCCAGGGAAGCGAGAATCCCCGCCCCGACCACACAGACAAACTTCAGCAGCGCCATCTTCCGCTCCAAATCCGCGGCTTGGGACGAAACGGCCTGAGAACTCCCCTTCTTTTCATTTTTTTTGGCCATGATTCCTACCTGACTGTTTTCCCGCCACCTTATTTTCGGCCAGGAAATTCCGAAGGCAGCGCGAAAATAACGATTCTCTTTATACCATATCGGAGGGATTCTGCCAGGATGAGCACCGTGACCGGGCACCCCAGCGTGAAAAAAACGGGCGGGCAGTGCCCAGAAACATCCCATAGAAGAGCCAGGATGTCAGCACCCAGGCAATGACCGCCTTGAGGCTGGCGAACAGGAGTCCGCCGAGCAGATCGGCTGGCTGGCTGAAAAAGGCCTCGAAGGTCAAACCGGCGGGACTGAAGGCGGGTCCGAAGGGAAACAGAAAATCGCCGAATCTGAAAAAGGGGATGAAGAGCCCCAATTGCAGGGGCCAGGCAAGAAAATTGCCGATCTGGACCGCGACCTGATTCAGCCGCCAGCGCCAGGCCACCAAGGCACAGAGCGGGGTGATCCCCCATGGCAGGGGCAGGATTCCCAGGGTCAGCCCGCAGGCCAGCCCCCGCGCCAGCTGGTCCGGTTCCAATCCCTGCCGGAGCAGTTCCAGCAGCGGCGTTGCGATCCGTTGCCGCCAGAGGCGGCGAAGTTTTCCGGACATGCATCCTCAGAAGCGGTTAAAAAAGGGGGGGAACCGTCCCCCGCCCCCGGCGCGGCGGCCGCTGCCGAACAATCTTCGCCAACCAATCCGATGCCGCAGCGCCCATTCGACCCCTAGAAACTGTGACAGCACCCGAAGCATAAATCAAGCCGATAAATAGAAGCCGTCAGAATATGAAAATGTCTTCGGCGGCTTGCCGTTGAAATGCCGGCAGCCCTCGGCAGCAATGACGGCGCGCCGCACGCCATCAATTTTCCCGATTTGTTCTTCAATAATAATTGTTTCAATTGATATGGACTTTTTCTTTTGGTTCCCGTATGCTGGATGCGCTCTGGAGAAACGTGTAATCTCTCTGTTGAATTATAAAATCGCAGTAGGGAATTGCAGGTGCTCAGGGAATGAAAAAAACCATAGCTACCCGATCCCTCCTTTGCCTTTTCCTTATTGTCTTCGGCGTGGTCTGTTCGGTCGGCATTTCCGCCGGACAGCCGCTGTTGCCGACAACGGATTCCCTCGCCGCCCCGGCTGTAGCCCCTGACCAGGATGCAACGCCCCGTGGCAGCGGCCAGATCATCCCCCAGCTGCCCCCGTCCGGTCCCTTATCCTTTCCGGGCCTCCTGCCCGCCATAACCATTCTTTCGACGCCAATTTTCCCCAGGGGGGAATCAATCCGAATTTTTTCCCTGGTAATCCATGCCGCCCCATTCCTCCCCCGCCCTCCTCCTTTCGGCCACCTTCCCCGAGGCTGAGATTTCAGCTCGTTCTTTATCACAATCCACTGTTTTTGCGAATCTTTTTTAAATTGCATCGCTGCCGGTTTTTGAAAAAGAAGCATTCTGCCATCGCGGGGGCCGCCCCCGGAGGAGCCCATTTCTTCAGGATGCCGTTTTCAACAGCCGGGGGATGAAATGGGGAGAATACAAATTCATGGAAAATCTGATGATAACAGGAACCGCCGATTCCAGGCCGATCAGCGCCGCCACCCATGCCGACGTTCCGCTCTTTGACCTGCCCCGGGACCAATATGAATACCGCATTCTGAGATCCCTGCGCCAGATCATCCGCGCCGTCGAGGTGCATTCCCGCAAACTGGACCACGATTTTCAGATAACCGGTCCGCAGTTGAGCTGTCTGATGGTCATTCGGGAACATGGCCCGATAGCCGTCACCCGCCTGGCGGAAAAGGCTTTCCTGAGCCCCGGTACGGTGGTGGGGATCACCGATCGCTTGGAGGAAAAGGATCTGGTGCGGCGGGTGCGGAGCAAAAAGGACCGACGCCTGGTGGAAATCGGCATCACCGAGGCGGGCGAAAAACTGATCGGACGCACGCCGCCGCCCCTGCAGGGAACCTTGACCCGCGCCCTGAAAGAGATGCCCGACAGGGAACGGATCGATATCGCCATGGCGCTGGAAAGGGTGGTGACCCTGATGGGGGCCGAAAACCTCACCGCGGCCCCGATCCTGGCCATTTCCCCGCCCGGCGACACCTCTTTGGGGTGAATGGGGGCAACCTGACGGCGGGCGGTTACAGCGATTCCTGCCATTTTAGGGTTTTTTCTTCGCGTCCGTTACGATTGCACCGTGGGGGGATCCATCCCCCTTTTTTTATGGCGCCGCTCAAGACGCTTTTTCAATTGGGAGAAGTTTTGCCCCAATTCATGATTCCGCAGATATTGAAAAAGAAAATAGTCCACTTCCGCGTCCGACAACACGCCCGTCCGCCGTACAAAGGTCTCCAGATCGAGAACACACCCGTGGATCCTGCGCCACTGGAAGCCCATCCTCTCCAGGTCGATAATCCGGACCGGCGGATTTTTGTCAAAAGCCACGAATAAATGCTTGGGATAGAAGTTGTTATGGGAAAGACGGCTCCGGTGCAGGTCCGCCGCGAGCCGGGCGATCCCCTGAAGATACTGAAGACGCAGTTCCTCGGGCATGGCGGCCCAGCCCGATAACACGTCACTGAAGGGGGTATAGCCCTCCAAGGCCGGTGTGATCAAAATGGCCTGGTAGGCAGGCAGCTTCCGCCCTCCCTCCCGCCGCAGCCGCCGCCGTTCATCATAATAGGCCACATCCAGACAGGGCAGTTTGCGTACCCGGCAGCGGAGGATATTGGCATACTCCCGGTAAAAGGTCGGCTTTTTGCCCAGCAGCAGGCCGCGGCGCGACAAATGGTTTTGCTGCCGCTTGAGATAGTAGTGGTGCGTCGCTCCTTCCCCATCGGCCAATCTCAGATGCCAGACCCCGCTCCAGCCGCCACGGCGGTGGTTGGGCGGTTCCACCGGTTCCGCGGGCAGGTTCCACAACGCATCGAAATCCCTCAATGAATGGCGGGCCAGCAACGAGGCCAAAGTGGCGTCACAAAATGGAAACGGGGCTTTCATGTCACGGCTCCTGAATCAATGAAGGGCTTTTCCGACCTCTCATCGGGAGTGTTTTTTTAAACAACCCGCCGCCCACTGTCAAACCAAAAAAAATCCCCTTGTGCCTGGGAATGCCGTCCTGGGTTCCCAGCAGGAAAGGACTTGGCCGGGCCGCGGACGGCATGTTAAATTGACGCCGCCGCCCCAACGCGACGGCAACACTCCGAAGGATGAGGGAGGATTCGATGGATTACGGAATCGACCGCGCGCAGGCCCTGGATCTGGTCCGGCAGCAGTTGTCCAATCCCAATCTGATCAAGCACTGCCTGGCCACCGAGGCCGTGATGAGAGCGCTGGCAAAAAAACTGGGAGCGGATCCGGAGCAATGGGGGCTGGCGGGGCTGCTGCACGACCTCGACGCGGAACAGACCGAGGGCGACCTCGCCGCCCACACCCATGAGACGGTGCGGGTGCTGCGCCAACAGGGGGTGGACCCGGAGATCGTGGAAGCCATCCGGCTGCATAACGAAGCGGCCCATCCCGACCGGCGCGCCAACCTTTTCCAGCACGCCCTGGCGGCGGGAGAAACCATCACCGGGCTAATCACCGCCACGGCCCTGGTCTATCCCGACAAAAAGCTCGCCAGCGTCAAACCGAAATCGGTCACCAAGCGCTTCAAGGAGCGGGCCTTTGCCGCCGGCGCGGACCGGGAAATCATCTCCGAGTGCGGCAAGCTGGGCATGGAACTGGACGAGTTTGCCGCACTCTGCCTTGGGGCCATGCAGGGGATCGCCGGGGAGCTTGGGCTGTAACGATGGCCTGGTTCGCAAGGACAACGGCTCAAAAGCCGTTCCTGGAGATCCACGATGGGACCCGACTCCGGCGGCTGACCTTTGAAGACCTCTATAACATGGATGTCACAGCCATCGCCGTTCGACCCTGCCGGGGGATCATGGGCCGCGCCCAAATCGGCTCGGAAACCCTATACATAAAAAGATTTAAGGCGCCCGGAAAAAAGTTTTTCCGGTTTCTCGTCAAAAGCAAGGCCCGGAAAGAATACGAGAATCAGCTGTTTTTCAGGAAACTGGCGATCAACATTCCGGAGATCCTCTTTTTTCAGGAACAGGGTCTGATCCGGCGCCGGGCCGTCCTGGTGACGCGGGAAATCCCCCAGACAGTGACCCTCCTGGAGGCGCTGGCGCAACCTTCCGGATCCCGGTCCTTGGTCCAGGGGACACTTAAAAACCTGGCAGGCATCGTCCGGCGGTTGCACGATAACGGTTTTGTCCATAACGATCTGCGGTTGAGAAACGTACTGATCCAAGGGGAGCGGCTTTTTCTCATCGACTGTCCCAACGGCATGAAACTCGGCCATGTGCCTTTTTTTTTCCGCCGCAGAAAAATCAAAGACCTGGCCCTCTTGTACGAGGATGCCAAAGGGGTTCTTTCCGGAACCCAGATGGTCCGGTTCTATTTACTCTACACGGGAAAGGGAAAATTGGACCGAAAAGACAAGGAAACGATCCGGGCCATCCGCTCTTATTACGGCTGACCGGCATCTTGGGAAAACGGCTGAAATCAAGCGGACGGGAACCTGCTGATAGGACCGGAAAAAGGCGGGAAGCACTCTTTGGCTGAAGGGGGCCGAACACGGCCCCCCTCGCGCAAACTGGATTAAGAAAAGGGGATGCGGAAGAACAAACTAAGGGATAAAGGGCAAAAAACTTATTTGATGGCTTTGGGGAAACAAACGTATTCGGCTTTGGCGACTTTCGCGCCGCATTTGGTGCATTCGAAATTGGCTTCGGAAGTGTAGGCTTTAACCTGGGCGGCGCCGACATAGCCTTTTTTCTTAACGCGACAGATGTGCCAGCAGTTCCCTTCACTACCACATTCACATTTCTGAGCAGTTGCCATGGTTTTCCTCCTTGGTTTGGGATCTATCTTTTTTCAGCTTGAATTCTTTGGGCGCTTTCAACCCTCCCCTTTCCCCTGGGCAGGAAAAATATCATTCACCACTTTTTCTGTCAATACCCTAGAACCACTTTGTGACATGTTGGACGACCGGTTCCCCCCATCCCCGTTTTCCGGGGCGCCCCGGCCCTTCAGGGACACTCCGGGCCGCCCCGATACCGGCCCGCCCCAAAAAGCTTTGACGGGGTTTTTATTCCCCGGAAACACCGACCCACCGGTCCGGAAACCCCACGGATGACCACTCCTCTGGCCATGCCCTTCAATCGCCGGAAAGGAAGAGTCTGCCGACGCGGCCATCACGGACGGGAAACCTTGGCCATGAACTTTTTTCATTCCTTTCGGGAGAGCCTTCCCCTGCCACAAGAAACAT
Organism: Deltaproteobacteria bacterium; assembly: GCA_016926265.1. Lineage (GTDB taxonomy): Bacteria > Desulfobacterota > Desulfuromonadia > Desulfuromonadales > JAAYDE01 > JAAYDE01. The sequence continues at coordinate 2,558 of JAFGOW010000020.1, read as the reverse complement.
GTAAAATAGAAATTCTTGCTTTTTCCCTTTTCTCCCCGGCGGCGATATGAACCCTTCCAGATTAAGACATCTGCTGCAGGCAGTGAAAACCGGCGGCCTCTCGGTTACCGAAGCGGAATGCCAACTGCGCGATCTTCCCTTCGAGGATATCGGCGTGGCGCTGGTGGACCACCACCGGGAGCTGCGCCAAGGTTTCCCCGAGGTGCTGTTCGGAGAGGGGAAAAGCGCCGAGCAACTGATTTCCATCATGACGGCCATGGCGGCCAAGGGCGGCGATATTCTCGTCACCCGCGTCGCCGGCGAAAAAGCCGCTGTTTTGACCCAAGCTTTCGCGTCCGGAGATTACGACCCTCTGGGGCGCACCTTCGTGGTCCGGCAGCAAGCGCCGGAGCCGCGCTGGAAAGGGACGGTGCTGGTGGTCTGCGCCGGAACCTCCGATCTGCCGGTGGCGCGGGAGGCATCCGTCACCGCCCGCGTTTTCGGAAACCGGGTGGAAGAACTGACCGACGTCGGCGTGGCCGGCCTGCACCGGCTCTTTTCCCGGAGCGGGATGTTGAGCCAGGCCGCGGTCATCATCGTGGTGGCCGGCATGGAGGGGGCGCTGCCTTCGGTCATCGGCGGCCTGGTTCCGGTGCCGGTCATCGCGGTTCCCACCTCGGTGGGCTACGGCGCCGCTTTCAACGGCCTGGCGGCGCTGCTCGGGATGCTCAATTCCTGCGCCAGCGGCGTCACCGTGGTCAATATCGACAACGGCTTCGGCGCCGCCTGCGCCGCGACCCGCATCAACCGCACCGGAGGCGAAACGCAGTGAACCCCCACGGCACGGCCCTGCTGCTGGATCCTTTTTCCGGCATCTCCGGGGATATGTTTCTCGGCTTGCTGATCGATCTCGGCGCCGGGATCGAAGCGTTGCACGGAGAGCTGGCCAAGCTCCCCCTCTCCGGCTGGACGCTGGAGACGCGCCGCGAGAAGCGGGGCGGCATCGAAGGGAGCCGCGTCCTGATCGGGGCTCCCCACGAACAGGCCCACCGCCACTGGTCGGAGATCCGCGCCATGCTGGAGCGCTCGCCGCTCGACGAGGCGGTGCGGGATCTGGCGCTTCGCATCTTCCAACGCCTCGCCCAAGCCGAGGCCCGGGTCCATTTCCACGAGGTATGGGCGCTCGATTCCATTCTCGACATCGTCGGCGCCGCCGCGGGCCTCAAACTGCTGGGGCGCCCCCGGATCTTTTCGCGGCCGCTGCCGCTCTTTTCCGGCACCGTCTCCTGCGCCCACGGCGCCCTGCCGCTCCCCGCCCCGGCCACCCTGGAGCTCATCAAGGGGCTGCCGCTGGTCGATTCCGGCCTGCGCTGGGAGCTGGTCACTCCCACCGGCGCCGCCATCGCCGCCGAGGTCGCCGCTTTCGGGCCGCTCCCCGAATTCATTCCCGAGCGCATCGGCTATGGCGTCGGCTCCCGCGACATCCCCGAACAACCCAACCTGCTGCGCGGAATGCTGGGTTCAGTCGCCCCCCCAAATCTCGAAACCGACCGGATCGCCGTCATCGAAACCGACCTCGACGACGCCAACCCCGAATGGCTGGGTTTTGCCATGGAACGGCTGCTGCAGGCAGGCGCTTTGGACGTCTCCTGCTCCCCGCTGCTGATGAAAAAAGGCCGCCCCGGCACCCGCGTCACGGTGCTGGCGGAGCCCCACCAGGCTCCGCGGCTGGGTCGTCTGCTGTTACTGGAAAGCAGCGCCATCGGAGTGCGCTGCCATGAAACCCACCGCTGGAAACTGGGGCGGCAGCTCCGGCGCCTCGTTACACCCCTCGGCGAAGCATACGTCAAGCTGATTTACGAAGGGGAAAAGCTGCTCCGGGTCACCCCCGAATTCGAGAGCTGCCGGTCGTTGGCGGACCAGTCGGAAACACCCCTGCCCGAGGTCTACCGGCTCGTGGAACGGGAAGCGGCAAGAAATTTTTTTGAGGGGAAGCCATGACCTCGCGGCCATTCATTCTCATTTTGTCCAGCAACCTCGGCCTCGGCTACGCCCCCATCGCCCCCGGCACCTTCGGCACCCTGGCCGGCATCCCCTGCTTTTGGCTGCTGGCGCAGCGATCCATGGCAATCCAGCTTGCCGTCTTCCTGGCGTTGCTGATCCTCTCGATCTGGGCGGCGCAGCAGGCCGGCGAAATCCACGGCAACGCCGACGACGGCCGCATCGTCATCGACGAACTGATGGGCTACCTGACCACGGTGCTGTTCCTCCCCTTCACCTGGCCGACGGCTTTGGCCGCCTTTGTGCTGTTCCGCATCTTCGACATTCTCAAGCCGCCGCCGGCCTCCACCTTCGACCGCAACCTGAAAAACGGCTTCGGCGTGGTTCTTGACGACGTGGCGGCCGGCCTCTACGCCGCGGCGGTCCTGAGAACCGGGCTCTGGCTGTCAACCCAACTCTGAGCAAGCATCATGAAACCCTCCATCGCCATTCTGACCATCGGCAACGAACTGCTCAACGGCCGCATCCAGGACACCAACACCCGCGCCATCGCCCGGCTGCTGGTGGCCCACGGCCTG
>JAFGOW010000169.1 GCA_016926265.1 Deltaproteobacteria bacterium | reverse complement strand
TGGGCCGGGACCATCAAGAGCGCCATCGGCATCGGGATGCTGTTGGCCGAGGGGATCGGCGACACCATTCGGGTTTCCCTGACCGGCGATCCGGTGGAAGAGGTCCGGGTCGGCTGGGAGATCCTTAAGAGCCTGGGTTTGCGGCAGCGGGGGCCGATTTTCATCAGCTGTCCGACCTGCGGCCGTTGCCGAATCGATCTGATCGCGGTCGCCGAGGAGGTGGAGCGCCGCCTCCAAGATCTGAAGGCGCCCCTGGTCATCGCGGTGATGGGGTGCTCCGTCAACGGCCCCGGCGAGGCCAGGGAGGCCGATGTGGGAATCGCGGGGGGAAGTGGCGAAGGACTGCTGTTTTGCAAGGGCGAGATTCTCCGCAAGGTGCCGGAGGCGCACCTCGTCGAGGAACTGGTAGCCGAGGCGCTGCGCCTGGCGGCGGAGAAAGGGTTTGCCCCTTCCTGAGAGATTTTCCCAGGGGTTTTGAATCCTTTGCTAATTTTTTTACCACCTGCTAGAAATGGTGGACCCAGCGCAGGGTGAAGCGGCTCCCTTCGGGGCGGTTTTCGGTTTCGGTCTCAAAGAAGGCGTTGAAAAAGAGATGGTCGTGCTGGGAGAAATGATAGACCGCTCCGGGCCCGATTCCCAGCACCTGCTCCCGGCGGTCTGAGATGTTGTGGCTGTCCGCCTTGGTGTCGCTGATCTGTTTGAGAAAGTAGCCGTTGATTCCGGCCCGCAGGCGTTTGGGGAGGATTTCGTAGGCTATGGCAAAGTTGCCATGGACCGCTTGCCCGGCCTGGGTATCGTCGGCGGCGCCGAAGCCCCGGTTGGGGTTTTTGTTCTTGGCGTTCCAGAGGTAATGAAGACGCCAGGATGTGGTGAGCCGGGGGGTGAGAAACAGGGTTCCGGCCCAGTAGGGGTTGAAGGAAAAGAAGTTGCTGCCGGGATTGATTTCCTTGTCGTCATCGTATTTTCCCGTCGGCAGGATTACTTGCAGTTCAATGCGGTGCATGAAGATCGGTCCGTTTTTCCCCATGATCGGATCCCACTGAAGGTAGGGGCCGACCAGAATGTCCCCCAAACCGGCGGCGTTATCCTCGGGACCAGGAAAATGGTGGGCGTATTTGGTTTCGGTGAAAACCACGGGGACGATGAGGTCCAGGCCCCACTTCCCCCCCAACAGAATCGGGGTGTCCGATTGATAGAGGAGTTGGGAGAGGCTGACCCAGACGTTGATCTTCTCATCGGCCAAGGAGGGGAGCAGGCCCTTCCCTTTGTGATCCTTCAATTCCTCTGAGTTGATGTACTGGATATATTGGCTGAAATACCAACCGGGACCGGCGGGCGGACCGCCGTCGAGAAAACTGGTGAACCCGAGGTTGACCGACGGCAGGTCGTAGGCAAGGACGGCTGCTGGGGCGCCGAGCAAAAGGGCTGCAAAAAGGGTCATCGTAATGAAGGATGGGAACATCTGACGGCATCTTTTCATGCTTTCCTCCGGAGAATGGACAGAGCACCAACCAGACAGGGGAGAGAGAATCGGACAAAACATACAATCAATGTTTTAAAAATTCAATAACCATGCGCACTGTTGTTTAAAAATAATTACAACCTATTGAAATTTAAATAAATAATATCAAAAAGTGTTTTATTTATAAGAGTCTGAGAATTTTTTGGGGGCTTTTCGGAGCGGAACGCGGTCATTCCCTGGTAAACCGCGCGGCAGGGAACCAGGGATTATGCAAGAAGAGATGCATCCGATGCGGATTTGGGGCCACATCAACAACATCGTCCTGATCGGGATGCCGGGCTCGGGGAAAAGCACCGTGGGGGTGATCCTGGCCAAGTTCTGCGGCCGGGGGTTCATCGATACCGACATCCTGATCCAGCAGGCCGAGGGGCGTACCCTGCAGGAGATCGTTGACGCTGACGGCTATCTGGAACTGCGGCGCATCGAGGAACGGGTGCTGCTGGCGCTCGATTGCGACGGTTGCGTCATCGCCACCGGCGGCAGCGCCGTCTACAGCCTACGGGCGATGGCCCGTCTCAAGGGGAAAGGGGCGGTGGTTTTTCTCCAGGTGGAGTTGGCGGAATTACAGCGCCGGGTGAAAAATTTTACCGGGCGTGGCATCGCCGGGCCGCCGGGGCACGATTTTTCCTCCCTGTTTCGGGAACGCCTTCCCCTCTATCAGGAATACGCCGATATCATCATCCCGGCCGGGGAGTCGACGCCGGAGGAACTGTGCGAGCAGATCTGCCGCGAGCTGGCCGGCTGGAGAAAGGATAGATAGAGGGCCATGGAAATCCTTTTGACGAACGACGACAGCCACCGCTCGCCGCTGTTTCAGTTCATCATCGAACATCTCGACGCCTTGGGCCGTCTGACCATTGTGGTTCCCAAGGAGGAGCAGAGCTGGACCGGCAAGTCGATCACCCGCTTCAAACATCTCTACGTGGACGAGATCGCCCTCTTCGGCCGCGGCGCTTTTTGCCTCGACGGCACCCCGGCCGACTGCATCAACTGGGGGATTTATCATCTCTACGAAGGGCGCCGCCCCGATCTGGTGGTGTCGGGGATCAACATCGGCCTCAACACCGG
>JAFGOW010000168.1 GCA_016926265.1 Deltaproteobacteria bacterium | reverse complement strand
TGGCCACCAGCTCCTTGCCGGTGCCGGTCTCGCCGGTGACCACCACCGAGGCGTCGGAGGCGCCGTAGAGCTCGATCTTGCGGAACAGCTCCAGAACGGCGGGAGCGACGCCGACCATGCCATGGAAAAAACGGGGGGCAAGGGCTTCGGAAGGGGCCAGTTCCCGGAAAAAAAACTCGATGCGGAGCGGCGATTCTTCAACCGCGCCGGGCCGTGGCCGAACCTCGGCAACCATGGCCGCGCCGCGGATTTTCCCTTTGAGGCTGACGCGGACATCCTTCAAATCGGCACCGCCGACGGCGACTTCGTCGGCCAATTCGGAAAGCCGCGGCGCGGCTTCGGGGAAAATTTCATCGATGGGGCGGTCGCAACCATCCTTCGCCAGGTACTTCTCCACCTTGGGGGAAAGCCGCCCGATCCGCCATACCCCGGCTCTGAAATAGAGCATCAGGTCGGGAACCCGGGCCGGGAGATGTCGATCCCATTGATTTTCAGTGCTGTCCGTCACGGCGCCCCCTTTCAAAGAAAATCGTTGCAACCGGGATGGAAACGGCACACCGACCCACCCCCATCCTGAAATAAGGTAACCTTTTAAAGGATAATTTCAACGCCAAAGTGAAGGGGTTATTGAAGGGGTGTTGCGAATCGCTGTTTGTTGATAGAATTTCCCGATAAAGAAAGAAATCCGTTCCAAGGCCGGAATCCAATTTTTTGCCAACCCGAAAGAGGCCGTCATGAAGGAAAAAAACCTCCTACCGCTCCCCCCACGGACACTCACCCGCCGTCAATTTATGGCCTGGCAGGCCGGCACCCTGTGCCTGGCCGCAGGGGGCCTCCACCTCTTTCCCGGCATGGGCAACGCCACCGGAAGCGTCCCGGATCTGGCCGTGGCCATCGGCGCTCCGGAGGCCGCCACCCGCAAGGCAATCCAGCTTTTGGGAGGTTTCGGCCAGTTCGTCAAACGCGGCAGCCGGGTGCTGATCAAGCCCAATATGAGCTTTAGCAGCCCTTCTGAAAGGGCTTCCAACACCAACCCCGAAGTGGTCCGCACCCTTGTGGCCCTGTGCCGGGAGGCCGGCGCCGCGAGTGTGAGCGTGTTGGACAACCCCTTGGGTCCGGCCGAGCGTTGTATCGAAGGGATCAAGGAGGCGTGTCGGCTGGACGGGGGAGATATCGTCCACGCCGTCAAGAGCTCCCGGCTTTTTTCTCCAGCCGCCATCACCCGGGGGGAAACCCTGAAAGCCACCGATGTCATGGAGGAGGTGCTGAAGGCTGATGTGCTGATCGCCGTGCCGGTGGCCAAATCCCACGGCGCCACCGGCGTCAGCCTCTCCATGAAAGGGATGATGGGCCTGATCTACAACCGCGGCACCATGCACCGCGACCATGACCTCGATGCCGCCATCGTGGATCTCGCTTCACTCCTGAAGCCCCATCTGGTGGTGATCGACGCCAGCCGGGTGCTGAGTACCCACGGCCCCGGCGGCCCTGGCCTGGTGCTGGAGCCACGCACCATCATCGCCTCGCGGGACATGGTGGCGGCCGACGCCTTGGCCGTGGAACGCTTCCCCTGGTACGGGCAACGCATGAAAGCCTCCCAAGTGCGTCACATCCGGCTGGCCCACGAACGGAAACTGGGGCGCATGGACATCGCCAATCTCACGGTCTTGGAAGGCCAGGCCTGATTGCCGCCGATGCGCACGCAACGTCTGCTCCAGAGTATCAGCCTGCTGATCTTCGCATCCGTGATCGCCACCGCCGCCGCCCCCTTCGGCGAGCGACTGCTCCTGGCCTGGCTCCTGGCTTTCGATCCGGCCGCCTCCCTCGGCACCTTTCTGGCGGCGCGGGCAATCTTCGCGGGGATAGGCGCGGCCTTGTTGCTGCTGCTCGCGACAAGCCTTTTCGGGCGCTTTTTCTGCGGCCATCTCTGCCCACTGGGGAGCTTCATCGACCTGTCCGACCGGGTCGCGCAACGGAAAAACCGTTCTCGGCCCAACCTCTCCCGGCTCCGGTCACTTACCTTCCTGCTCCTTTTTGGAGCGGCCGCCGGCGGGGTGTCGCTGCTTTTCCTCGCGGCGCCGCTGGCCATCGCCACGCGCTTTACCGCCCTGCTGCTGGAACCCCTGGCCCGGGAAGGCGTCGCCGCAGCCCTTGACCTGGCGCGGCCCGCGGCCCATCGCTGGAGCTGGGACCTGGTGGTCTTTGCCCAAATCCGCACCCCTGGCTACCAGCCCCTGGCCCCGCTCCTGATCCTGACCCTGGCGCCGCTGCTGGGGGCACTGATCGCCCCCCGCTTCTGGTGCCGGGCCCTCTGCCCGGCCGGCGCCCTCTTTTCCCTGGCAGCCCGCCACCCCGCCTGGAAACGGCAGGTGACGGAAGACTGCATTGGATGCGGGAAATGCCAGGCCCGATGCCCGGGCCAGGCGATCCCGGAAGATCCCCGCGCCACCCGTTATGGGGAATGCCTCACCTGCCGGCTCTGTCTGGAGATCTGTCCGCAGCAGGCGATCCGTTTTTCCTTCGGCGCGGCAACCCGGCCGATTCTTTCTTCCCAACCCGATCCGGAAAGGCGCGCTTTGCTGGCAGGCGGCGCGGTTTTGCT
>JAFGOW010000167.1 GCA_016926265.1 Deltaproteobacteria bacterium | reverse complement strand
TCACAAAAAGTAAATGGTTTTCCCCAAACTCCACTAGGTTTTGATCAGGTTTTGATTTGCTTTGGTCTTTCTCCGCGTTCTCCGCGTTTCCGCGTGAGGAAAGGGTTTGGTTTCCACCGCCCGTTCGCTGCGCTCACTCAAGGTCACGAAGGACGCAAAGGAACCACCCTCTTTTTCATCCCCCTTTGCTTTGCGGTAAAAGATCATGCCGATGGTGAATAGTAACAAAATATTTTCAGAATAACCGTTCGGCAACCGCACCCCATCCGCCATGCAAAAGTCGCGGCAACGGCTATCGATTAGCCGCCAGGCCTAAACTTTTTTCGCATCGATTCCTAACATGCTGCTAACATGATGCGACTATGGTGTCCTTGCCAAGACCCACGGAGCGGCCATGAGCGAAAAAACCATCCTGATCATCGAGGACGAAGAGGATATCCTGGCCCTGATCCATTATAACCTCACCAAGGACGGATACCGGGTGATGGGAACCGCTTCCGGGGAAGAGGGCCTGGAAGCCGCTCTCCGGAACAGGCCGGACCTGATCCTGCTCGACCTGATGCTGCCCGGTCTTAACGGCATCGAGGTCTGCCGGAAACTGAAAGCGGCCCCGGATACGGCCTCGATCCCCATCATCATGGTCACGGCCAAGGGGGAGGAACCGGACATCGTGGCCGGCCTGGAGATGGGGGCCGACGACTACCTCACCAAGCCCTTCAGCATCCGGGTGCTATCGGCCCGGGTCAAGGCGGTGCTGCGGCGGCCCCGCGCCGAAATGGCGCCGGATCGGGATCAGGCGGCCATCCACATCCATGAGCTGATCATCCACCCCGGCCGCAAGGAGGTGCTGGCGGAAGGGGAACCGGTCGACCTCACCTTCACCGAGTTTCACGTCCTCCACTATCTCGCCTCCCGGCCCGGCTGGGTCTTCACGCGTTACCAGATCGTCAACGCGGTCCGCGGCGAGGATTACTCGGTCACCGACCGGGCCGTGGACGTGCAGATCGTCGGGCTCCGCAAAAAACTGGGCCGCTACGGCAAGTATATCGAAACCGTACGCGGCGTCGGCTATCGTTTCAGGGATTGATCCGGATGAAAGACCGTCCCCTCTTCTTCAGGCTGCTCGTCAGCTATCTCTTCTTCATCCTGTTGACCCTCTCGGTCAGCACCGGGCTGTTCATCTCCCTGCTGAGGAACTTCCATCTCGAGCAGACCCGGATCGATCTCCAGGATCAGACCACTTTGATCGAGGATCAGGTCCGGCCGTTTCTCAAGGTCCGGGACGATGCCCGGGCCGAGGCCCTGCTCCAGACCCTGGGCCGGAAAATCGGCAGCCGCCTGACCCTGATCCTGCCCAACGGCCAGGTCGTCGCCGATTCCGCCGAGGATCCCCGTTCCCTCGACAACCACGCCGACCGCCCCGAATTCCGGGAAGCCATGGCCGGAGGAACCGGGAGTTCGTTGCGCCACAGCTTTTCGGTCCATACCTCGATGCTGTACGTCGCCACACCGGTTGTCGCGGATGCAAAGGTCATCGGCGTCATCCGGGCCGCCAAGCCGATCCAATCCTTCAACCAAACCCTGGCGACGGCCTACCCCGGGATCGTCCTCGGCAGTCTCTGCATCGCGTTGGCCGCGGCCCTGATCAGCCTGTTCGTCTCCCGCCGCATCAGCCGCCCCCTGGAACGGATCAAAAAAGCGGCGGAGCGCTTCGCCGCGGGCCATTTGAAAAAACGGATCCATATCCACGGCCCGGCCGAGGTCGTGGCCCTGGCCGACACCCTGAATCTGATGGCCGCCGGGCTTCAGGAGCGGATCGACACCATCATCAACCAGCACAACGAACAGGACGCCGTTCTCTCCAGCATGGTGGAAGGGGTGCTGGCGGTGGACAACGAGGAGCGGATTCTGCGCATCAATCAGGCCGCCCTCAAGCTCCTGGCCGTGACCGATCCCGATCCCCGGGAAAAACCGGTCCAGGAGGTGGTGCGCAAGGCCGACCTGCTCCGCTTCATCCGGCTGGCCCTGGCAGCCAGTGAACCGCTGGAGGACGAAATCCTGCTCCAGCAGGAGGATCGGCAGCTCCATTTCCAGGTTCACGGCATGCCGCTCAAAAATTCCCTCGGCAGCCAGATCGGTGCCCTGATCGTCTTCAACGACGTTTCCCATCTCCGCCGCCTGGAAAACATCCGCCGCGATTTCGTCGCCAACGTCTCCCATGAGCTCAAGACGCCCATCACCGCCATCAAGGGCTTTGTCGAGACCCTGCTCGACGGCGCCCTGAACGATGCCGAGGAGGGCCGGCGCTTTCTCGGCATCATCGCCCAGCAGGCCGAACGGCTCCACGCCATCATCGAGGATCTGCTGCGCCTCTCCCGGATCGAACAGGAGGAGCGCTCCGATGCGGTCCCTCTGGAAACCCAGTCCCTGACCGAAGTCCTCAACGCCTCGATCCTGTCCTGCCTTCCCCTGGCCGAGACAAAATCGATCCGGATCGCTCTGGAATGCTCCGAGAATCTGAAGGCCGCCATCAATCCCCCTCTTTTTGAACAGGCACTGGTCAACCTCATCGACAATGCGGTCAAATACAGCGAGCCCAAAGCCCAGGTCCTGGTCAAGGGCGAGGAGCTGACGGAAGGGATCCGGGTTTCGGTGCGCGATTGGGGCACCGGCATCCCCGAGGAACATCTGCCGCGGATCTTCGAGCGGTTTTACCGGGTCGACAAGGCCAGGAGCCGCAAACTGGGCGGAACCGGGTTGGGTCTCGCCATCGTCAAGCATATCGTCCAGATCCACCACGGCTCGGTCTCGGTCGAAAGCGCCCCCGGCCAGGGAAGCACCTTCGCCATCCTGCTGCCACTGCCCGAAAAAAGATTTTGATCCTTTTTCCCCTCACCAATTTCTAACATCCCCTTAACACCTCCCTTGCAATCCCCTGCGATAAAGAGACTGCCCGCGTAACCGGAAGAACATCAATTCCTGCCTTTTCCGGTGGCGACTAACACGTTCCTAACATTGGCGGGGCAGAATCCTAACAACGATGGCAAAGGAGAAAAAAGCATGAAAAGAAGTGTGCGTCTTACCTGGCTGGTTTCCATCTTCCTGACCGCCTCCCTGGCGGTCGCCACCCTCTGCAGCGCGGCGAGCCTGACGATCAACGGCTCGACCACGGTCCTGCCCATCGCCCAGAAGGTGGCCGAGGCCTATAACAAAGAGTATCCGGAGCTGAGAATCGATCTCTCCGGCGGCGGTTCCGGAAACGGGATCAAGGCGATCATCGACGGCACCACCGACATCGCCATGGCTTCCCGCTTCATCAAGGACAAAGAGGTCCAGCAGGCGATCGAAAAAGGGCAGTATCCGGTTCCGTTCCGGGTCGCCTACGACTGCATCATCCCGGTCGTTCACCCCGGCAACAAGGTTCAGGATCTTACCTTGGAGCAGCTGAAGGCCATCTACAAGGGGGAAATCAAGAACTGGAAGGAAGTCGGCGGCCCCAACCGCCCCGTCGTGGTCATCTCCCGCGACACCTCTTCCGGCACCTATGAAGTCTGGGAAGAAAAGGTCATGAAAAAGGAACGGGTCTTCCCCGGCGCCCTGCTCCAGGCCTCCAACGGTGCCGTGGCCCAGGCCGTTGCCAAAAACCCCAACGCCATCGGCTACATCGGCATCGGCTACCTGAACAGGGAACTGAAGGCCCTCAAGGTCAACGGCATCGTCGGCTCCAAGGCGACCACCCTGGACGGCAGCTTCCCCGTCAGCCGCCCGCTGTTCATGTTCACCCGCGGCTGGCCGAAAGGGGATACGGTCAAATTCCTCAACTACATGCTCGACCCCGGCAAAGGGCAGAAATTCGTCGAGGAAACGGGTTACGTCCCCCTTTACTGATGAAGACCTGGCGAACCGGGCGCCTGTTATCGGCGCCCGGCTCGCTCATCACCACCCATGCAGCCCATCCGAAACAGGCCTGATCGATGTTCCTTTCCAGAACTTCCCGAGAAAAAATCATCCGCCGCCTTTTCTTTGTGATCGCCTTCGTCTCCATCGGCACCCTGTTTCTGATCTTTTTGTTTCTGGTCCTGGAGGGGCTGCCGATCTTCAAGGAGGTCTCCGTGGCCCAGTTCATCGGCGGCCACTACTGGTACCCCACCTCGGACCCTCCCGATTTCGGCATCTTCCCCCTGATCCTCGCCTCGCTGGCGGTCACGGTGCTGTCTGCGGCGATCTCGATCCCGCTCGGGGTGATGACCGCCATCTATCTGGCGGAAATCGCCTCGCGCCGCTTTCGGGAGATCGCCAAGCCGGTTATCGAGCTCCTGGCCTCCCTCCCCTCGGTCGTTATCGGGTTCTTCGGCATGGTGGTGGTGGCCCCGTTTCTGCAGGAGACCTTTAATCTCGGCACCGGCCTCAACCTGTTCAACGCCGCCCTGATGCTCGCCTTCATGTCGGTCCCGACCATCTGCAGCATCTCGGAGGACGCCATCTACAGCGTGCCCAAGGAGCTCAAAGAGGCTTCGCTGGCCCTCGGCGCGACCCGGCTGGAGACCATCGTCAAGGTGGTGCTCCCGGCCTCGATCTCCGGAATCAGCACCGCGGTGATCCTCGGGCTGTCCCGGGCCATCGGCGAAACCATGGTGGTTCTGATGGTCGCGGGCGGGGCCGCCATGATTCCCGGCTCGATCTTCGATCCGGTGCGGCCGCTGCCGGCCAGCATCGCCGCGGAAATGGCCGAAGCCCCGTTCCGGGGCTCCCATTACCACGCCCTGTTCGCCACCGGCATCGTGCTGTTTCTTTTCACCTTCTGCTTCAATCTGATCGCCGACCAGATCGCTCACAAATACCAACAGACCGGAGCGGCCACCTTATGAGTTTTGAGGTCCAATCCTCATCCCCCCTGACCTTGGAAAGAACAGCCCCCATGGACAGTAGCCAACAGGCCTACCAGGCCCGCCTGCGGCGCCGCAAGACATGGGAGGGATTGGTCTTTTCCCTGTTCTGGGGGGCCGTGGCCATAACCGCCCTGGGCCTTTTCATCATCCTCTTCTTCATGGTCGCCAACGGCTGGCAGGCGATCACCCTCACCTTTCTGACCGAAGCGCCGCGCGAAGCCATGACCCAAGGGGGCATCCTCCCCTGCATCGTCGGCACGGTCTGCCTCGCCCTCGGCGCCATGGCTTTCGCCTTCCCCATCGGCATCGCCTCGGCCGTCTATCTCAGCGAATACGCCCGTCCCGGCAAAACCCTCCGCCTCATCCGGCTCGGCATCAACAACCTGGCCGGGGTCCCCTCGGTGGTTTTCGGCCTCTTCGGCCTGGCCCTTTTCGTGACCTATTTCCGTTTCGGGGTCAGCATCCTCTCCGGCGCCCTGACGCTGGGGGCCATGTCGCTCCCGGTCATCATCGGCACCACGGAAGAGGCCCTGAAAGCGGTCCCCAACACCTACCGGGAGGCGTCCCTGGGCCTCGGCGCCACCAAATGGCAGACCATCTACCGGGTGGTGCTGCCGGCGGCCCTCCCCGGCATCCTGACCGGGGGAATTCTCGGCATCGGCCGGGCCGCCGGGGAAACGGCGCCGATCATGTTCACCGCCGCGGTATTCTTCACCCCGTCGCTGCCGTCGTCCCTGTTTGACAAGGTCATGGCCCTCCCCTATCACATTTATGTCCTGGCCACGGCCGGCACCGAAATCGAGGCGACCCGCCCCTTGCAGTACGGCACGGCCCTGGTCCTCATCACGTTGGTGTTGGGCTTAAATCTGATGGCCATCCTCTACCGCTCCCGGCTGCGGAAAAAATCCCGCTGAGCCACGAATCAAAACCCGAGGTCCCTTTTCATGAACAAAAACATCAAAGTCAGCACCAAAAACCTCGACTTCTATTATGGAAGTTCCCAGGCGCTCTACGATGTCTCCCTAACCTTCCCCAGCAACCGGGTCACGGCCCTGATCGGCCCCTCGGGGTGCGGCAAGAGCACCTTTCTGCGCTGCTTCAACCGCATGAACGACCTGATCCCTGGCTCCCGGATGACCGGGGAAATCCTCTTCGACGGCCAGAACATCAACCAGCCTTCGGTCGACGTGGTCACCCTGAGGAGCCGCATCGGCATGGTGTTCCAGAAGCCGAATCCGTTCCCCAAGACGATCTTTGAAAACGTCGCCTACGGCCTGAGGGTGAACGGCATCCGCGACCGGGAATCCATCCAGGAGCGGGTCGAGGAGAGCCTGAAATGGGCCGCCCTCTGGGAGGAGGTCAAGGACCGCCTCCACACCTCGGCCCTGGGCCTCTCCGGCGGCCAGCAGCAGCGGCTCTGCATCGCCCGCGCCCTGGCGGTGAAGCCGGAAATCCTGCTCATGGACGAACCGGCCTCGGCCCTCGACCCCATCGCCACCCAGAAGATCGAGGAGCTGATCCACGAGCTCAAAAAGGATTTGACCATCCTCATCGTCACCCACAACATGCAGCAGGCAGGGCGGGTTTCGGATTTCACGGCCTTTTTCTATATGGGAAAACTGGTCGAAAGCAACGAAACCCAAAAAATCTTCACCCGCCCCCGACTCAAACAAACAGAAGACTACATCACCGGTAGATTCGGTTGATTTGAGTAGCCTTTTTCCCAACCCTGGCTGAGGCTATCTATGCAAATACTGCTCTCACGCGAACTGGATCGTCTTAAAAAAAGCATCCTCTCCCTGGCCGCCGAGGTGGAGTATATCTTCCAGAAATCGATTCTGGCCCTGAAGCTGATGGATCCCGTCATGGCGGAAGAACAGATCGAACGCGACGAAACCATCGACCGGATGGAGGTCGAACTCGAAGAGGAGTGTTTGAAGATTCTCGCCCTCTACCAGCCGGTGGCCGGCGACCTCCGTTTCATCGTCAGCATCCTCAAGATCAACAACGACCTGGAACGGATCGCGGACCTCGCGGTCAACATCGCCGAACGGGCCATGGCCATTACCAGGGAAAAAAAGGTGCCATCCCCTTTCGACTACGCTCGGATGGCCCATTTGGTTGACCACATGCTGCAGAAAAGCCTCGACGCCCTGGTGGGCCTCGACCCGGCTCTGGCGCGCCGCGTCATCGAACTGGACGAGGAGGTGGACATTCTTCACCGGGAGACTTACGGCAAGGTGCGCGAGGCGCTGATCCGGAATCCCGAGGATTTCTCAGCCGTTCTCAGCTACCTCGGGGTTTCCCGCCACCTGGAGCGGATTGCCGATTATGCCACCAATATCGCCGAAGACGTCATCTACATGACCGAGGGTGAAATCGTGCGCCACAAGACCGACCTGGCCAAAGAGATCCAATAAATCAGGATCAAACTGGCAGAAACCATTCGGGGAGGACATTAAAAACATCTTGTCCTTCCCGTTTTTTTTGGGGGAATTCAGAGGTCGCCTTCTCCGTGGATCACAGGCCGGTTCCGAAATCCCCCTTTTGGCTTTTTTGAACAGCGCCATATCCCAAAACCCGCTTCCCGCCCCGACGCCCACCCTTGAGCTCCCTTGCCGACGAATTCACGGAAAATTAATAAAACGCCAACACAATCCTAAACACCTTCGGCGATCCTCTTCCCGGCAACCGCAGAATAAAATTTTCACCGACCGAAAGGGAATCTGTGAACCATAAATCCTATTCCGGCCCCCTGCCGTTTCGGGCGCCGGCTTCCAAAAGCCATCCCATTTCCTCCTTGCGTTTTCAGCAACGCCTCCTTTTTGAAAATCTGGGGATACCGGGAAATTCCCCGGAGGAACGGACTCATTCCCTCCCCTTTGCCGGGGAAGATTCCACTGCCGGCTCGGAAACCGAGCTGCAGGCGGCGGTGAAAGGAAACCGCCAGCAGGTCGATTTGCCGCTGACGATTGAACAATCCGACTACCTCGCCAACATCCTGCGGCGGGAAAGAAGCGGCGAGGCTCCCCGCAAGGCGGTCACCGAACTGGAGCGGTTCCTGTACGACAATGGAACCAACATCTGGGAAAACAGTTGGGTGCGGTTTCAGCGCCGCTCTTTGAGCGCCGCCGCCGAACGGGTTTTCATGCAGGATCTGTGGGCCGACAAAGAGCGCCAATCCGCGGGACTGCGTCACGACGCCGAGCGTTTCACCCTGCGGGTGGGGGGCGAGGAATTCCTCCGCGTCCCCATCAGCTACCTGCCGAAATTGGCTCTGGCCGATCTGGCCGCGGAAAGAAAACCTTCAGTCCCCCTTCTGGAACGGATCGCCCAACGGCTGATGGCGCACTTCCTGAGCGACAACACCTCGCCGGAAACCTTTTCCTTTCATGTGGTTTCCTCGGGCCCCCGCCAGGGATTGGGGCGGGGCTTGGCCGGGGAGACGGCCAAGCGGTTTCTCCTCACCCAGCTTCTCATCCACTACGCCAATGAAAAATTCGGCCTCCGGGAGGCGGGGCAGACGGCCCTGATCTATTCCGCCCCCCATCCCCCGGTGCGTCAGAAGGAACTGAGCCGCATCATCTCCGACGCCTTCTACCGCGAACTGTTCATGAGCCCCTGCCTGTCGGGCTGGGCCAAGGGGGAGGAGAAAAACCGCTACATGTGGCTCTGCCACGAGGTGCTAAGCCGCAGCCAGCTTCACGCCGTACATAAGCTCCGGGAAGCCGGGATCATCGCCAACAACCTGGTGGTGCTCCCCAACGTATCCAACATCAGCCTGGCCAACAACGGCACCCATGTCAGCCTCGGCAGCCGGCGCTTGACCGCCGCCGTAAAAAACACCTCCGGATTCGGGGAGGCTGAGGAAAAGGTTCTGGGGGATCTGGCCATCAAGATCATCGAACACTTCCTCCCGCTGTTTGTCGGCACCTACAGCGCGGCCCCCTACCGGCTCGGATTTTCGGATTTCCATCCCGAAACGGTGCTCAGCTTCCTCCCCCACGAGCTCGATTTCACCCATCTGCGCATGATGTGGCGACGCTGGAAGAAAAAGGCCACCATCTCCATCCTTGGCTGTCCGGTTACACCTTTTGGCCCTCCCTGGCTCGACCGCAGCCTGGGGAAAATCTGTTCTCTGGCGGGCGATTTCGTCCCCGATTTTCGCCTTATCGATTATCCGGTGGCGCTGCTCAGCACCAGCCGCCATCCTTCCCTGGACGGCGCCCTCGGCAACCAGCAGCGCCTGAAAAATGATCTGGCCGACCTGGGGATTTTCGACCGGCGCATGTCGCTTTACCTTCTTTACCGCCAGCGTCATTTCCATCAGATGGGATTCTCCGGCTTCGAGGGGCGTTACCTGAGCACCTTCGCCGGATTTACCTCGGATCTGGAGGCGGCCGTCAACCTCCAGAACCTGGTCACGGCCCTGGCCTTCAAGTACATGGCCGAGGGCAGGATCACCCATCGCCATATCCCCGACAACCCGACGGTGGAAAGCGAAAGACGCCAGGTTTTCTTCGGAACCGCCATCGGCCTTCCCACCTTTTTCGTCGGCAGGGGATCGCGGAATCATCTGCTGCGACGCATCCTCCAGAAAACCAGAACCACCCGGGTCAGCCGCCGCTATCCCCGTTTCCTGCGGGTTCGGAATCTGGAATACCGCCGGGCTCTGCTGGAAATCCTGCGCGAGGACGGCGCCGACCTCATCGAAATGCTGAAGCTGGAGGAGACCCTCAACGACCTGGAGAGGCGGCTCCGAAACCCAGAGCAATATTCCTGCGCCGCCCGGATGACGCAAGGGACCTTGGAGCTGCTGAACGCGGGCTCGCCTTTGGCGGTGCCGGCGGAGGAGTTCAATGCCGGCGCGGAACGCTACTACCGGGATCATCTGCGGCGGCAACAGACCGCCGAGGCCTTGGAATTACTGGCGGGAGATGTGGCCGCTTTGAAAAGTCGAAGCCGGAAAGGCGACGAAGAACTGCGCCGGGCACTCAACAACCTGTTTCCCAACGGAAACGAGGCCGCCTTTGTGAAAGAGGCCGGAGAAGCCTTTGGCGCCGGACGCCTTTCCCTGGAGGAAACGCGGCGTCTGATCGATCTGGCGCTGCTGTCGGTTTATGCCGATGGGCTTATGGAAAACAATGCCGTGGAGGAAACCAATGCCAGCCGCGCATCAGTATATTGAGCGGGAAAGCGGAGCCATCCGCCAGGAACGGCTGTTCAATGACGCCTTGGTGCGTTTTCTCTACCATCCGGTGCGGGAGAAGGCCCCCCTGCTGTTTCGCAAGCTCACCGAGGCGCGGCTCTCCTCTTGGCTCGGCTTTCTCCATTTCGACCAGGCCCTGGGCGCCAGAGTGCTCGGCAACCGGCGCTTTATCCGCGAATCCGGCATCGATTTCCGGGAATGTCTGGAACCACCCCACTCTTTCAACACCGCTCGCAAGGTCTTCGAGCGCCGGATCCGCTACTGGGAATGCCGCCCGCTGCCGGACGACCCCCAGGCGGTAGTGTCGCCGGCCGACGGCCGGATTCTGATCGGCTCATTTCGCGACACCTCGTCGCTCCATCTGAAGGACAAGTTTTTTCACTTCGACGAGCTGCTGGGGCCGGATCAAAAACGCTGGATCAACGCCTTCCACGACGGCGATTTCTGCATTTTGCGCCTGACCCCGGACAAGTACCATTACAACCACACGCCGGTGACGGGAGTGGTAGTCGATTTTTACGAACTGGAGGGGGATTACCATTCCTGCAATCCCGCGGCCGTGGTGCGGATGGCCACCCCCTATTCCAAAAACCGCCGGGTGGTAACGGTGATCGATACCGATGTCCAAGGCGGTTCCCGAGTGGGGCTGGTCGCCATGATCGAAATCGTGGCGCTGATGATCGGCGACATCGTGCAGTGTTACAGCAGGGAACGTTATGCAAACCCAAGCCCCATCTATCCTTCGTTGTTTCTGGAAAGGGGCTGCCCAAAAAGCCTTTTTCGCCCCGGCAGCAGCACCGACGTGCTGATCTTCCAGCAGGAACGCATCCGTTTTGCGCGGGACCTGCTGGAGAATCAACGGCGGACGGATGTGCGAAGCCGTTTTTCAACCGGTTTCGGACGCCCGTTGGCGGAAACGGAGTTGCGGGTGCGGTCGCTGATCGGCCACCCTCATTTCTGAGGGAAACGTTCCCTTATAGGGAGGAAGTACACTGGATGATGCTGAATCTATTTTTTCTGGTTGTCGCGGGGTTGGCCCTGAGTCTCTATCTCGGGTGGGGATTCCTCCATCTTCCCGGCGAAAAATGGCAGATCTTGGCTTCTTTTCCCATCAGCCGCCGACCCGATGGAGGTTGGAACGGAATCAACCTGACCTACTACGGGCTTCTGACCGCCAACGCCTATCTGGCGGCGGTGGCCATGGCCCTGATCCTGCTCGGCTCGGTCGGGGTGCACCTGGCCGATGTCATTACCCTGGTGGCCCTGCTGCTGCTCTGCTGCGTGCCGGCCTCGCGCTGGATGGCCCGATGGGTTGAGGGGAAAGCCCACACCTTCACCGTCGGCGGCGCCGCTTTCGTCGGCATCCTGATCGCGCCCTGGCTGGTGGCCCTGGTCAACCATCTCCCCTGGCGAAAAGGGGCCGTAACCCCCGTTCTACCCGCCCTGGCCGCCATCGTGGTAGCTTATTGTTTTGGGGAAGGGCTCGGGCGCCTGGCCTGCATCAGCTTCGGCTGCTGTTACGGGAAGCCCCTCAGCCAGTGCCATCCCCTGATCCAACGCCTGTTTTCGCGCCGCTGTTTCGTTTTTTCCGGGAAGACCAAAAAAATCGCCTATGCCGGGGGGCTGGAGGGGGAAAGGGTGCTGCCGGTTCAGGCCCTGACGGCGATTCTCTATGTGGCCGCCGGCTTGAGCGGCGCCGGGCTGTTTCTCGCCTCACGTTTTGCCGAAGCCTTCCTGCTCGGCCTTTTCGTGACGCAGTTGTGGCGGTTTTTTTCGGAATTTTTGCGGGCGGATTACCGGGGTGAAGGAAAAATATCGGTTTACCAGGTGCTCAATGCGGTGGGGCTGGCTTATGCCGTCGTCACAGCCGTGTTTTTCGGGAGCGAGATGAAACAAGGCCCGGATCTGGCTTCAGGCTTTGCAGCCTTCTGGAACCCGTTGATGATTCCAGCCCTGCAAGGGCTCTGGCTGACGATTTTCATCTACACCGGCCGCAGCGAGGTGACCGGGGCGCGCCTCTCCTTCCATGTCCATGGGAACAGGATCTGAGGCATTCGTAATTACGGCTCTTTTCATTTTCTGCTGGCCTTTTCCAAAAGAGCCCATCCTGTTTTTTCACCAGCTGATTTCCGACGAAAAACTATTTTTCCCCACCCCAACGGTTTCCTTCCAGCCCTGGCACAATTTGGCCAGGATTCCCTGCTGAACCTTGAGGGCCTCATCCCCTTTTTGCTGCCATGAAAAATGCTGCCTGCGCTCATTCTCAGGCGAGCGGCGAACCGCGCCTGGTTTTCACCCAGCAAAGAGCGCCAGCCCTGAATGGCTCCGCCGGTGAGAGGGTCGGGAATAGGCGCCTCAAAGGAGACTTCGGCCCGGCTCCGGCGCACCGTGCCATCGAACTGGACGAGGAGTTGGGCTCCCGCCACCGGGAGACCTACGCCAAGATCCGCGTGGCCCTGATCCGCAATCCCGAGGATTTCTCCGCCGTCATCAGCTATCTCGGGGTCTCCCGCCACCTTGAAAGGATCGCCGATTACGCCACCAACATCGCCGAGGACGTCATCTACATGACCGACGGCGAAATCGTCCGCCACCAGACCGACCTGGCCAAAGAGATCACTTAGACCCCTGAATCTTTAAACAGATCGGGCGGGCTAGGCAGGGGCAGGAAACAACCGGAAAAGCGAAGACCCTGGCTCACGCAAAGCCGCGAAGGCCGCAAAGTAAGACACGTAAAACCGGTTTGGAACAATCAAACCGGACCCTCCCCAACGTCCTCCACTCCCGAAAACGAACAGCCGGGACACTATTCAGCTTCATCAAAAACAGAAAACCTTGATGCAACTGGGATAAAAGGGATGGAGAAGGGTTACGAAAAGGTAACAATTCACCTTCAATGAGACTTTTTACCGCAAAGATCGCAAAGGCCGCAAAGAGGGAGAAAAACAGCAGCTATCTTTCTCTCAAGCGCTGGGGGACAAGCATGGGAAGAGAAAAAAATATGGATCCCCGACACGGTCGATCGGGGATGACAAATAACCCGATGGGGGCCTGTCATTCCCGAATGTCTTTATCGGGAATCCAGTGGTTATGATTTTTGGTGAGTTCAGCGGGGGGCTTTCAGACTCTTTTGAACTTTACGGGGAAGGTGAATAGTCACCCAAAGAGAAAATGGTTTGCCAGAAATTCCCTTCGGCTTTGGTTTGCTTTGGTCTTTCTTCGCGTCGTCGCGTCGTCGCGTGAGGCAAGGTCTTTGATTTCACGCCCGTTCGCTCAAGCTCACTCAAGACGCCAAGGCCGCAAAGGAATCCACCCTTTTTTATTGGTTTTTGATTTTCTTCGCGTTCTTAGCGCCTCCGCGTGAAACAAGTCCGGTTTTACCGCCCGCTCGTTCCGCTCGCTCAAGGCCGCAGAGGGCGCAAAGGAAACACATTTCCATCCCCTTCATCCCTGTTAATTCGCTTTTCGTCTCTCTTCGCGTCGTCGCGCCTATGCGTGAGGCAAGACCTTGTTTTCACGCCCGTTCGCTCAAGCTCACTCAAGACGCCAGGGCCGCAAAGGGACCACCCTCTTTTTTCATCCCCCTTTGCGCCCTTTGCCAAAAGCCAATCAACGGCTACCTGCGGTTACTGAAAATAGGTACCCCAGCGCCAAGAAAAAACCCTAGCATTCCCTAACATAACGGATATAATGAGAAACCTGGATTTGATTCGATGATTTGCCGGAAGCCGGCCCTTGGTGAAAAAATCCCAACATAATTCGCCCCCGTTCTTATGTTGCATGCAACATAAGACCACCGTACGCGGATTATGGTTGCAAAAAGGGGAGAAGTGAGCTGTATTTTGCCTATTTTTTATGCGTTTTGCGAAGAAGTTTGAGAAAAATTCGGGGGAGTTTGGGAAAAAGCTGCATGTCGCATAATTTGATGGTAATACGAAAAAACAGGCATGGATATTAAGATCGAAGTTCTCAATTACATAAAAGACCGATATATTGAGGAGCAATCTCGCTTCACCCATTTTGAAGAAAAGTGTGGCAAGATTGTCACCCTACTTACAATAATAATCGGGGTATTCGCCTCTCTTGTTGGTTTTAAATCTCAGACGCTATTCGGTCCATCAGGCAAGCTAGATTGGGTAATACTTTTGGCTTGTAGTGTTATCGCTTTTGCTATGGCGTGCTCATGGGGCCATGCTTTACGGGCGTTAAAACTAGGGGAATGCCCAGTGGCAGCAAAGAGCAAATCTAATGCAGAATATTTATTTACCGCAACAGAAGAAGATGCGTTTAAACAAATAATTGACTGCTACGTAGATACGACTGAAAAATTAACAAAGGTTATTGATGAAAAAGCCACAAACTTAGAGCAAGCCTATAAAAATTTGGTATTATCCGCTTGGTCCTCAATTTTTCTCGTCATTTTATTAGTAATAAAGGAGCTATCAGTATGAGTGATAAAGCCAAAGAGAAACCAAAAAACACTACACAAGAAAGACCAGCCACTACTGAATACGTGAAAAAGAGCCAGAGTGACCATAAACATGATAAAAAAGGCAAGTGAACGTATAACAAATCACTCAACAGGACGGAATAGAGCGATCAGTTCTCGAAAACCTCGCAGATGGCCGTTCACGAATTGCGCCGCCGGTTACCTCAACGTTATCAATCAAATGCTATGGCTAAACTGAAGAAACATATTAAAGGCTTTCCAGAAGGCTCTGTTTGCAAGCCTTGTTGGGAGCTGAAAGAACCTCATTGGGTCGGGCTTTAATAGTTGCAAGTTGGCAGGAGTGAGTGATGCGGGTTTAAATGGTTGAAAGGTTTTAAGTTTGCAATCTTTCAATTCTCAAAGCCTGACCCCGGCGATTCTCCTATGATCAAAGAAGAGGAAATTAAAAACGCCGGAACCTACGTTGAGCAACTGCGTGTCTCAGTTGATAATCTGGAGGTGCCAAACGATTCACGAACACGAGCTGCTGGTTCGTGCTTTGCCATTGCGCAAGAACTTCACCACGCCATCGTTCGGCTAATTGAGTGGAGGTTATTTGCTGCTGCCTTTTCCCTTGTACGCATAGAGTTTGAGGCATACATCCGTGGCGAGTGGCTGTCCCAGTGTGCTAGTGACTCAGTAATTGACGCATTCCTGCAAAATAAAGAGCCCCCACGAATTAACTGCTTACTTGCTGAGTTGGAAATGCTCGAGTCCTTCAATGAGAAGGTACTCTCGCAAATAAAGGAGAAAACTTGGAAGTCTATGTGCGCATACACACACACTGGCGGGTTACATGTGCAGCGCTGGAACACGGAAGATGGAATTGAAGCCAACTACAACCGCGACGAAATACTCGAGGTTTTGAAGTTTGCTGAGATTATCGCATCTTTGTCAGTCGTAGGCACTGCTCGACTCGCAAAAGATGACGCCTTGGCGAATCGGACATTTGAAGCATTTAAAAAGCGAGTAGTTGCTTGAGTTCTAACCCCTTCAATCAACCGGAGCGATTTTCTCGGGGCGTTTCTCGAAGAAGCCGCTGCCAGTTTTGCCTGAGCAGCGCGCCCGGTTATCTCAACCGTTAGGCCTCAAAATGATCAATTCAAAGCTTTTTTTCTGCGTTTTTGTAATTTTCATTATTTCAGTTACTGGGTGCGATTCAATCAATGATGAATGGCACAAATATGAGAATCGTGAAGTAGAAATTAGCGGCAAGAAGGACGCGAGAGAAAATATACTTGTCACCTCTGACGGTTGGAAACTAATTGCGGAATCTGAAGAAAAAAAGGGATTCTACGAGTGGGGTTGGGAGGTAACTGTCAAAGTCTTACCAGAAAAAGACAAAAAAGAAAAATTAACAAGAATAATGTCAATCAATGATATTGAATATACGCTCATTGACAAAGACGGTTTTGAAATAGCAAAAAGCCATTTAAATTTAAATAATTACGGGATAATTAATTGGGACGATGGTGGAACTTCAATTGTCCAAGATTTTAATTCTACAAAAACATACAGGCAGACAGATTTTGTGCCTATCTCAAAAGGCAAAAGAGCAGCCTCAAGCAAAATAAAAATAAAGGTCAACTGAAAAGGCCTAACCCCTCAATCAAGGCGGAGCGATTTCCTCGGTGCGCGGTAGATTCAACTTGCAAGTGCACCACGTGAATTTTTCCAGAACACTTCTTGGGGCGTTCGGTATCCGAGGCACTTTCGTGGCC